>ONVK01000158.1 GCA_900321255.1 uncultured Lentisphaerota bacterium | reverse complement strand
CCGATGCGGTAGTTGTCCATAGCGCCGGGCGTGTAGTCCATCGGACCCGCAGTCATCCGCAGGAAGAACGCCGCGACGTCGTTCGCCATCATGTCCTCGCCCCTGTAGAGCTTCATGTACTCTAGGCCGTGAACCCCCTCGTAGTTGAGGACGTTCGGATACGTGCGGCTCAGGCCCACCGGACGGTACACGCCGTGGTAGTCGACGACCATGCGGTGGCGCGCGCACGCCGCCGCGAACTTCTCGAGGAAGGACGCGACATCCGCGTCGCCGCGGTCCATGAAGTCCACCTTGAAGCCCTTCGCGCCGAGCTTCGAGAAGTGCTCCGCGACCTTCTCCTCCGCGCCGTACGCCTGCGCCCACGCCATCCACAGGATTACGCCGACGCCCTTCTTGTCCGCATACTCAATGATCGCCGGAACGTCCACGGACGGACTGCACTTCCAGATGTCGAGCTTCTCGCTCCAGCCCTCGTCGAGGAGAACGTACTCCACGCCGTTGCTTGCGGCAAAGTCTATGAAGCGCCTGTACGTCTCGGTCGTGCAGCCCCGCGCGGCGCCCTTGTTGTCGAAGGCGCTCCACCAGTCCCACGCGACCTTGCCCGGCTTGACCCAAGAGAAGTTATGAGTGGAGGAGTTGGGAGTGGAGGAGTTGGGAGTCGCAAGCGCGTACGCGATGTCGGCTTCGCAGAGCTTCGCCGGCGCGTCGGCAAGAACAAACACGCGCCACGGAAGAGGCCGTGCGGGATGCACCTTTGCGATAAAGTCCTCCGTCTCGTCCACGCAGACCCAGCGTCCGCCCGTCTCAACGGTCCTGCGGTTGTGCCAGCCGTCGGGGTTCGCGACGCGATGCGTTGTCCTCGGGTATTTCGCGAAGAGCGACGACAGCCGGATGCCGGCGTCCGTCGCGGCGACGTCGCCGAAGTTCCAGACCGGGTAGTCGTGCAGCGCAGTCTCCAGGACGGCCACGGACTTGCCCTCGGCCGAATACGCGAACGGAAGGTAGAACGCCTTGCACGGATCCGTCGCGAGCGCTGTCGCGTCCGCGAACTCAGGAACCGCCTCCTCGCATCCTATCGTCGTGCGGCTTGTGCGACAAAACCAGCACCGCGCCGTCTTCGGCAGGGTGACGTCCGCCCTCTCGTCCGTGACGATGCCGCCTTTCGCAGGTTCGAAGCGATAGGCGACGCCGTCTTCGCGCGCGACGATGCGAATGGCGAAGTCGCCGAAGTCGGCGAGCTTCTCCACACGGCGCAGGTCGACCAAGCCCTTCTTGTAGACCGGAGCCGCGACCTTTTCCTCGGCGGACTCGCCGCGGACGACCTCGCGCGGCAATGCGTCATCGCCAAGCCATTTCCCGTCGATGCAGATTCCGATACCCGTCTTCGGGACTAGCGTCTTACCGCCTCTCATGACCTCGTACGCAAGCGGTTTCGCGTAGAGGCGCAGCGCGTTCTCCCCGCAGGCGACTTCCGCCGCGGGGCTCCCCGCGCACGTTCCGGCCGCCAGCAGCAGAGCCGCCGCGAAATGTGCCTTAGCGACAATCATGTCATCAAAACCTTGTCCGCAGTGTAGATAAGCCTGAAATCCGGATGCCGCCACAGATACGACGCGGGGAGGAACGGCGTCGGCTCGCCGTTGCGCGCGATGATCGCGTTGAGCGGCGCGGTCTGCTCGGCGAAGCAGGCGAGAAGGAGGCACTTCTTTGCGGCGAGTATCGGCGCCATCCCCATTGTTGCCGCGTAGCGCGGCACAAGAGCCGCGTCGCCTCCAGCCGTCACCTTAGTGTTCTGCTTGATCGTCTCCTGCGAGAGCGGCAGGACGCGCGTCGGGAGCGCCGCGAACGCCCCCACGGAGATTTCGTCCTCCCTCATCGGCTCGTTGAACGCGATGTGTCCGTTGAAGCCGATGCCGAGAAGCTGGAGGTCGAGACCTCCGGACGCCGCAATCGCGGGGTCGTAGGTTTCGGGCGACGCGGGGTCGGGGAAGTGTGCGTTCTCCTCGCGGAAGCCGAGCGCAGGGTCGAACTTCGAGAACAGCATCTCGTGCATGTACTTCCAGTAGGAGAGCGGATGGTCGTGAGGCACGGCGCTCTTGCCGTCGGCGGAGTATTCGTCGAGATTCCAGGTCGAAAGAAGCGAAAGATCGGCGCGCGCGGCATTGAACTTCGCCGCGAGCTGCGCGTACAGCTCGATCATCGTGTTACCTGTGGCGAGCCCGAGATTATACCGCTCGCCCTTCACGATCTTGCGCATCGCCTCGTCGAAGAGAATCGACGCGCCGATCGCGCTCATTGCGTCATAGTCTTTTGCAGGTTCAATTGTCATGCAAATATTATACCATATCCACCCGCAAGGAAAGAAGTAAATCGCGCAAAAATTAAAACGCCTATTGCGAAATTGGCGGACGACATGGTATAATTTCCGGCATGGACACGATCCTCGTATTCTCGACATCGATA
>ONVK01000002.1 GCA_900321255.1 uncultured Lentisphaerota bacterium | reverse complement strand
ATACCCCGCTTTTTCAAAGGTTTTTCGCTAATTCTTTCGCTTTTTTGAAAGGCGAAAAATTTTTAAAATTTCCTGTTGCACGTTGGTGTCAGAAAGTGTATAATGGTGTCAGAAAATGTCAAAGGTAGGCAAACAGAGTGTCGCGGAGTCGACTGGCGGTGGAAAAGGCTTCCTTCTTGGACGCTATGACCACGCGCTGGATCCCAAGAAGCGCTTCACCATCCCGGCTGGATGGCGGCAGATTCTCGGCGATCCGCAGTATGTCTTCGTGATGCCCGACAATGCCAAGCAGTGCCTCAACATCATTCCCCAGGAAGAGATGGAGGCGCGGCTGGCGAAGCTCCGCGAGAAGGCGCTCTTTGATCCTTCGCTCTCTCGCGCGCTTCACATTATCGGCGCAAACTCCGAACAGCTTGCCCTTGACGTCCAAGGCCGCATCCGCATCAGCGACAAGCTCCTTCAGTTCGCGAACTTGACGACGACGGTCGCGATGGTGGGTGCGGTTCGTAAAATCGAACTCTGGAATCCAGAGGCGCTTCCGCCGGAGGACAAGGTCGATCAGGCCGAGTTCGGCGAAGCGCTGCTGGCGGCCGGGTTCTGACGGAGAAGAGACGGGAAGATGGGCAGCCACAATCCAGTTCTGCTGAAGGAAACGGTAGAGGCGCTGTCCGTGAGGCCTGGAGGGAGATACGTGGACGGGACGCTCGGGCGGGCCGGACACGCGAAAGAGATCATCGCCCGGGGCGGAGAGGTTCTCGGCATAGACCGCGACGAGCAGGCCATCCGCGAAATCGGAGAAGTCGCGGGACTGACGGCCGTCAGGGGACGGCATGGGAGCTTGAAGGAGATTGCGAATGAAAAAGGGTGGAACGAAGTCGATGGGATTCTGCTGGATCTGGGCGTGTCGAGTCCTCAGCTTGATGAAGCCGGACGCGGGTTCAGCTTTCTGCGCGAGGGACCCCTTGATATGCGCATGGATAGGTCGTGCGGCCTGAGCGCCGCCGACATCGTGAATGGAGAGAGTGCGGAGAGGTTGGAAGAGATCTTCCGCACACTTGGAGAGGAGCCGCAGGCGAGGCGCATCGCGAAGGCCGTCGCAAAGGAGCGCGCTGAGAAGCCGTTCGAGACGACGGTAGAGCTTGCCGAGTTCATCGAGAAGGTTGTCGGGCGGAGAAACGGACGCCATCCGGCGACGCGCGTTTTCCAGGCGCTCCGGATGGAGGTGAACGACGAGATCGGCGAACTCGGGCGTGCGCTTGAAGGCGGGCTCGACCTGTTGAGGAGAGGCGGCAGATTCGCGGTCATCACGTTCGAGTCTCTGACCGACAGGATCGTAAAGCGGTTCTTCGCCGGGCACATAGGCAGGATGGTTTCGCTGCTGCAGGGCGGCGAGCGCTGGGAGGGCGAGGAGCCCCGCATGAAGGCGGTGACCAGAAGGGTGGTCGTCGCCTCGAAGGAAGAAGAAGACTTAAACCCCCGGTCGCGGAGCGCAAAGCTCCGGGCCGCAGAAAAGGAGTAGCATACAATGAGAAAAAACCGCAAGATGCCGAAGAAGATGTCTGTCGTCGCCGGTCTTTCCGTGAAGATCGGCGCGGTGATGGTCATGCTCTTCGCATGGGGCATTCTCTATGTGCTGGCCACGTCAAGCTGCACGCAGCTCAGCACGACGATCCGCGAGAAGGAGCGTCTGCTGGCGAAGCTCGAGGACGAGCAGAAGCGCCAGAGCGCGGCGTGGGACAGGATGAAGACCAACGAGAGCCTCGAGACGGCTCTCCTTAGGCACGGTATTTCGATGAAGACGCCGAATCCGGCGACGCAGGTTGTCCGCATGGACGCGTCTGGCCGCCCGTATTCCGGGCAGATATCCGTTGCGCGCGCGAGGGAGCGCAGCAAGGCCGCCCAGACGGCCAAGTACACGCCGGCGAGGAATCCTGCCGCAGGAATGGCCTCGAATCGCAGACGCAGGTGACGCGATGCCGATGCGCGGCGAAAACTGGCGTTTCTGGTTTCCCGTCGTTCTGCTTCTGCTGTTCGCGGGATACTCGTCGCAGAAGCTGATAAGGGCGCACATAGATCCCGAAGTCGGCTCCATCGACTATACGTTTTCGCGCGAACTGCCGGGTTGCCGAGGCACAATCTACGATTCGTTCGGCGATTCCTATCCGCTTGCGAAATCGGTGCCGATATGGGAATACCGCATGGACCCGGTCGCGCTGACCAACCGCGTCGTCCAGCGCAAGGGCGAGGCGCCGCGCACGCGCGAGCAGATCGTCTGCACGATAGCCGATGCCCTCGGGATCGACCGCGCGAAGGTCTACAGGATGGCTCTAAACACGTCGAAGCGCTATCAGTTCCTCGCCATATCGTCCGACCCAGAGGCGCACGAGAAGCTCTGCGACTCTACCCGCGTCGCGGGGCTCAGGATCGAGGACACGCAGGCGCGGCAGTATCTCCACGGGCGGCTCCTGTCGCACGTGCTTGGCTCGATCAACGCCCAGAGCGTGGGTTCCGCCGGGATAGAGCTTCGCTACAACCGGGAGCTTACCGGTGTTCCGGGCAAGATACGCGGCATGAAGGACGCGCACGGGCACGAGATATACGACAGACGCATCGAGACGATCTCGCCCTTGCCTGGCGCGGACATACATCTCACGATCGACCACAACATCCAGTACGAGGTGGAGCAGGCACTCAAGTGGGGGCTTGAAGAGTACGGCGCCGCGTCTGGGTGGAGCGTCGTCATGGATTCCGCGACGGGCGCTGTCCTTGCCATGGCCTCACGCCCCGACTTCGATCCGCTCGCGTTCGGCCGCACCCCAGAAAACGCGAAGGTGAACCGCGTGACGAGCTTTACGTACGAGCCAGGTTCCGTTATGAAGGTCATCACGGTTGCAGGAGCCATCGATATGGGGCTCGTCCGTCCCGAGACGAAGTATTCGACGAACAGGAACGACGAGAGGTACTACAAGCTCCCTGGCGACGGAAGCCACGTGTGGGAGCCGCTTATGACCGTCGGCGATTCAGTGGTCCACTCGTCGAACATCGTCGTCGGAAAGATCGGCAGCGACATGGGGCCGAAGAACCTCTGGACGTATATGTCGCGCTTCGGCTTCGGCGCGAAGACGGGCATAGAACTGCCAGGCGAGGAGTTCGGCATCCTTCCTGACTGGAGAAGATGGGACAGGGTGAAGTGGTCGCGCGCTCCGATAGGGCAGGGCGTCGCCGTCACGGCGATCCAGCTCTGCTCGGCGTATCAGGCGATAGCGAACAACGGCCTGCGGATGAAGCCGTACATCGTGGACAGGATTGTGGATCACCGCGGGGAGGAGATCTACAGGCATTCGCCTTCTCCTGCTGGGCGCCCCATAAAGGAATCAACTGCGAGAGAGATGCGGAAGGTCATGCTTGGCGTCGCTTCTCCTGCGGGAACGGCCAGAAGGGCGGCGATTCGCGGATACTCGGTTGCCGGCAAAACAGGGACGGCCCAGAAGGTGGTGAACGGGCATTACTCCGACTCGCTCTTCCGCGCTACGTTCTGCGGAATCGTGCCCGCGTCCGAGCCGAGGCTCGTGATTCTCGTTACGCTCGACTTCGACGAGAAGCGCAAATTCCATCAGGGCGGCAACTCGTCGGGACCCGTGTTCAAGCGTATCGCGACGAAGGTTCTGAGTTATCTTATGGTTCCTCCCGACAGACCCGACGAACTTGCCGATTTTGAAGAAGAAGACGCGGGTGTGTGACGTGATAAAGCTCATCATCCCCCTTGTGGGGGAAATTTTTTCATCTTCCCCCTTGCGGGGGAGGGCAAAAATTTGGTATGCTATGCGTGTTCAAAGGAAAAACAGTTATGAAACGTTCTGTTATGCGCATAAAAACACTTGTTCTTTTGTCGACTATTGCCTTCGCAGGGCATGTACTTGCGGCGCAAGACCCTTGGTTTAGCGGGACTGCTGAGGGTGATGACCTTACTTCTTCTGCGGCGAATTGGGATACCAACGTCGTTGGCGAAGTAACTGTTGCCGCGAGTGCCTTGTCGATTGACTTGCCGACTAATACAGTAGTTAAGCTGACTCCGACTTCTTCGGAGAGCAACAAGAAGACATACGTGGTTGTCGATGACGCGGTGTTCACGCCGACTGCGTACGAGGACATCGACAATTCTGTTGTAGTAGGTGCGCAGACCGCGCTCACCGTTGCCTACGACGCGAATAATGCGACAAACTACTACGCCTACATCACCAACAACTGGGTCAAGCTCAGCGGCGCTGATCCGGTCGAGACGCCTGTGGATGTCACGATTGTATTGGACTACTCCGACGCTGCGCAGACGAACGTTTCCTTCACGGTTGGCACGACGGAACTGCAAGACGATTTCGGCAACAAGCAATTCCCCATCGCTACTGCGTCGGAGCGTAGTCTTAGTCGCGTCGAACTGGCTGGCTACGGCAAGATCCATTCCATCACCTCGACGGTCGAAGCCGTCGCGAATGTCACCGTCACGCC
Organism: uncultured Lentisphaerota bacterium; assembly: GCA_900321255.1. Classification (GTDB taxonomy): domain Bacteria; phylum Verrucomicrobiota; class Kiritimatiellia; order RFP12; family UBA1067; genus UBA1067. The sequence goes on along the minus strand of ONVK01000002.1, from coordinate 80,815 downwards.
TGGAACCGTTACATATGGTGCTGACTTCACCAATGTGACGATCACTGCGACCGTGGACGGAACCGGCTATGATACGGCTACTTATTCTCTGACTTGGAATGGTAGCACTGTTGGCACCTTCACTCGTGATGGCAACACCATCACGATAACCGCTCCGATTAATCATCCTGCGGCAGGCAGGGCTCCTGCGACATACGTCATCAATGTAAATGACGTGGCAGGCGAGCTGCAGAACACCGTGGTTGCAGATGAGAATGAATGGGTCAACGAAAACGCCGGTACGACAGGCGAGACTGCGGCAGGAGGAGATTGGAGCAACGCGGTCGTGTATGCTGAATCTGTTGCGGACATTTCCGACAACACTTTCACTGCGGTGAGTGAGACTACTGGCGACCAAGTCAAAATCACGTTCAAGGACCTGACTTACGCCGAGTTGAGCGACCTCTCGGTTGCGACTCCCGAGGGTACGCAGGGCGCGTTCGCGCTTGCCGAGAACGACGGAGCTACCGCTACGAACTTCTACGTCCTCGCGAGGGAGAACAATGGCTATGCCTGGAATGCGACGACATGCGAAACGGCAGCGGCCGTTGGTGGCACGTATACTGTTGTCATGACTTTCGACTATGTCAGCACCAATTACTCGGTCACAGTCAACGGCAATGCGCTTAAGATCAACAATAACGACAAGTTCCCGCTTTGCGTCTCGAAGGCATCGGTGAAGGATTTCGTCTTCAAGGGATCTGGAAAGCTTGAGGCGATCAAGGGCGTTGATTCTCTTGGCTACATGGCCAAGGACGGCGCTGGACACTGGTATGCGACGATTGATGCGGCGACTCAATCCGGCGGCAGGGAGTTCATCGTCCTGCGTGATACCGATCCTGCGGCCCCTGCGGGCTGGAAGTTTGTCAAGAAGGGCGGTATAACAAAGCTCGTCAAGGTCGCCAAGGGCATGTTCTTCATGGCGTACTAAATTGCGCGAGATCTGGCCGCGTGCCACGCGCGGCCACAGTCATGACAAGGGAAGCGGCATTTTTGCCGCTCCCCTTGTTTTTGACCGGCAGATTCTTGTTTTGATTCCATATTTTTGAAGTTTTCAAAACCATCCACGCCGATTTGACATTTTTCGGGGTAATTGATACAATTCTCACGGCGTGTGATAGTGCATGTCGTATATATAGATGGGGAGGAAACTCATGTCGGTATCAACGATTCTAACCTCAAAGCGCACAATTTCTGCCATTGCCTGCTCGTTGTCGCTCGCGGCCATGGCGGCAACGCCCGTCGCCGTATGGGACGGGGATTTCACGACCCTGACCAAGGGAACGTTTACCTTGAGTGAGAATGGCAATACGAAGACCGATTCGTATCTCCAGATCTCCGGCGATAACGGCATCACGGTCACGAGCACCGATGCGCTCAATGTTTTTACGGTGATAATGCGCTGCTCGGGGCTGGATCTTGCCGCCGAGAACGCCCAGGTCTTGTTTACCTCATACGTGAGTGACAGTCAGGCGAACTTGACAGGTTATTATCTTCTTTCTGGTAACAGCAACACCAAGGGAATTTGGGATGGCGTTGATTGGAGCGGTGAATCTGGGGCGACGAAGAACCCGGTTCCCGCGAACTATACGACGCTGATCTACAACCACCAGCAGACGAATGGCACTTATGGCTACGCCCTTGGCCCGACATCAAGCGAGGATGATACGGTGGTTCGAACGACCCTTTATAGTGTTGTGGGCCTGCGCTCATCGGGTTCGACGTATAAGGGTTTTTCCATCGGCGGTCTGCGCGGAACGACGAGCACGACACTTCTGCCAGCGACTGGGCTCAAGATTACTTCTCTTGCCGTTTTTTCGGGAACGCTCACCGAGGATGAGATGAAGGGTTACAAGTTCTTCTCTGAACTGCCCCAAGTCACGGAAGATACCACAGTCTCGGCGTTGAATACGCGCTTCAGTGGCGAAACCACGCTTGAACTGGGCGTAGCATCTGGTGTGACCATCACAATGGATGCTGCTTTTGCGGCATCGTCGGTGAAACTGCGCAGCATGGGTAATGTGCGTTTGGCGGCAGATGTCCAGCCCTCGACGGAGGAACTTGCAAAGCTTGACCTTACCGGCGTTCAGGGCGGTCTTCTCCGTTCGTGGCTTACGCCGGGCGTGGCGGGCTTCAATTTCACCAGCGAATACGGAACGGATGTTTCCGGCGCTCTTGCCACAACTGACAATTGGATTCACGACAACAATTCCGCCAGCGGCACTTCCACTGCGATGTTCGCCGACGGCCTTTCGACTTTGAAGTGGTCTTCGGCCAATACCTGGGCTTGCTCCGGCAGCACGATCATCAGCGGCTATCTTGATGATGGTGCCAATGGCGGGAACGGCGCTACGGTGACGCTTTCCAACGTTCCTTACGAGACGTATGACGTCATCGTCTATTGCTCGTCCGACACTGCAAATGGTGATTTTCTAGCGAAGACCGTGAACGGAACGACCTACACGTGGGATTCCACGGTCGGCGCGGTTGTTGTCGGCAATTCCACTTGGGGCAAGGCTGCTCTTTCGACGCCTGTCTATGGCGTGAACGCCCTGCGCATCAAGAACCTGTCCGGACCGCTCACGATATATGGTTTGGCCAAGAACGGTAATTCCCGCGGCGGCATCGCGGCGATTGAGATCATGCCGCCCAATACGCCAGACAACATCCGCACCTACACGCTCACGCTCAGCGGCGCTGCGACGACCTGGAGCGCAGGCACGTGGACGCTGAACGGCCAGACGGTCGAGGCGCCCGCTTCCGGCTACGTCGAAATCGTGGCTTCCGCCTCCACAACATTGACTGTTGACCAGGCGGTCAGCCTTGCCGAATTGAATGTGCGCGGCGACACTAACATTGTCATCAATGTCGCGACAAACGACACGGGTTCGCTTTACGCGATCAAGGCGACGGTCGAAAGCGGCGTGTTCCAGCAGGGTTCTCCCGCCGTTCTTGGCGCAACGCCTTCAATTGTTGTGGCGAGCGGCGCGACGTTCGACGTTAATGGCATGGCCGTTAACGAGGCCAATGCGTTCACGATTGCCGGTGCGGGCGCAGGCAGCTGGCCATGGGCCCTGACGTCCTCTGGCGGCGAATTCCCCACTGGAACTCTTAGGGGATTCACTCTTACGGGCGACGCGACTATCGGCGGTGCCAACAAGATTGGTTGCGGAAAGAGTGGCGCTGCGTCATACCTCGGTTTTAGCACTTACACGCTCACCAAGATTGGCGGCGGTGAACTTTCGTTTACCAACATCCGTTCAGCCACTGGCAGTACAGGCACTTTCGACATCGCTGGAGGCTCGGTTACGCTGAACGAATACACGAACCTCGATGGCTCAAATGCAGACGGCGATCCTTGGGCCAAGACCGAAGTTATAGTTCGTGGAGAAGCGTCATTGGTAAGCAAAATCGGTCGCTGGGTTTGGGTTGGATCTCTTGCCCTTGATGGAGGCTCGGCCACTACAGAAAGTAGTTATATCGCAATGCAGGATGGTTTTGCTGGTTCTGGAACGCTGGATAGAGTGGTGTTTAAAGGTGGTGCAATCGCCTTGTTGACAGGGAACCTCGATGTAACATCAGAAATGGTCCTAAATGGGAACATGTCGTTTGTCAAAGATCAGACAGCCGCGTCTGATGTCGTCGTGACGCCGGCCTCGCTCACAGCGTCTTCCGGCACGATAACGGTCGGTTCTGGAGTGACATTCAACGTCGGCACGAGCCGTCCGACAGCGACGATCACCGTCGCGCAGGGCGGTTCGCTCGCGGCGCAGCTGCAGAGCACATCCGACGTCATCGCGCTTTCAACGAGTGCCCAGCCCGCCAACGTCATCCTCTATGATGCAAACGGCGATGTGGTTTCCAATCCGAGCATCTCGTACTCCGATGGAACTCTCACGATCATGCCGCACGTGCCGACGCTTGAGGCGACCGGAACGGTTGCCTTCGACACTGCGTCGAATTGGAACGATTCGGCGATGCCTTCCGAGAACGGCGAAGCGATCATCCAGCTTGCTGGCGATGCCGCGATAACGATTTCTGGAACCTACACGCTCGGTTCGCTCACCATCACGGGTTCGGGTGTTGTGACATTCTCCGGCGAAGGAACAATCACAGCCGCCAACATTAGCGTCAAGAACGGCGCGACGTTCACGCGCAATGCCAACATTTCCGCGACAACTGGCATTGCCACTGATGCTGGTACGGTTCTTAAGCTTGACACTGTCACGGAGAATGCCGAAATTTCCGGTGCGGGTGCGGTCGAGACGTATGGCGCTGTTACGTTCAATGCGAGCAACACCTTTACCGGCGGTCTGACGGTCAAGTCCGGCAGCGAGGCAAATACCATCAAGACGGGAATCGGCGGTCAAGCCTACGGCAAGAACAACTATGGCCAGGCCATTGCCAATCTCTCGCGGATTGTCGTCGAAGACGGCGGTAGTCTCGACCTCGCCAATACCGCTGACGCCTGCTATGCGATTACGATCTCCGGCAAGGGCGTATGTGACGCACAGAGCGGAGTTTACAAGGGCGCGCTTTACAATTCCGGTTCGGATATTGGTCAGAACTCCCGTCAGACGGCTTCGCTCACGCTTGCCGCCGATGCGATGGTGAAAGCTGAATCGTCGAACAACGGTTGGGGAATCGTCAATTCCGGCCATGCCGCGTCGGTGCTGGCGCTCAACGGGCATACGCTTACGGTTTCCGGCGCGGGCTATTTCCCGATTGTCAATGCCAATACTGCCAGTGGCACCCAGACTACGGGAACGCTCATCGCGGATGGTGTCACACTTGGGTTGGTTGGGAATGCAGATAAGGCCTGTAACCTTACGGGAGTCAACATTGTCGCCAAGGGGTGCGCCACCATCAACCTCGCGACGGCACCCACGGCTCTCGGCTCGCTGACGCTCAAGCCGTCCGCCACGGGTACCACGGCGTCGAGCTGGAACCTGCCGTCGGGATTTGTACCTGCCGTCGACACGTCCAACATCGATGCGGCCAATCTTACCGTCGGGCAGGAGTTGACGCTCTTCACGGCACCTTCTGCGACGGAGCTGACGGCTGAGACGATCGCGGCCAAGGCCGGCGGACGCTATACGACGACCATCAGCGGCAACACCGTGACGGCGACGGTCAAGTCTCTCGCGAACTTCATGCACTACGACTTTAACGCGGCGAATTCGATCGCGTCCGATTCAACGTACAACTTCGGGAACCTTAATTCGACGTTTGTCAACGGGAAAAACGGCAAGGCCGGAGTGTTTGATAGTTCATATAAGCCTTACTATGGCTCAAATACTTCAAATAAGTCGCCTTTCTACGCCGGCGAGATGACGGTGACGTCGCTCCTGAAAGTCAAGGAAGCGAACAATACAATCCTTTGGAACTTTGGTAGTGGGTGGGATGTCGGAATGGCTTTGATTGCGAAGGATTCCTCAACGATCTCTGTTGTGTCTTGGACGGGTGGAGCGGCCGGAAGCGATGTCGTTTCCGTGGCAGGCATTGCAGACTTGATGAACAAGTGGCATCTTGTTACCATCGTAGCCAATGCAAATGGAACTACGCTCTATGTGGACGGAACGTCGGCAACCGTTGGCACAGTTCTCCCTGCCACCATTGACGGCAAGGGCCAGTTCGGATCTATCCACGGAACGGCGAAGAACTACAACGCTGTTTCCGGCGACGGCTTCCTCCTCGACGATTGGCGCGTGTACGACGCGGCACTCACGACGAAGGAGGTCAAGGCTCTTAAGCGCGAGCTCAATCCCGATCCGCTCTTCATCCGCCTCAGATAATGGAGAAAATATGAAGAAGACAATCACTATGCCGAGTGGTAACGGCAAGGGCGAGCTCAAGCTTGATCTCGTCCTTGATGAGGAACTTGGAGACAAGTGCGGGCTCTATGCCAAGGTGACGATACCGGCGGGCTCCACGCTCGGGTATCACGAGCACCATGGGGAAGGGGAGAGCTACTTCATCCTTTCCGGCGAAGCCGTATACGACGACAACGGCACGAAGCGCAGCATCTCCGCTGGCGACACGACCTGGACGCCTTCGGGCTCAGGCCACGGCGTGGACAACTCCGCCGGCTCCGAAGACCTCGTCTTCATGGCCCTGATAGTCAAGCAGTAGAATTATCCTGTAGATCGCATGGGGTCATATCGCTGGGTTGCTGTTGCATTGTTTGCATGCGCGGCGGCTTGCCTTGCTGCGCATGCAGACTGCTTGGACGAACTTATGCCCCGCCAGATGGATCTGAATCGGCACGGCGCGAGAGATGGAAAAAGCGCCGCCCGTGCTCCTTTGAAGACTCCAGTCGGGCCTGGTTCGTACCTGCTTGTCGTGCGCGGAGGAAAGCCATCGGTCCATGCCCGCGACGAGGAAGGTCTGCGATACGCGAAGGTGACCTTCAACCAGCTGAAGAAATTATCTGAAGCCGATGGAACCGCAATTCCCGATTGCGATATTTACGACAGGCCGGAGTTCAAGTATCGCGGGCTGATGCTCGACTGCGGACGCAACTACCAGAGCGTCGAGTCGATCAAGGACATCATCGCGACCAGCGCGGACTACAAGTTCAATGTCTTCCACTGGCACATCGCCGACAACTACGGCTGGCGGCTCGAGTCCAAGAAGCATCCAGAGCTCCAGAAGAATGAGGCGTTCTCGCGCAACGTCGGGAAGTTCTATACGCAGGCCGAGTTCAAGGACATCCTTGCCTTTGCGAAGGCGCGCGGCGTAACGGTCATTCCCGAGCTCGACATGCCCGGCCATACGCTCGCGTTCCGCAAGGCGACGGGCATCAATGATCTTTCGTGCGAAGAGGCGAAAATCATCCTGGGCGAGCTGATCGACGAACTTTGCTCGCTCGCGCCGGCCGCGGATATGCCGATCATTCACCTTGGCACGGACGAGGCGCGTGAGCGCGGCGAGAAGGTTCCGCAGAGCCACCTCGACTATTGGGCGAAGAAAGTGACCGACAACGGCCGAAGACTGATGGGCTGGTCACCGGGGCTACGTCTCCCCGGGCAGTCGATCAAGCACCTCTGGATGGGCGCGAAGGATCCGCGTGGTGACAAAACGCCCTACATCGACTCGCAGAACAGCTACTACATCAACCATGTAGACCCCGAGGAGCTGCTTTCCGTTGCCGCCTACCAACAGCCATGCAGGTGGGGCGAAAAGGACGAAAAGCTTGGCGCGATCGTCTGCGTGTGGCATGACGACGCCATTGCCGACACAGAGGATGTCGTCCGCATGAACGCCGTTTATCCGGCAATCGTTCTTCTCTCAGACAATCTGTGGCGCGGCCGCGAGAAGGACGAGCCGTCGCTCTATGCGCGGCTGCCGCGTCCTGACGATCCGCGCTTCGAGCTTGCGGCCGATTTGGAGCGGCGCACTATCGCCCAGCGCGACAAGGTCTTGAAGGGGCTACGGCATCCGTTCCCGTATGTCGCGCAGACGCAGATGCGTTGGCGCATGACGGATGCGGAAGGCAACGTTCTGGGGGAGGATATTCCGCAGGCGACGATCTATCCGCGGCATTTCTGGTTTTCCGAGAGCGCGTATGTGCCGCGGAACGACGGCGTCGTGACGCTTGAGACGTGGATTACGAGCGAGCGCGAGATTGACTGCGGCGCATGGATCGGCATGACTGGTTTCTCGCGCTCCGATGGGCGTAGCCGCGACGCGCCGACGCCTGCGATCGGTCAGTGGAACAAGCACGGCGCGACGATTGAGCTAAATGGCCGCAAGATTGAGCCGCCGGAATGGACACATCCGGGAGTGAAGGGGAATCCTAAGGAGACGCCGCTTGTCGACGAAGACTACTGGTACCGCGAGCCGACGCCAATTCACTTGAAGAAGGGCGTCAACCACGTCAAGATGACGCTGCCGAAGAAGGGCGGCTGGAAGTGGATTGGCACGTTTACTCCGATTCTCGGCACGAGCGACCATCCTCGCGAAGTCCCGGGGCTTTCATATTCGGTAGGGAAGCGATGAGAATTGTTTTTGCGATAGATTCGTTCAAGGGGAGTCTGAGCTCTCTTATGGCCGGGAACGCCGCGGCGGAAGGTGCGCGTCGAGTTTTCCCCGATGCCGAGTGCATCGTGCGTCCGCTCGCGGATGGCGGAGAGGGCACGGTCGAGGCGCTTGTCTCCGGGCTTGGCGGCGAACTTCTGGAAGTCAAGGTGACCGGACCGGCGCTCAGGCCGGTGAAGGCCGTCTACGGGAAGGTCGGCGAGACCGCCGTCATGGAGATGGCCCAGGCCGCCGGCATCACTCTCGTCTCCGGTGTGGAGAGGGACCCGCTCCGCACCACGACGTTCGGCGTTGGCGAGATGATCCGCGACGCGATTGCGCATGGTTGCCGCCGTTTCATCGTCGGCATCGGCGGGAGCGCCACAAACGACGGCGGCGCCGGAATGCTCCAGGCGCTTGGCTTCAGGCTTCTTGACTGTGATGGCCGCGATATTCCGCGCGGCGGCGGCGGACTTGCCGCGCTCGCGAAAGTTGATCGCGCTTCGGCTCTCCCCGAATTGAGGGAGTGCGTCTTCCGCATTGCCTGCGACGTCACAAATCCGCTCTGCGGCGAGCGCGGCGCAAGCGCGGTGTTCGGTCCGCAGAAGGGCGCTACGCCGGATATGGTCGCTGAACTTGACGCAGCCCTCGCGCATTTTGCCTCGGTATCCGGAGGGCGCGCTGATACGCCCGGCGCGGGCGCGGCCGGCGGGCTTGGCTTCGCCTTCCATGATTTTCTCGGCGGTGAGCTCAGGAGTGGTGTAGAGATTGTCCTTGAGGAGACGCGTTTTGAGGATTTTGTTCGCGGTGCAGATCTCGTGGTCACGGGAGAGGGTCGGCTCGATTCGCAGACGATTATGGGCAAGGCGCCGATTGGCGTTGCGCGTGCGGCGAAGAAGTTTGGCGTGAAGGTCATTGCGTTCTCTGGGTGCGTGACGCCCGACGCGGGAATTGTGAATGAACATGGCATTGACGCGTTCTTTCCGGTTCTTCGTCAGGTGACGACGCTTGAGGAGGCGCTTGAAAAAGGGCGTGCGGCGGAGAATCTCGCCGCTACGGCGGAGCAGGTGTTCAGATGTTTTCGACTTGGGGCGCTTTGACTGGCCTTGTGATCGCGATCGTCCTGATCGTGAGAAAGGCGACGCCGGCCTACGCGCTGGTGTTGGGCGCGTTTTTCGGCGGGCTCATCGGCGGAGGTACGCTTCCAGAGACGGTGTCGGCCATGATATCCGGTGCACAGTCGATGATGCCGAGTGTACTCAGAATTCTAACGTCCGGCGTTCTTGCCGGTGCGCTCGTCAAGACGGGCAGCGCAGAGAAGATCGCAGACGCCGTCATTCGCGCGCTCGGCGCACGCTTCGCGCTTGCCGCGGTCGCGCTTGCGACGCTTATCGTCACGGCTGTCGGTGTCTTTGTGGACATCGCCGTCATAACCGTGGCGCCAGTCGCGCTCGCAATCGCCCGTCGTGCCGGCATTCCAGTTCCAGCGCTGCTTCTCGCCATGGTGGGCGGCGGCAAGGCCGGCAACGTGATTTCGCCAAATCCGAACACAATCGCCGCGGCAGATGCGTTCGGCGTGGACTTGACCTCCCTGATGATGAAGAACGTCGTGCCCGCGCTTTGTGCGCTCGCGATGACGGCGTTCCTGTCGGCGATGCTTGCGAAGAGAATAGGCGCTGCCGTTGAGACATCAGTAGAAGAGAGAGGGTGCGCTACGGAGGAGACGGGGCTTCCTTCGCTGTGGGCGTCCGTGGCTGGGCCGGTAGTAGTGGTGGCGCTTCTTGCGCTCCGCCCGGTCTGCGGTTTTGCGGTCGATCCGCTCGTGGCGCTTCCGGCGGGAGGAATCGTCTCCATCCTCGCGTGCGGACGATGGCGCAGGACTGCCGAATACTGCGAATTCGGGCTCTCCAAGGTCGTCGGCGTTTCGATTCTTCTCGTTGGAACAGGCACGGTCGCTGGCATAGTGAAGAATTCTGGCCTCAACGCCGACATGGTATCGCTTTTGGACGTCTGCCATCTTCCGGCGTTTGCGCTGGCACCGCTTTCAAGTTTTCTCCTGTCCGGCGCGACGGCGTCTACTACGGCCGGCGTGACGATCGCCGCGCAGACGTTCTCGGGGGCTCTCCTCGATGCTGGAGTTCCCGCGCTCTCGGCGGCGGCAATGCTTCATGCGGGCGGGACGATCATAGACGCGCTTCCGCACGGCAGCTTTTTCCACGCTACCGCCGGCGCGGTAGGCATGAATATCAAGGACAGGCTTAAGGTCTTCCCGTTCGGCGCGCTCGTAGGGGCGACGTCGACCGTCGCCTCGGTTATCGTGTATCTCCTCGGCTTCTGATCCGGAAGCATCCGTTCCGCATGCTCCAGCTCGACATTGATGCGACTGATTTTGTGAGCTTTCGTGTACCGCGTATTAACCGTCCCTTGTGGGTGGGCGTGACCCTTGGGGAAGCGACCAAGCCGAGCGGTTTTCGTGTCGCGGGGCTTGCCGTTGGCCGAAGGCCGAAAGTTTGCGGAGGCGCGTGGCGAAGGTCGCCCCACCATAATGACGCCTGAATTGCTCAATGAGGCATCCCGGCGACCTTCTGGCTAACGCGCTGCCGCGAACTTTCACGCGGCGGAACGCCGCGAGGCAAGCCGCCGCGGTTCGTGGTCGCGCGTCAGCGCCAAACACACATATACGCCAATATATGCGTAATGCTCAAAAGCCATCAATTTTCTGGTTCCTTACATAAGTCGCTCGTTGATCTTTTACCTAATTTACCTAATTGCCACAGGCATTTTGGGCTGGAATTTGGTATAATTAACGCTGTGTTGAATGTAGGGGAAATTAGTCGGGGGTGAAAGTATGATCAAAAAGACAACAATCGCAGCCGTGGCGCTTTTGGCCTTCGCGTTTTCTGCCGTCGCGGAGATGGTTTCGCAGGAAACAGCCTTGGCGGCTGCCGAGGGCTTCATCAGGCCCAGCGGATTCGGCACACGGCTTTTGCCTGACCGTTTGGTCTCGTCGGCCATTGCATGGGGCAACCTTTGGATTGTTGCGCTTGAGCCGTCCGGCTACATCGAGATCGCGGGCTCCACGAAGTGCGCGCCCATACTCTCGTTTTCGCCCGCAGACTTCGCCGAGCCCGAAGTCGGTTCGCCGTTCGCGGCGAAGCTCACGGGCGACAGCACGATGGTCGAAACGAAGGAGGCGGATGATTCGCTCGAAGACAATCCCAGCTGGGCGAAGTACACCGCTCCCGTCGCCAAGAAGCGCACATTGCTGAGTGCGAAGCCTACTGGGACCGACGGTACAGGTTACACTCCATACGTCGCGCCGCTGCTGGGCGCTACATGGAATCAGACCGCCCCCTTCAACGATCTCTCGCCCTACAACTATTTCTGCGGATGCATGGCGACCGCGGCCGGACAGGAACTTCGCTATTGGCGCTGGCCCTACAGGTATGAGAAATTCCGCCAGTCAACACATGGTGTAAGGGACGCGCAGTTCAACTACAGCGATTTCGTCATCCGTCCTAATGGACTAGTCCCGTTCAACTGGGACAAGGTGGTGGCTTCTGCCCCGAATCCGGCTTCTACTCCTTGGGCGGCCGACAAAGAGGCTACCTGCAATACAGCATGGCTTTCTTTGTGGGCGCAGTCCTTGACGGGCATGGGCTACAAGCCGGGCGGCTCCGGCGGCACGAAGCAGCTCGCGGCCACGGCCGAAGAATACTGGTACGAAAAGGGCAAGGGCTATACATACTGGAACGACGGCTACGAAGCTCTCTGGGCAGCCGTCAAAGCGGATCTCGACTGGGGCTCGCCGATTCAGATCAACACAGCTGCCCACCAGATGGTCATTGACGGCTATGCCGTGGAAAACTACGGTACGGCGGACGAGGTCGATTGGATTAACCTCAATCTCGGTTATGGCAACGCGACATACTGGGACAACCTCAAGATTGCCGTCACGGAAGGCACATACTCAGGAACGCTTGCGTCCTTCCAGACAGGCTTTCGTCCGCAGAAGATCGTGCAGTTCGAGCCGGTTCCCAAGGTAAGCGGCTCTTCGCTCACGCTTGCCTGGCATCTGCCGCCTTGCTACACGAACAAAATCAGCGGCTTCCTGCTGCAGACATCGAAGGACGGCAATAATGTTGGTGCCGGCATGATTCAGTCTCTGGGTGATACGACCGAAAGGTACACACACGAGGTAACAGGACTTGAATCGGGCAGGGAATATACCTTTACCGTCACGCCGATTATGAGTGATGCGTCGGAAGCACGCCCCAACTCAGTGGCGACGACAATCGGAACGCCCCAGCCCGCGCCGGAAATCATCTCTGTCTCGTCCGTCGCCTGCGGAATCGAACTTCTTCAGCAGGACATCTTCATCGAGTGCGCATATGGTAGCGTCAACAAGATCGATTTGACCTGCTCCGAATCTACGACGGAAGTTGAGCCGTATTCGAGCCACCTGACGATTTTGCCTGACAACAAGCTGAGCGTGACGAAAGCCGGCAATGTCTTTACCGTCAATGTCGATGCCACGGCGATGGAGCCGAAGTGGTCAGGCGAAATGCTTGTTCTTACGCTTGTTGCGAAGAATGCAGATGGCACGGAAGCGTACAAGAACCTGATGCTCCGCTTCAACTCCATGCGCCAGGTGATCAACGGAACTTTCGATGCGGCAGAAGGCGACGGCAATTCGCCGGTCTGGTTCTGCGGCGATACCACGATAGATGCCAAGGGAAGGGCGGTGTCGTTCGGCGCCAACGCCTTCCAGGGCACTGGCAAGGTGACGCTTATCGATTCTGTCGGCACCGGCTCCTTCACATTTGCAGGGCTCGACAACTTCAAGGGCACGCTCGTGTTCGCGGGCGATGTTGGCGTAACCCTGCCAAGCGACATGTCGGGATTCGCGGGGGCCTTAAGCATTACTTCTGGGACTTACGCGATTTCCAATAACTTGCCTGCTACCGCTACCGTCACCGTAGCCGAGGGCGTAAACGTCAATCTTGTCAATGCCAATGTCGCGTCCACGATCACTGGCACAGGCTCCATAAACATCACCTCTGGATCCAGCGTGTTGTCTGGTACCGTCACATCGTCGGTAAAGCTCTATGGTGGAGATTTGACCATCCCAGCCGGAACTGGAGACTACTCGACTGTTTCGGTCGGTGGCGGAACGCTGAAAATACAGCTCTCAAAGGCACAGTCCATATTGGGTTACGATTGGTGGTTGCCGCTTTATACTTCTGGTGCAGTCAAGTTTGTACTTTATGATGGCACCGAAGTCGATGCCACAACGACGGCGGCTGCCCCGGGCATAAAGATAGCGCATGAATCCGATGCCAATGTCTGGACGGGTGAAAATTATGCTTTGTTCGGCGACAAGTATTCCGCGAAGTGGTCGAAAGGCTTGCCAGGTGAAGGCGATTATGTAATCTTCAATTCCGCCCTTGACGACACCGACGGTACGATGATGCGGCTTGATCTATCGGCGGAGAGAAATCTTGGATATGTGCTTGTGAAAGGCGCTAGCAAATTGGAAATTGGCAAATACAATACGGATACATCTGCTTTGCTTACGGCGGACGTCCTTGAAAACGAGGTCGAGACGCACATCACTACCACATTCTTCCAACCAAAGGCCGTAATACCGCGTAAAAAACTGTCCACATCCTCTGGCTTTGTCCTCTCTTGCGAATTGGATTCCGCCTACGCCGACAACCTGAAAAAGCATGAGACCGGCGGAAGCGCCTTGCCGGATGCCAATTACTGGCAGGGAACGGTCGTGTTCTGCAACAAGAGCGTGAATAATCTGGAACTTCCCAATTACGGCAATGCGCAATCCAAGATCAGACTTAATGGCGTAACCGGTTCGTTGATGGGCAACAAGGCATTCGAGGGTGTTTTGGAATTGATTGACTATGATGGTGCTCCGGCGTTCGATTTGAACTCTGGCAGCAGCAGTTACCCTGTGATAATCGGTTCTTTGGTCAGCAACGGAACGTTCAAGACTTCGGGAAGCGCAACTGCCCTGAACATACTCCTCAAGGACATTTCCAGCTGGACTGGATCGTTTGACTTGGCTTCCAAGACGGTTGCAATTGGCCAGTCCGTTCCGTCCTCATACACTGGCACAGACGGCAGATTGCATGTCTGCCAGGCGGCGACGGTTGCAGCTGGCGCAACATGGAAGGCGGCTGGCGGATTGTACCTCGGTGAAGGCGGAGCGCTTACGGTAAATGGCGTGGTCGAAGCGAAGAACATCACTACATACGGCGCGGGCGCGTCGGTTGCGCTTGAGGACGGTGCCGTTCTTCAGGTCTCGGCGGCATCGGCAAACGATCCTGCGCCAACGCTAAACTTCAAGGCTGGCACTTACCGTGTAAAGGAAGGATCGGATGCGTTCAGGGAGACTGCTACAATAAACTTCTGCGCGGCAAGCGGCAAGCATACGGTAGTCGACGCCAATGGCTCCATTCTTACGCTCGGCCCCAATGTCTTCTCTGGTTCGGGCGATGTTTATCTCACATCGTCCAAGGCCGGCGGAAAGATTGTGGTCGAAGGAATCTCCGCCGACTACACAGGCACGATCTACTGCGACATTTCGTGCGAAGTGTCGTTTGGCGACCTCTCCAAGGCGACCAACTGCAATATCAATGTGTCCGACGTCATCCTTTCGCGCAGTTCCAGCGATGTCGGCAACCTCACCGTCGGTCTTGGCGCTTCGCTTGAGGTGACTGTCACGAAGGACAACCAGATCAATGGCTGCACAATCGACACCGTAACGCTGAATGATGGCGCGACTATGGTGCTCAAGGACAAGACTGGGCAGGTGCTTGAAACCTTTACGGCAGAGGATGCCGTGGATGGCAAGTATGTCCTCGCGGCAGATCCGTCCGTTACAGTCGAATACCTGCTTGACTACGAATTCAACGGCAATATGAATTCTGTCGGAACCGACACCACCGGACTCAACATTTGGAATGGGACGGCATCCTACGATTCGAAGTCCGAGAAGATCTACATGAGGTGCAAGCCGTACATCAACAAGACTTTTGCGATGCCGGACGACGAATGGTCGGTGTTCATGCGTTGCACATTGCCCGCAGCGAACAGCGCGACGCCCACGATGATGCTCATGTTCGGAAAGAACGGCGGAAACGTCTTCGGATTGGTCGCGGGCACTGGCGAAAACACCGTTGCACTTGCCAGCAAGGACAGTCTCATCGGCGAAGCTGTTCAGGTAAGCGATGCGACAACAAAGCAGCACGTCTATGCGATTGTCAAGACGGCTAACAGGGTTCGCCTCTATGTCGATGGAGTGCTGAAGGTCGATGAATCGGCAACTGTATCCGTGTCCAAGGAATTCCAGATTGGATCGGTCAAGAACGGCAACAATACTTCGTATGATCCTTGCGATGACGCAAACGCGCTCATCGACTACATGAGGTTCTACGACTTCGCCGTCGGCCAGTCGATTATCGATGAAGAGACGGTGCTTGACGACGACCCGGAATATGCCGGCCCTGAGCCGGTCGCCGTGTGGGTCGCAGGCGAGTTTGATGACGACAGGAGCGCGCATGCCGGCCTTGAGGTTTCGCTGAACGGCAACACGACAAACGCGCTCGGGCAGATTGTCATCGGCAGCTCCACTACGCTCGGCGCGACAATCGCGTTTCCGGATGCGACGCACCAGAAGGTGACGATGCTCGTTCAGTATTCTCTGCCGTCCGGCGGAGCGCCTGCGGCGAACTCTGTCCCCGCGTCGATGTTCTCGACGTATGACTTGGGTGCGCTTGCTGCGTCTGGCTCTTCTGCGCTTGAGGGATATTGGTATACTGGTTCGGCAGTAAGTGCAGGAGGAAACTATCCATTCTCCAATCCAGCGCAGACCATGCCTCAGGATGGCTATGTCCTCATCTCCACCTGGGCTACAGACGCGAACCCGAACGACCACGGCACCGCCGTTTATTCTGGCGAGGCGCTTTCGACGCTTTCCGGCGGCGAGAAATCAGGCCTTCGGTTCACGGGATCCGACCGGTACATAGCGTCTGTCGGCGTCGGTGGGCCGACCGTCGCGGGCGCGAAGCCTTGGGCGGGAATGATCGTCAAGAGCGTTGCGCTCTTCGACGGATGGGTTACCCCGAGCGACCTCGCGGGCTACCAGTTCCCGGCGCAGGGAGCGGTGCGGCCGGTTGATTCCGACCGCTATACAATCGATCCCGTCGTCTCGTGGGTCAACGACTTCAAGACGACTACGAAGGGCGACTACACGCTCTCCGTCAGCGGCACGACCGCCGCGAAGGACGACACCTTCGGCGGCACGCTCACCATCGGCGACGCGGCGGCGGTGGTGGATGTCCGCAATGGCGCGAACGGCGGCAATTTGACGGTTCTCGTCAAATACCGTGCGACACCTGCGACCGTGAACGCGCCAGTCGTCACGTTTGGCGAGACGTTGAGCAATTCCGTCAAGATCGACGTGGGTGCATACACGCAGTCCGCGAGAACACTTGCGGTAAACCGAAGCTGGAATGGTGGCAACAACAAGTGGGTGGCGCTCAATACTGCCGCGTCGCTCAATGAGGGTGAGGGTTATCTCCTCTGCGCCCGCAAAATAGACGATATGCTTGTCTATGTGGGCGGTTCGCTTGACAGCATGACTGGCGGCTCTACTGCCGCAACTGGTGACATTACATTCACATGCGATCTCATTCAGGCAATCGGCATAGGCGGGCCTTCAGGTTTGCCAAACGCAGATTTGGCATGGTCTCCTTTCACGGGCTTCGTGGTCGAGAAGGTCGTGGTCTTTAACGGCTACTACACGCCGGCTGATTTGACTAGCTTTAATGTCAAGGCCGACGAGACCAAGAGTTTCATAGTTGGCGAGACTGAAGAGTATCCAACGATCGGCAAGCTTTCGCCCTCCGGTGCGATTAAGATAGCCAATGCCTCTGAACTTTCCGAAGGGACTTACACGCTCGCGACCTGGACGACTGCGCAGAAGTGGTCAACTGGCTACGGACATGTCGGTAGTCTTGATGTTTCCGGACTGCCCGAAGGCCTATCCGCCGAACTTGTCTATGGAGCAAAGGCGATCTACCTGCGCGTCTGGAATCAGGCCACGCAGGCGACAAGGGGAACCCTCAAGGTCTGGCCATACGGCGACTCTATTACCGAGGGCTTCAATGCCGGCGGAACGAGGGCGAATTATCGCGTTCTCCTTGCACAGAAGCTTTCGATGCTCGGCTTCAATGTCGAGATGGTCGGGTGCTACGACAAGATCAACGGTGCTGATGCTATCGATCCTGCCGGACAGGTTGCGCCCGATGCATGGAAGTGGCACTCAGCCAAGCATGGCGCAACGGCCGGTCCTACGACGAGTGCAGCGGGTCGAGCCAATCTCTGCGAGAATGTTGATACCCTCTCTGCGCAGGCCGGAAATCCCGACGTTGTGCTGCTCCTGGCCGGCGCCAATGACATCGTTCCTGCGACAGGACTCTCTGCCGCGCAGGTTGTGGCGTCGATCACGAACATTGTCGCGCATCTTGCCGCGAACCTGCCGAATACCAAGATAGTCGTCGGCAATCAGATCAATGTCGAAAGCGGGTATAATTCCGGCAACTACAATCATGTTGTCGGTATGATTCCGCAGGTAAATGCGCTACTGAAGACCTATGTCGACAATTTGCCGTCCGAGTTGACCGGCAAGGTGTTCCTGGCGGATCTCAACTCCTACGTCAAGAGCGGCGAATACGGAATCCTGTTCGATCATAGCGGCGACCATCTGCACCCTGACTGGTGGGGTCACGACCAGATGGCGGAAGGGTGGCTCTCTGTAATCACCAACAAGTTTACGGCTACTCAGGTGTTCCCGTCCGCGACCATTCCTGCCGCGCCAACAGCCGACGAACTTGGCGCTGCGGCCAAGAGCGAACTTGCCGAATATAGGAGCGGATACAAGCTCTGCCGTACGATAGATGTGGCGAGCACGAATGCTCCGTCTGTCGTAACGGGTGATGGCGCAACGGAGAACATTGAGAAGGTGGGCTATTTCGTCGAATATGTCCGTACCGACAATAACGCGCACAGGTGGGTCTGGGTGGACATGGATGCGTTTGGCACGACGATAGATGCCGTTGGTTTGCCTGTGGCCAGCCACCAGCAAGTCGTCACCAACCTTCACGTCAAATCCAATCACAACGGCATCGACGATGTCGCGGCAACCGACGATTCCGTCACTGGTTTCGTCGAGTTCTCGCCATTTGGTTACAACGGCAATGTTTCAGGCGTTTCCGGCGCACCGGCGGGCAATTCATCCTGCTGCGACTGGAACGACACGCTTTCCACGTCCGGCTCGTACGGCTGCATGCAGGTGCATCGTGTTTTCTCTCCTGCTAAAGCAGCGCCGGACGGAATAACGCGTGGTGGGCAGGTGCTGTTTGCCTACAACAACTGGCAGTCCAGCTCGTCAACGGCCGAATTCGGCATCGGCAACTTCTCGTCGCACTTCTATCGTGGCGCAAGTGACGCGCAGACTCTCGACTATACGTACACGGCCAATGCGCCGAAGATGAACGCCTCGGCGTATTCGGTCAAGCGCATCGAGATCTGGACAAAGGCGGCGGGCGGCGAAAAGGCCACGTCGACGACGGGCTACCCTGTGCCGTATTCGTGGATCGAGGCTTGCTTCCCAGGTATCGTAGGTCAGCCAGACGCAATGTACGAGACAATGGCGAAATCTGCAGGCAACAACGGCTACTCCTATTGGGAAAGCTATGTGCTTGGCCTTGACCCCACTAACGAGACGAGCAAGTTCCTGGCGACTATCCGCATGGAAGGGCAGAGGCCGGTCGTCGAATACTCGCCTACCAATACGACGTTGGGCAATATTACGTACGTCCTTCAGGGCAAGCCCGCGCTCTCGAACGACTGGCAGAATGTCGAGTTCGACGAGCCCGGCGCAACAAACCGGTTCTTCCGTGTCAAGGTGACTTGGTAAGCATGACATTCGTCCTTTCACTTCTGCCGATTGCGGTTCTTGTCGCGGCGCTTGTCGTCGTGAAGGCGCCTGCATGGAAGGCGGCTCTTGCCGCGCTTGTGGTTGGGGCCGCCGAGGCGCTTTTCTGGCGAGGAATGTCGGCAGGGGAATTTGCCGGATGTGCGGCACAGGGCGTCTCGACGGGCTTGTTCCCGATAGGGCTTGTCATATTTGCCGCGCTTTTCACATACGCGACAACGGAAACTTCGGGGGCGATCGCCGACATCAAAGGCGGGCTTTGTTCGCTGTCCTCTGACAGCCGCTTTCTCGCGCTCCTCGTCGCGTGGGGCTTCGGGAACTTCATGGAGGGGATGGCCGGCTTCGGCACTGCCGTCGCGATTCCATGCGCGATTCTCGTCGGCGTCGGCTTTGATCCCGCAAGGGCGGTCCTCTGCTGTCTCGTCGCTAATTCGACGCCCACCGCCTTTGGCTCCGTTGGAGTGCCGACGAGCGTCCTTGCGAGCGAGACGGGGCTTGACGTCGGCGTGCTGACTTCTTCCATCGTGTTGCTGCAGCTGGCGGTGACGGCGCTTCTGCCGTTTTTCGTTCTTGTCGCGGCGGACGGATGGCGCGCTCTGCGCGAATGCTGGAAGCTCGCGCTTGGCGCTTCGATCGCGTTTGTAGTGCCATGGTGCCTTGCCGCGCGGTTCACTGGGTGCGAACTTCCCGACATCGTGGGCGGAATCACCGTCATGGCGCTTTTCGCCTTCCTCGGCAAGCGCGGCGAAACGAACGTGCGCCGACAGCTTTGGGCGTGGATGCCGTTTGCCTTTGTCGTCGTTGCGCTTGGCGCCGTTTCCATGATGCCGGCGGAATGGAAGCCGTCGCCGGGAATCGTCGTTCTCTCGGCCGGGGCGCTTGGCGGACTATGCCAGGGAGTGGGGCCTTTGCGACTTCTCGGCGTCGCGGCGAAGACCGCGAAACGCTATGCCCTCGCTGTGCTGACGATCTGCACGGTGCTCGCGCTTGCGAAGACGATGGTCGCGGCGGGTTTGACGCGGAATCTTGCCGAAGGACTTGTCTCCGCGACGGGCGGGGGATATGCAGCGGTCTCCGGAATCGTCGGCGCACTTGGAGGTTTCGTCACCGGCTCAGGCACGAGCACAAATGTTCTTTTCGGCGCGTTGCAGGCATCCGTCGGATCGTCAGACGCAGAGCGGCTTCTCTTTGCCGCGGCGAACGTCATGGGCGCGGGAATCGGGAAGATGGTTTGCCCGCAGTCTATCGTGCTCGGATGTGCGGCGGCCGGGCTTGCCGGACGTGAAAGCGAAGTGATGAAGCGCGCATTCCCGTTTTTCGTCGCCGTCTTGTCGCTTGCCTGCGCCGCCACTTTCGCATTCAAGTTGTTTGACATCATAGGGAGGACAATACAATGAACATGCAGATGAAACACTTCGCTTCCGCCGCATTGGTTCTTTTTGCAGCGTTGGCCGCGCATTCGTCCGACGCGGTCAAGGTCGCGTGCATAGGTGACTCGATAACGTACGGACTTGGACTTGCCGACCGCGCGAAAGAGTCGTACCCGGCGCAGCTCCAGAAGATGCTCGAGGAATTCGAGCCGGGCAAGTACGAGGTCCGCAACTTCGGCAACTCCGGGCGCGGCATCTACCTCGACTCGATGCGCGGCAACGAGAAGCGCGGATTCCGCTACATGCCCGAGCACAAGGCGGCGCTCGAATGGAAACCGGATATCGTCATTTGCAACCTCGGCATCAACGATAACGGCGAGTATATCAAGGAATACACCGGCGGACGGAAGCGTGGACAGTTTGAAAGCGACTACCTCGCGCTCCTCGACGACTACCGCAAGGCGAATCCAAAGGTGAAATTCGCCATTTGGACGAAGCTTTCGCCGCTCGCGGAAGGGCAGAAGTTCTACCGCAGCCCCGAACCGTTTCTGATGCAGGCCGACCTTGAGGCGGTCGCGAAGAAGATGAACGCAGTCGGCCTCGACATGCAGGAGCCGCTTCGCGAGAAAATGGACGAAAACCAAGCAATTTCCGTGCGCGCTTATGCCGGATATCGACAGCTTAGTAAGTCTACCGCGCCAGGTTGAGGATGCGCCGCACGAAATCTGGCTTTGCGCTGGTCAGTCGAACATGCAGAAGGGGTGGAACGAGTTCAACGCGACTCCGCAGGAGAAGGAACGCGTAAAGGGCGAGATGGCGCGGCTCGCGAAATGCCAGATATGGTTCTGGGACTTCAACGACGGCAAGTGGAGGCAGCTTACGCCAGAGAACGCGCTTCGCAAGAGCGCATTCGGTGTTTCGTTCGCGATACGCCGTGCCGAGGCGACGGGCAAGGCAATCGCCATGCTCTACGTCGCGGCCGGCGGCGCGCCGACGGAATCGTTCCTCTCGGAGCAGACGATGTGCGCTCTGGGCAAGGATGGCAAGCCGCTCTATCCGCATCTTGCCGCGATTGCGACGAATCGCCATCGCCTCGACCAGAACAAGGACTTCCCATGCGCGTGGGTCGCGCGCGAGTATCCGCGCCGCAGGACGAACAGGGAAGAGGCCTGCTGGTGGCCCGTGTCGCTCATGTACGACTACGGAATCAAGCGTATCAAGGGTGGAGAGGTTCAGATTGACGGAATCCTCTGGTACCAAGGCGAGTCGAACGCGACGACATGCGTTGCGCCCGACAAGCCGACAGACCGCGACTACCAGCTCGAAACGCTTCGCGCCCTCGTCTCGGAACTTAGGTCCGTATCCCAACTCTCAACTCCCAACTCCCAACTCCCAACTTTTATAATGATGGGACTTCCGAAGATGAACCGTCCGTGGGAGCAGTACCGCGCCGTACAGAAGCAAGTTTGCGACGAGACCGGCGCAATCTTTGTCGATACGTTTGCGGCGGGGCTGGGCGAGATGAACGACGTCCATCCGCGCGACAAGACCGTGTTTGCCGACCTCGCCGCAAAAGCGGCGTCAGCGGGCAAATAACCGCATTGACTTAAACTGTGGTTCGTAGGATAATGTCATCATGAAGAAGATAGTAGCTCTGTCGTTGTCGATTGTAGCCGCATCTGCGGCCTACTCGGAAATCAAGATCATCGAGCCCGCAGCTGGCGTTGCCGTTCCGCTGCTTACCGATGCGCAGAAGGCGTATGTGTCGTTGGACAGGCAGGCTCGCCGAGAGAAATTTGCAGATGCTACGTACAGGCGCAAGGAAATGGGTCTCCCGGCCGAGACGGTTCCAGGCGCGAAGAAGCCCCGCGAGGCGTATTGGCCGAAGACCGTTCGGCTCGCATGGGAGGCGAAGGATGGTGTGGAGTATCGTGTTGCGGTGCGTGACATGGCGAAGGGCACGGTCGTGATCGACGAAAGGGTAAAGAGCGGGGAGCTTTTTATCGACAACCTCGAAATCGCCGCGTCGTACGAGTGGACGGTCGAAGGCGACGGCGATTCCGGCAAGGGGACGTTCAAGACCGAAGACAGGACGCCGCGTCTCATCCGTTATCCAGGCGTTCCGAATGTCCGCGACTTCGGCGGCTACATCGGCCTCGGCGGTCGCCGCGCGAAGCAGGGCATGATCATCCGTTCGGCAGGCCTCAACAACAACGCGCACGACACGTACTACACAATCGACGAGCTCAAGGAGATGGGGAAGCTCGACGAAGTCAAGGCGGCTGCGGATGCGGCCCAGAAGCGCCTTGACCAGCTTCTTGCGTGGCAGGCCGACCCCAAGACATTCGACCGCGAGGACCCGGAATACAAAGAATGGTGTACACGGCACATAGGCGAGCCGGCCACGAAATTCCTGTCTTCTCGCGTCCACCGGGCCAAGTCGGTCGTCAAGAAGGGCGGCGATCCCAAGGTGAAGAAGGGCAAGGAGCCGGGGAAGAGCCGTGTCGACGGCGAGAACGGAGCATACATCCGCGCTCGCTTTGGCATCAAGAGCGACATAGACCTTCGTTCGGACGGCGAGTGCCACGGCATGACGGGCTCGCCGCTTGGCGATGGCGTTACGTGGTTCCACTACTCGTCGAGCGCCTACGGCGGCATGCAGGGCCAGTCAGGCAAGGCGGCGTTTACGAAGGTGTTCAAGGTGTTTCTCGACGAGAAGAACTACCCCATCGACTTCCATTGCATTGCGGGCCAGGACCGCACGGGTGCTGTCTCGTTAATTCTCGGCGCCCTGCTCGGCTACGACGAAGACGCCCTGTATCTCGACTGGGAGGTCACGGGGTTCTGGAACCGAAACGCAAAGTTCAACCACAAGGAACTGTTCGACAAGCTCGTCGGCGGCTTCGTAAAAAACTATCCCGCCGACACGATCCAGGAGTCCGTCGTAAAGTACGTGCGCGACCTTGGATTCACCGATGACGACATCGCGAAGTTTCGTTCCATAATGCTCACGGAGCGCTGAGTTGCTGGAGCTTTTCGATACGCATGCGCACTTCGAGGGGACGCGCGGCGAATCCGCCGCGGCCGTTGAGCGCGCCAAGGCCGCTGGCGTGACGCGCATAATGGCCGTCGGCGGGAGCGAGCCACTTAACGCTGGAACGGAGGGCTTCGAGTATCGCGCGATCGGCTGGGATCGCGACCAGGCGGGGAAGGAACTTCCGGCGCTTGACTACACCGGAGTTGCCGCCGTAGGGGAGATAGGGCTCGACTACCACTATTCGCCCGAGACGCGCGACGCCCAGCGCGAACTCTTCGCGCGGCAGCTCGATCTCGCGAACATGTTTGGCCTCCCCGTTGTTATTCACACCCGCGATGCGGATGACGATACACTCGGCATCCTGCGCGAGATTCCGTCGAAGGGGATAATTCACTGCTTCACCGGCTCGCCGACGTTTTGCCGTGCGCTTCTTGATCTCGGGTTCTATATCTCGATCTCCGGCATAGTGACGTTTCGCGCGGCCGAGAATGTGCGCGAATCGGCCCGAATCGTGCCGGACGGCCGCATCCTCATAGAGACGGATTCGCCATTCCTCGCGCCCGTTCCGATGCGCGGCAATCCAAACGAACCTGCGTTTCTCGTCCATACGGCGCGGTTTCTCGCCGATTTACGCGGGATGCCGCTTGAAGATTTCGCCGCCCTCACAACCAGGAACGCACTTTCAATTCTCGGCGGAATTAGGTAAAATATCAGACAAACTGAAATGGAGGAAAGCAAAATGAAGAAGACGTCGTTAATCGCCCTCGCCGCGCTTGTCGCCGGCTGCTGCTGCAATACCGATGACGTGAAGCCCTTTGGCACGACGAAATTCGGGGAGAAGGCATCCCTCTACACTTTGAAGAGCCCCGACGGCCTCACGCTTGAGATCACCGACTTTGGCGGCCGCCTCGTCCGCTGCTGGGCGCCCGACCGCGACGGGAAGCTTGCGGACGTAACGCTTGGCTGGAACACAGTCGGCGAATACGAGACGCTTGGTTTCTCGACGGGCACTCTTATCGGCCGCTACGGGAACCGTATCGCAGACGGCAAGTTCACGCTTGACGGCAAGGTGTGGCAGCTCCCGATCAACGAGACGAACCCCGTGCCGCGTCACTGCAACCTGCACGGCGGGCCCGACGGCTGGGACTCAAAGGTCTGGAAGGCGTCCGAGTACGACGGGAAGCGCCTTGTGCTGACGCTCGTCTCGCCCGACGGCGACATGGGCTTTCCCGGGACGGTCACGATGAAAGTCACCTACTCCGTCCTCCCCAAGAACGTTTGGCGCATCGAGTACGAGGCGACGACGGACAAACCGACTGTCATCAACCCGACCCACCATTCCTACTGGAACCTCGCGGGAGAGGCGAGCGGCAATGTCCTCGGCCAGTTTCTCATGGTCAACGCCGACAAGTATACGCAGACCGACGCCGGGCTTATCCCGACGACGGATGCGGCGGTTGACGGCACTGGCTTCGATTTCCGCAAGGCGCGCCCGATCGGTTCGATGTCCGACTGGATGGCGGCGCAGGAGAGCCTGAAGCCGATGGACAACTGGTATGACCACAACTTCGTCCTCAATGGCGCTCCCGGCGAGACGAAGCTCGCCGCCGAGATGAGCGACCCCAAGTCCGGCCGCGTCCTTGAGCTCTGGACGACCGAGCCCTGCATGCAGATGTACGGCGCGCAGAACATGACGACAGAGCTTCCCGCGAAGGAGAAGGGGAAGAACCTCTGCCAGTTCGCGGGCGTCGCGCTTGAGACGCAGCACTATCCCGATTCGCCAAACCATCCAGAATTTCCGTCGACCGTCCTGCGTCCCGGGGAGACCTTCCGCAGCGTCACCGAGTACCGCTTCAAGACACGTTGATCAATGCGGCCTGCTTTGCATAAAATCGCCGCCGCGATTCTTTTTGCGGCTATCGTCTTCCCGTCGTATGCCGAGACGAATATCGTCGATGGCCAGATTTGGGTGTGCGAAGACGGAATGTGCCGCCTCGTAGGTGATGCGCCGGAAGATTTTCTTGCGAGTCTTGCGCCGTCTGCGTCTGTCCCCGAACAGGCGACGCGCATGATTTTGGGCACTCGCAGCGTCGACGAGTTCCTCGCGTTCCTCTCGCCTGACGCGGCGACTGGCGAGACTGAAGGCGGTGCACTTGCGACGTTCACGTGGCTTTCGCTTGTCGTAGTCCTTCTCGGCGGACTCGCCATGAACCTTACGCCGTGCGTTCTGCCGATGATCCCCGTCAACTTGATCGTCATCGGCAAGTCTCCGGCTCGCGGCGCCGTCTATGGCCTCGGCATGGCGCTCGCCTACGGCGTTCTCGGCGTTCTTGCCGCGGTCGGCGGCATGGCGTTCGGGACGATCCAGTCGAACCCCTGGTTCAACGTTTTTGTCGCGCTCGTCTTTGTCGCGCTTGGAGCGTCTCTCTTCGGCTTGTTCTCAATAGACTTCTCGCGCTTCCGCTCGGGAGTCGTGAAGCCCGACGCCTCGCGCGCGGGGCTCGCCGTTCCGTTCTTCCTCGGTGCGCTCTCCGCAGTTCTCGCCGGCGCCTGCGTCGCCCCGATTCTCGTCTCCGTCCTCGTCCTGACCGCGCGGCTTTACGCGGAAGGCAACGCAATCGCGCTTGCGCTTCCGTTTGTCCTCGGGCTTGGCATGGCCCTCCCGTGGCCGTTCCTCGGAGCGGGAATGAAGGTCCTCCCCAAGCCAGGCGCGTGGATGAAGCACGTGAACCGCATTTTCGCTGTAGTCGTCCTTCTCTTTGCCGCGTACTACGGCTATCTCGCGTGGAAGGGCTGGACGCGCGGCGCATCGGTCGCGCCGCAGTCGAACGGAATCACCGGCGCGGTCGAGGCGACGCCCGACACCTTCGAGGACGTCTTTGCTGAGGCGGAGGAGAAGGGCAAGCCGATTCTCGTCGACTGCTGGGCCACGTGGTGCAAGAACTGCTTTGCCATGGAACGCACGACGCTTGCCGACAAGCGCGTTCGCGAAGCGCTCGCCGGCTATACCGTGATCCGGCTTCAGGCCGACGACATGAAGGGCTTTAGGATGATCGAGCCGTTCAAGGACGTGCAGGGGCTTCCCGCGTATGCGATTTTCGAAATTACGCCTAAAAAGGAGACTGAAAAATGAACCACACCGCGTTTGCCGCGATTGCGGCGTTTTCGGTTCTTTCCCTGAATGCCGCGACATGGCAGGGATTCACGGACAGCGGACACTACAGCGGTCCCAAGATCACAGAGGCCGATCTCGCAGGCAAGGTCGTCATGATCGACCAGTGGGGCATCAACTGCCCGCCGTGCCGCGCGCTTCTCCCCGCGATGCAGAAGCTCTGGAACGCGAACAAGTCAAAGCCGTTCGTCCTTGTCGGCGCGCACTGCCAGGGGCACAAGCCCGACGAGGTCATGGCGCTTGTCAACGCGAACAAGCTCACCTACCCGATCTATGACTGGGCCGGTCTTGCCGACGCCCCGTCAAGCGGCGGCGGGCTTCCGTTCATGTACGTCGTCGATCATCGCGGCAAGGTCGTCTACTCCGGGCGCAGCCACGAGGAGGCAGAGGCGGCGGTGCAGAAGGCGATTGCGGCGATCGGCGCGATGCCCGTTCTCTGCGGCGGAGTCGCGCTCCAGGCGTTCAAGGCGATGGAAAAGAGCCTTGTCCTCGGGAAGTCGGTAAAATCGCAGGTCAAGGCGCTTCATGCGGCGGTAAAGAAGGGCGAAGCGAAGAGCGCGACGCCTGTCCAGCAGAAGCAGGCCGAGGAGGCGAAGGCGATTCTCGCGGCGATCGAGGAGGCCAAGGTCGACGTCAAGAACGAGATCGAGTCGAAGCGCGAGTCCGATCCAGAGGAGGCCTACAAGCTGGCCAAGGCGTATGTCGCGTCCTTCCCCGTCGAGGGCAAGGACCTCAAGCCGCAGCTCGCCGACATGGCGGCCAGGGCAAAAGAACGCAAAGCCGCGAAGTGACGGCGCATATGCGGCAGATTTATGGTATAATGTCGGTATGAGCGATCCTATCTTGCAGATTCTCGTCCAGAACGGATACCTCGATGAGGTGTCCGCGCAGGAGCTCGCCGATACCGCCAAGACCGAGGGCAAGTCCATACGCCAGGCGGTGCTCGACCAGGAGATTCTTTCTGAGGACGACCTTCTCGGCGTTCTCGCCGCCTATCAGGACACCGAGGCGATAGACCTCGGCGGCATGACGATCGACACCGAGGTCACCGAGGCGATCCCGGCGTCCACGGCGCGCATGTACAATGTCTTTCCCGTGGCGGCCGACGAGTCGTCGGTCACGCTCGCGACCTTCGACCTCGTCGACCCGCGCATTGCAGACGAGATGCTCTTCACGCTCTCGAAGGAGGTGAGGTTCGTCTTCGCCCGCGAGAAGGACGTGATGGACCGCATCGCCCAGTACTACGGCGACTCGAACGATTCCGTCGCGGACATGATCAAGTCTCTTGGCGAGGGGCTTGGCGACGACGAGGGGCTCGCGTCCGCGAACGTCAACGACATCGCGTCGATGGAGAACGCGGCGAACTCCTCGGCCATCATTCGCTTCGTCAACCTCATTCTCTACCAGGGCGTCGTCGATCACGCCTCGGACATCCACATCGAGCCGTTCGAGAACGACTTCAAGATCCGCTACCGCGTTGACGGCGCGCTATACGAGATGAAGGCGCCAGACGTCAAGATGGCGCCCGCGATCATCTCCCGCGTCAAGATTCTCTCGAACCTCAACATCGCCGAGCGCCGCATCCCGCAGGACGGCCGCATCGCGCTTACAGTCGCCGGAAGGCCAGTGGACCTTCGCGTGTCGTGTCTTCCTACCGCCCACGGCGAGTCGGTCGTTATGCGAATCCTCGACCAGACGACGACGTCGCTCGACCTCGAGAACGTCGGTTTCGCAGAGGACATCTACGAGCAGATTACGATGGACATCGAGAAGCCCAACGGCATCTTCATCGTGACGGGGCCCACTGGGTCAGGCAAGACGACGACGCTCTATTCGGTCCTCCGCCGCATCAACACGATCGACACGAAGCTTCTCACCGCCGAGGAGCCGGTCGAATACAACGTCGACGGCATCGTGCAGGTTCCGATCGACGCTCGCGTCGGCAACACGTTCGGCAAGGTGCTCCGCGCGTTCCTCCGACAGGACCCCGACGTCATGATGATCGGCGAGATCCGCGACCTCGAGACCGCGGAGATCGCGGTCCAGGCGGCGCTTACGGGCCACTTCGTGTTCTCGACGCTTCACACCAACGACGCAGCCGGCGCGGTCATGCGCCTCATCGACATGAATGTCGCGCCGTACCTGCTCGCCTCCACGCTCGAGGCGGTGCTCGGCCAGCGTCTCGTGAGGACGTGTTGCCGCGAATGCCGCGAGGCCTACGAGCCCGACGACGAGACTCTGGAGCGCATCGAGATGACGCGCGACCAGATAGGCGGGCGTCCGTTCTACTTCGGCCGCGGCTGCAAGACGTGCAACGGCACGGGCTACAAGGGCCGAAAGGGCGTCTTCGAGTACCTCAGGATGTCGCCGCCGCTCCGCGAGCTCGTCAACAACAAGGCCCCGACGCTGATTATCCGCGAAAAGGCCCGTGAGCTCGGCATGCGCACGATGCGCGAAGACGGCATCCGCTCTATCCTCGACGGCTACACGACGGTCGACGAGGTGCTGAGGTACACGTAAAATTAGGGGTCAGTACATAGGAGTCAGTACACAGTAGTCAGTACTGACCCCTGACTACTGACCCCTGACCCCTGACTCCTCTATTATGGATGAATTAGTCATTGTAATCTTAATCATAGCGCTGCTGGGCGCGGCGGCTGCGCTTGCGACCCCACCTGGCCGTCTTCCGCTCGCTCTTCGCGGCGTCTACCGCATCATGAGGAAGGACCGCGGCGAATCCGCCGCGCCGCCGGATTCCGGTCCCGCTCCGCTTTGGCGGCGCGTTCTCGCCTTTATCCTCGTCGTAATCGCCGCGCTGCTTGTGCTCGCCTGACATGGAGACGGTTGAAATCCTCGGTTGCCGCGCAAAGGTCGCGCACACGTTTTGCGAGCGTGCGCGGGGGCTCATCGGCGTAAAGGGCCTCGCGCCCGGCGAGGGAATGCTCATCGAGCGGTGCAACGCGATTCACACCTTCTTCATGTCGTTTTCGATCGACGCGACGTTTCTCGATGCGGAGAACCGCGTCGTGAAGATCGTCAGGAACATACGCCCGTGGCGTCCGCTCGTCTGGGGAGGATGGCGTGCGAAGAAGGTTCTCGAGACGGAAGCGCGCATTCGGCCCTTCGGCTGATTTGCGCATTGGAGCAGGTTTTGGTAAAATCAACGCAACAGGAGGACATACGATGAAGGAGTTCATAGAGTCGGGCAGGGCGTCGATGGGCATTGAGTTCGGTTCAACACGAATCAAGGCGGTGCTTATAGACGACAATTTCCACGTCGTGGCGCAGGGCGCGCACGACTGGGAGAACTCCCTTGTGGACGGCGTGTGGAGCTATTCGCTCGAGGAGATCGAATCTGGCGTGAGGGACGCGTACGCGAAGTGCGCGGCCGATGCGCTCGCGCGGCACGG
This sequence comes from uncultured Lentisphaerota bacterium, assembly GCA_900321255.1. Lineage (GTDB taxonomy): Bacteria > Verrucomicrobiota > Kiritimatiellia > RFP12 > UBA1067 > UBA1067. The sequence goes on along the minus strand of ONVK01000002.1, from coordinate 50,751 downwards.
CGCGAAACTGACCAGGCTCGCCGCGCTCGGCGTTTCCGGCATGATGCACGGGTATCTTCCGTTCGACGCCGACGGGAAGCTCCTCGTCCCGTTCCGCACGTGGCGCAACGTCATGACGGCCGAGGCCGCCGCGGAGCTTTCGGAGATGTTCAGGTTCAACGTGCCGCAGAGATGGAGCATCGCCCACTACTGCCAGGCGATCCTGAAGAAAGAGCCGCATGTCCCGAATGTGCGGTGGCTCACGACTCTCGCCGGATACGTTCATTACCGGCTCTCCGGCGAGAACGTAATGGGCGTCGGCGAGGCGAGCGGAATGTTCCCGGTCGATCCAGAGACGGGAGACTACAACGCGCGCATGCTTGCGGCGTTCGACGCGAAGTTCGGCGGTTCGCTCGGGGAGAAGCTTCCGAAGGTGCTCAAGGCCGGCGAAAGGGCGGGCGTTCTCACGGAGCGCGGAGCCAAGTGGCTCGACCCTACGGGGACGCTTCAGCCAGGCGCCGTGATGGCGCCGCCGGAAGGCGACGCGGGAACCGGCATGGTCGCGACGAATTCCGTCGCGGCGCGCACCGGAAACTGCTCGGCGGGAACTTCGATCTTCGCGATGGTGGTTCTCGACAAGCCCATGAAGGGGTACTATCCGGAGATCGACGTCCTCACGACGCCGACTGGCCGCGAGGTCGCGATGGTGCACTGCAACAACTGCACGAACGAGATCAACGCATGGGCCCCGCTTCTCGGCGGAGACTATGAAAAGCTGTTCCTCGAGTCGCTCAAGGGCGAGAAAGACTGCGGCGGAATAGTAGTCGTGCCGTTTCTCTCGGGCGAGCCGGTCACGGGAGTCGAAGACGCGCGGCTCATGGTGGTGCGCAGGCCAGACTCGAAGTTCACGCTCGCGAACTTCTTCCGCGCACAGGTATATTCCGCCTTCGTATCGCTCAAGATCGGCATGGAGATCCTCGCGCGGGAGGGCGTGGCGATCAGTTCGCTTATGGGGCACGGAGGAATCTTCAAGACGAAGGGCGTGGCGCAGCAGTATCTCGCGGACGCGCTCAACACCTCGATAACGTGCATGTCTACGGCAAGCGAGGGAGGGCCGTGGGGCATGGCTGTCCTCGCGGCGTACACCGCTTCGGGCGCGCAGGAGCCGCTCGAGGACTATCTCGCGAAGAAGGTATTCGCCGGGGTCGCGAGCGAGACGCTCGCGCCGACCGAGGAGGGCGTGGCTGGCTTCAACCGCTATACAGCGAACTTCAAGGAGGCGATTCATGCTTGAGGAGCTCAAGAAGGACGTGTTCAGGGCCAACCAGAGGCTCGTCACGTCGGGACTCGTCGTCCTGACCTGGGGCAACGCCTCCGGTTTTGACCCCGAGTCTAAACTCATGGTCATAAAGCCTTCGGGCGTCGACTACGACAGGATGACGGCGGACGACATGGTCGTCGTGGATCTCGACGGCAAGGTCGTCGAAGGCGGGCTCAGGCCTTCGAGCGACACGGCGACGCATCTCGAGTTCTACCGCAATTTCGAGGGCATAAAGGGCGCCGTGCATACTCATTCCGTCGAGGCGACTGCATGGGCGCAGGCCTGCCGCGAGATTCCGTGCTACGGCACGACCCACGCCGACACGTTCCACGGGCCAGTTCCGGTTACGCGCATTCTGACCGAAGACGAGGTGAACTCGGCGTATGAGCTGAATACGGGCAGGGTTGTCGTCGAACGCTTTCGAGGTCTCGAGCCGCTGGCCGTCCCCGGCGTGCTTGTTGCTGGCCATGCACCGTTCACCTGGGGCAGGAATCCGCAGGATGCCGTGGACCATGCAATTGCGCTCGAGGCGATTGCAAAAATGGCGCGATTGACCGAGCTCGTGCACGCGGCGACTCCAGCGCCGGGCCTTGTGCAGTATGTCGGCGAGAAGCATTATCAGCGCAAGCATGGTAAAAACGCCTATTACGGGCAGAAATAGCGCATTTAGACTTCCAGATTCTACCTGCGCGTATTGACTACCACCGCAATTTTCGGTAAAATTACACCTAATAAACCTCAATAGGAGTATACTAAATGAGCGAGCAGCAGCAAAAGGGCACCAACTGGGTGGCCGTCATAACAATGATGTTCATCTACGGCATGATTTCGTTCGTCACGAACCTTGCCGCGCCGATGGGCAATGTCTGGAAGTACCAGCCCGGCATCGACGGCTCCAACATGCTCGGTATGATGGGCAACATGATGAACTTCCTCGCCTATGTATTCATGGGTATTCCGGCGGGCAGGATGCTCACGAACTGCGGATACAAGAAGACCGCGATGATTGGTATTGCGACGGGCTTTGTCGGTGTTCTAATACAGTTCCTTTCCGGCAAAGTTCCGGTAGCGGCCGACGGTAACGCTGTCTTCCCGTTCATTATCTATCTTGTCGGCGCTTTCGTGTGCGGCTTCTCGGTCTGCATGCTGAACATGGTCGTCAACCCGATGCTCAACCTCCTGGGCGGCGGCGGAAACCGCGGCAACCAGCTGAACATGATCGGTACGACGTTCAACTCCTTGGCTGGCACTGCGACTCCAGTGTTGGTTCTCTCCCTCATCGGCGAGGTTTCCAATACGACCAAAGTCGCCGATGTCAACCTCGTGATGTACATCGCGCTCACCGTCTTCGCGGTAGCGTTTGCGATTCTTGCCTTCATCCCGATCGCCAATCCCGAACAGGGCACGACGAGCGAAAAGATTCCCGTGCTGTCTCCGCTCAAGTTCCGCCACTGCCTGCTTGGCGTCATCGCGATCTTCATGTATGTCGGCGTTGAGGTCGGCATCCCTGGCACGATGGGACTTTGGCTTCCCGCCGCCAATGGACCCTTGGTGAAGGCCGGCATCGCGAATGCGGCGACCGTAACGACTGGTTGCGTGGCCGTTTATTGGCTTCTGATGCTAGTCGGACGCACGATTGGCGCGTTCATCGGCGGCAAGGTGTCCTCCCGCATTCTGATGGTTGTCACGACGGTCACCGCCATATCCCTTCTCGTTGTCGGCGTTCTTCTCCCTGAAACGGTCACGGTCTCGATGCCGGTCATCGACGTTGCGCACCTTAAGTGCTGGATGGCGACGGTTCCCATGACGGCGCTTCTCTTCGCGCTCTGCGGCCTTTGCACGTCGATCATGTGGCCGTCCACCTTCAACCTCGCGACTGAGAAGCTCGGCAAGTACACGGCCGCGGCCTCGGGGCTCTTCATGGTCATGGTCGTCGGCGGTGGTGTTCTCCCGCTTGTCCAGAACTTTATCGCCGACAAGGCAGGCTTTATGATCGCTTACATCGTGCCGATTTTTGGCCTCGCCTACATGTTCGTCTACTCGGCGTTCCTCTCGAAGCCGCCGAAGAACATCGACGAGCTTGTGAAGTAATCTGAAAATTGCAAACCTGAAAGCTGAAGCGGACGGAGAGTCCCGGAAGGAGCGTTGAAATGCTGAACCAGGAAATCTACGACGAGCTCGTCGCGAAGTTCGAGAAGATGTATGGCGAGAAGCCGCAGGTCGTCGCGTACGCCCCCGGGCGGATCGAGGTCCTCGGCAACCACACCGACTACAACGAGGGCTACGTCTTCTCGGCGGCCATCGACAAGGGCACGTTCTTCGCGGTCTCGCCGACGGCCGACGACAGCTGCGAGCTCACCGCCGGCGATTTCATGGAGACGGCCAAGTTCACTACCTCCACGGTAGCCCCTGCTAAGGAGATGACGTGGCAGAACTACGTCACCGGCACCTTCAACTGGCTCTTCGACGGCAATCCCGCCGCTGCGAAGCACGGCTGGAAGGGCATGTTCCTCGGCAACATCCCGCTCGGCGCTGGCCTCTCCTCCTCCGCGGCGCTCGAGATGTGCACGGTGCTCGCGCTTTCGAAGCTCTACGGCATCGAAAAGGACAAGACGACTCTCGCGAAGATCGGCCAGAAGGCGGAGCACACGTTCGCGGGCTGCCCCTGCGGGCTTCTCGACCAGGCGTCTTCGATGTACGGCAAGGCCGGCGCGCTCGTCAAGAGCGACTTCCGCACGAACGAGTTCGAGTCTGTTCCGATGGGCGACGGCGTCGCGTTCATGATGGTCAAGTCCAACGCCAAGCATGCGCTTGTCGACGGCGCGTATGCGTCGCGCCGCCAGGCGTGCGAGGATGCGGCGAAGTACTTCGCGGGCGTCCTCCGCAAGAAGGTGACGCACCTTCGCGACGTCACGATGGCCGAGTGGGTCCTCTACCGCGGCGGCTTGAGCGAGACGACCGCGAAGCGCGCCGTCCACCCGATTGGCGAGGACGAGCGCGTTCTCCAGGGCGCGGCGCTTCTCGAGAAGGGCGATTTGAAGGGCTTCGGCGCGCTTATGTACGACTCGCACGAGTCGAGCCGCAACTGGTTCGAGAACTCCTGCGAGGAGCTCGACGCGATCGTCGACGCGGCGAAGGCGATCCCAGAGGTCTACGGCGCCCGTCTTTCGGGCGGCGGTTTCGGAGGCAGCTGCTGCCTCCTCGTCGATCCTTCCGCGGCCGACAAGATCGCGGCGCAGATTTCGAAGGAATACAAGGCAAAGTTCGGCGATGAGCCGACCTGCAGCGTGATCAAGCCCTCCGAGGGCGCACATCTCGTCTAAAAGGAGAAATATGAAGAACACAGTCCGATTTGTGGCGGCGGTTGCCGTGGTCTGCGGAATGTCGCTCTGGGCTCAGGATGACATAGATGGCGAAACCACAGACGTCGAGACTGCCGAGGAGTCGTCCGGCGACGGCGAAGAAGCCGATGTCGGAATTGAAATCGGCGGGCAGATACACCACTCGAAGTCCGAGCCCAAGTTCTTCTACACGCTTCCGAAGGCGGAGAAGCTCGAGGGCTCGGCCGATGTCCTGAAGCCGGGTGCGCGCGACTGGGAAGCCGCCGTCGAGGGGCGTTTCTATCCGCTTGGGTCCGTATTCCGCACCATTGGCGCTTCGACGCGGTTCACCGTCGCTCTTGGCAGGGATTGCACCGTCTCAATCGTCGGCGAGGCTTCGTTCGGAACGCGCGGCCAGGGGCTGGGCATCAAGTCGCGGGCGATTCTCCTCAAAGGGGGCGTCGTGACGGTCGATCTCCCGCGCAATCTCCCCGAGGGGCTTTTCTTCGTTGACGCTCCGGGTTTCACCGTAGTCAACCCGGCCGGCAAGTCCACCTACCGCTACGCAAAGACAGGCGACGGCGACAAGGCCACGATCCGCTGCGTCACGGGCTCTCTCTCCATCGAGGGCCTCCACTTCAAGATTCTCTCGATGCGCGCGGCGAACGAGGTCAGCATACAGACATCTCAGGACGCGCTCTTCACCGGCATCTACGGAACCCGCGGCGACTACATCTGCAAGCTCGACCAGGGCACGGTCAAGATCCGCGATGTCGAGACCGGCGAGTCGCACACCGAGCAGAAGTTCCTCGAGTGGAAGGTGTCCCCCCAGACGGCCGTCCGCATCCAGCGCGCGGTCCCCGAGATCGGAGAGAACATGGCGGTTACCATCATGACGTTCGACGCCGCCGGCAATCTCAAGAACCGCTGCGCCTTCGCCGAGAACCGCTTCGAGGTCAATTCCGGCGAGCTCGCGCCGAATGACAAGAACAGCCAGTCTGAGCTCGAGAAGAAGGCCGCCGAGGCGACGGCCGAGACGACAGCCGTCGAGACCGAGGCCACGGATGCGGCGCCGGAGGATGACGGCGGCGATTCGTCGGGCGGCTCTTCCGACGACGACCTCGAGTTCTGATTTTCGCGCGGCGCGCGCGACTACGGGCATGGAGATTTCCACAAACAACAAAACAGGAAAAAGAAAGTTCAGAGTGTAAAATGGTTATTCTGCAGTTCAACAAGCTCATTCGCAACAAGTGGATATGGGGTGTATTTGCAGTGGTTGTCGGCGGCGCGTTCGCGTTCGACTTTTTGGTCGACGATCTGCTCAGGGACGGTAAGGGCGAGGCCAAGGACGCCGGCGTCGGCACTCTCGCCGGCAAGGCGGTAAGCTCCGCCGAATTCCGCGCGATAGCCGAGGATATCCGCGGCTTCGGCCAGAACCGTGACTGGCGTCGCAGCAACGCCGAGGTGAACCGCCAGGCGTGGGAGAACGTCGCGACCATCGAAGTCGCCCGCCGCAACGGTCTCGAGGCTTCAGATTCCGAAGTGACCCAGGCGATCCGCTCCGACAGGTCTTTCCAGCAGAACGGGCAGTTCAGCTTCGCCCTGTATCAGGGCCTTCTGCGCGAAAACGGTCTCTCGCCAGAGCGCTTCGAGGAGTTCCTCAAGCGCCGTCTCACCATGATGAAGGTCGCGACCTCCGTTCTCGGCGGCTCCGCATCCTGGGCTTCGCCGATGGAGATCGAGCAGGCTGTCGCGGATGTCACCGATTCCTTCACCGTCAGGGTCGCGCGGTTCGCGCAGGACAAAAAAGAGGCCGATGCCGTCACGCTCGACGATGCCGGTCTCAGGAAGTGGTATGACGAGAACGCCAAGTCGCTTGAGCTCCCCGAGCGCGTGAAGCTTCGCATGGTGAAGTTCGACGCCGCCGAGAGCAACGCCCTCGCGGCAGTCACCGTTACGGAGGATGCACTCCGCGACCACTACGACGTCACCGTCGACAAGTATACCGAGACCGACACCAACGGCGTCGAGACGGTGAAGAAGTTCGAGGATGTGCGGGCCGAGGTCGAGAAGGAGGTTCGCCTCATCGAGTCCGTACAGTGCCTTCTCACCAACCTCACTGCCCGCGTCTACGGCGTGAAGGCCGCGGAGGGCAAGTCCCGTCTCGACGAGATTGCCGCCGAGTCTGGCCTCAAGGTCGAGACGAGCGACTGGTTCTCGACCGAAGGCCCCTACAAGGACGGCTTCATGAAGCGCTCGTCGCTGATCTGCCCCGGCGCCAACGGTTTCGACGAAGTTGTCGCCGAGCTTGATTCCTCCAGCGAAGATCTCCGCTATGGGGTCGTCGCGTCCGACAAGGCCGTCTGGGTTGTCGAGAAGACCGAGACGAGCGCGGCGCATGTGCCGACGTTCGAGGAGGCAAAGGAGATCGTGCGTCCGCGCGCCCTGACCGCCGCTAAGGCCGACGCGTTCAAGGAGAAGGTCTCCGCCGTCGCCAAGAAGGGCGTCAATGCGGTTCTCGAGTCGGGCAACGTCTCGACCAACATAACCTTCGCCGTATGCGACGTAAAGTCCGGCGATTTCCCCGACCAGAACGCCGTCATCTCCGCCGCCATGAAGCTTCGCAAGGGCGAGGTTTCCGAGTTCACGCCAACCGGCGTCGGCAAGGGCCTTCTCGTCGTATGCGAGGACCGCGTGCCGGGCGATGCCGCCAAGGCGCAGATCTGGAAGCTCCAGGTGCGCGGCGAGGTCGAGGCGCTGCAGCGCCGCCAGATCCCCGAGTCGTGGCAGAAGTGGAACCTGGACCGCCTCGGCTTCGAGCCAGGAGAGGGCGCGTCGGTCGTCGACGCGGAGATTGACGAATGACGCTCCGCTTCAAGCGCATTCATCCAGATGCGGTTCTGCCGGCGTACGCCCATCCGAGCGACGCCGGCATGGACATCAGGAGCGTCGCCGACATTGTGATTCCGCGCGGCGGAAGGGCGCTTGTGCCGACGGGGCTTGTCGCGATGATCCCGCCGATGCACGAGATACAGGTTCGCCCGAGGTCTGGTCTTGCGCTGAAGCACGGGGTCACAGTGCTGAACACCCCCGGCACGATAGATTCCGGCTACCGCGGCGAGATTGGCGTCATACTCGCCAACTTCGGCGACAGTGATTTTTCCGTCGCAAAGGGCGACAAGGTGGCGCAGCTCGTCTTCGCGCCGGTAGTGCAGCCTGAGGTCGTCGAGACCGACACCATCGACGAGACCGACCGCGGCGCCGGCGGCTTCGGCTCGACGGGAGTGTGAGAGTTTAAAGTTTAAAGTTTATAGTTGGCGGTGAAGCTCAAGATATACAAGTACGGCGAACCAGTCCTCCGCGAAAAGTCGGAGCCGATTGCCATTGTCACCGATCAGCTTCGCTCGCTTGCCGTAGACATGATTTCCACGATGCACGCCGCGAAGGGCGTAGGGCTCGCGGCGCAGCAGATCGGCCACACCGAGAGGATGTGCGTGATCGACATTCCCGAAGGTTGCGAAACAGAAGCGGACGAGGCGTTCAATTCCATCGTCCCGATGCCGCTTGTTCTCTTCAATCCCGAGATAATCGCGAGGGAGGGCAGCCAGCTCGACAAGGAAGGGTGCCTGAGCTTCCCCGGCGTCGGCGGCTCGGTGGAGCGCTCCGCCCAGGTGACATGCCAGTATCTCGACGAGAACAACATGCCGCAGATCGTGACCGCGCGCGGGTTTCTCGCACGTGCGATCCAGCACGAGCTCGACCATCTCGACGGGGTCCTCTACGTCGACCGGCTTGCCGATGCAGAACGCGCCTCGTTCGAGCCGAAGCTCAAGAAGCTCTCCGACGCGAACGGCGGCGTCAGGTAGCGTTTCTGGAGTCGTGAAAAAAGAAGGCCGCGGCAGATGTGCCGCGGCCTCGTCTTTTGGCGTCTGCGCCGTCGTGCGTTACTTGACGACGACGACCGAGTTGAACGTGCCCTGGTCGTTCTTGACCGAGTTCTCGTTCTCGGGATCGGCGCACCAGGTGCCGTCGATCACGAACTTGTACTGGTACTCGCCGGGGGCGAGCTGGACGGTGGCGGCGTAGAGACCGCTCTTGGCCTTGTAGGCCATCTTCTTGGCGGTGGTGCTCCACTCGTTGAACGAGCCGGCGAGGTAGACCGCCTTGCCCTTTTCGGCGTGGACGGTGAACGTCACCGCCTTCTTGGCGGGCTTTGCGGACTTCTTGGCGGCGGGCTTTGCGGCGGCCTTCTTCGCGACGACCGTCTTCACTGTGCTCTTCTTCGTTGTCTTGATCTTCATTTTGTTGTTGCTTTTTTGTTTTTGAATTGTGTTCGATTGCGGTTGACAGGGTCTTGCGGAGGCCTTTTCCGAGCGAACGGGCGAATAGTATCTCATATTTTTTTGAAAAGTCAATGATAATCGTATGGAAATTTTTGGTATAATCTACGCCCGATGACCGATGGATTCAAAGAGACGCTCTCAAGGGCCGTTACGATATCGCTTATGGCGATCATCGCAGTGCTTGGCGCATTCTCGCTGCTGCCTGCCTATCAGCGCAACCAGAGCCTCAAGAGGCAGGATGCCGACCTTACGCGGCGCATCGAGGAGAAGAAGCGCGAGATTGCCAGGCTCCAGGACTTCCAGAGGCGCTTCAAGACAGATCCCGACCTCGTTGTGCGCATAGCAAGGGAGAACGGACGGGTCTATCCCGGTGAGCTCGTTTTCATCTTCGAAGACTGACCGATGGCGAATTTCCTGCGAATGATTGTTGGCCTCGCGCTTCTGCCGGTGTGCTGGGGCGTGACAAGGGCCTTCTACGATTCGGTCGTCGCGGCCGCTGGCGCGACGGGCGGCATAACGCCCGAGTCGGTCGCGCTCGTCGGCGGCATGCTTGCGTTCGCGATGTGCTGGATGGCCGTTCCGCATCCCGTGAAGACCTACGTGCTTGGGCATGAGCTCACCCATGCGATATGGGGGCTTCTCTTCGGGGCCGTGCCGTCGAAGCTGCGCGTTTCCGCTTCGGGCGGCAGCGTCAGCCTCACGAAGTCGAACATGATCATAACGCTTGCTCCGTACTTCTTCCCGTTCTACACGTTTCTCGTCATCGTGGTTGCGCTTGTCACGTTTGCGTTCATACGCCCGCTGCCGTGGCTGCCTCTCTGGATGTTCATAGTCGGCTTTACGTGGTCGTTTCACGTGCTCTTCACGATCGAGACGCTCGCGCAGCGTCAGCCCGACGTCACCCTCTACGGCCGCGTGTTCTCCTGGGTGTTCATATTCCTCGCCAACGTCGCCCTTGTGCTGGTGTTTCTCGCGTCGGTCACGCCGCTTTCGTTCGTGCAGCTCAAGGACTTCCTCGTCCACCGCATCCTTGACGCGTACGTCGGCGCGTGGGATGCGATCGTCGTCGCGTACAGGTGGATCGTCTCGCTATGTTCCCGGACCTGATCGACATCGGCTTTCTCCACATCCGCACCTACGGCGTCTGCATGGCCGTGGGCTTTCTTCTCTGCTGGACGCTGATAGAGCGGCTTTCGGGCCGGAAGGACCTCTCGAACTGCATCCTCTCGATGATGATCGCCGGCGTAGCTGGAGCACGAGCTGCGTACGTCATCGAACACTGGTCTTCAGAGTTCGCGGCGCGCCCTCAGGACATCATCCGGGTGGACCAGGGCGGGCTTATGTTCTATGGCGGACTAATACTTGCGTTCGTCGTGTTCTTTGCGTGGTGCTTTGTCAAGAAGGAGCGTCCGCTCGCGCTCGCCGACCTCTTCGCGACGGTGATTCCCCTCGGCCACGCCTGCGGGCGCATCGGCTGCTTCTTCTACGGCTGCTGCTACGGGAAGGATTCCGACGCGTGGTGCGCCGTCGTCTTCCCGAAGTTCTCGCCGAGCTGGTACGAGCACGGCCAGCGCATGGTTTCCGTCCTTCCGACGCAGCTCTTCGAGGCGGCCGCGCTTCTCGTCCTCTTCGCGCTTCTCCTCGCGCTCTACCTGAAGCGCCGCCGCGGCACATGCGCCGCGTATCTCGCGGGATACGGGGTCATCCGCTTCTGCATGGAGTTCATGCGCGGCGATCCCCGCGCCGCGTTCTGGGGTCTCAGCATCGGGCAGGTTATCTCCATGGCGCTTGTCGCCGCCGGCGCGGCGCTCTTTCTCGCGACGTCGCGAAATACGCGTTAGGGCGCGAATAGGGCGGTCTTGTCCTGTGCGGATTGTTATGATATAATTCAAGAAGATTCAAACCACACGAATGGCCATCGAATCAAAGGAGAGTCTTGTGCAGCTCCAGCCTGGCGACAGGTTTGGCGACTGCGTGGTGCGGCGTCTCATCGGGCGGGGCGCCATGGGTTCCGTGTATCTTGTGAACGCTCCGGACGGTGCGGAGTTCGCCCTCAAGATCGTCGATCCTGACGTGATCTCCCGCGACACCGGCTACCGCGCGCGGTTTATCCGCGAGGCCGAGTTCGCGATGAGCATAACGCACAAGAACCTCATCGCCGTCCATGACGCGGGCGAGAACCACGAGACCGGCATATGCTATCTTCTCATGGACTACATGCCGGGCGGCAGCCTCTCGGACCTTCTCTCGAAGCGCGGGCCACTTCCGATAAACGAGGCGGTGTCGATCGCCTCGCACATCGCGTTCGCGCTGGAGGCCGCGCACAGGCGCGGCGTGATTCACCGCGACATCAAGCCAGACAACATTCTCTTCGCCGCGGACGGCACGCCGAAGCTCGCGGATCTTGGCGTCGCGAAGTTCGAGGACGACGCGACGGTGACGATGGTGACGAGGGCCGGGATGATCGTCGGCACTCCGGCATACATGGCGCCGGAGCAGATGATGGACTCGCACAGCATCGACGCGCGCGCGGACATCTACTCCCTCGGCGTGGTCCTCTACGAGATGCTCACGAACAAGCGCCCCAACGACGGCAGCACCGTGATGGGCATGCTCGCGAAGGCGATACGCGGCGAGCCGCTGCCTGACGTCAGGACGATGCGCCCCGAGGTCTCCGCCGCTGTCGCATACGTCCTTTCGCTCATGTGCGCTCCGAAGCCGGAGGACAGGCCGAAGACCTCCGGCGCCGCGGCCGACCTTCTCGTGCGGGCGGACTCCGACAGTCTGCTGATGACGGAAGAAGAGATGCACTCCGGCGGTCCTGGCGGTGACGTGCAGAAGCGCAGATGGTGGCACAGGTTCGGCCTTTCCGGAAAGGCGTCCACATGACTCACGTCTTCAGGCCCGGCGACACTTTCCTCGGCTACACGATAGAGCGTCTTCTGGGGGAAGGCGGGCTCGGGTCGGTCTGGCTCGCGCGCCACGGGATGCTCGACACCCTCTATGCAGTCAAGGTGCTTGACCGCGGCGTCGCCAAGGCCAAGCCGGAGTACGTAAAGCGCTTCGTCCGCGAGGCCAAGCTCGCCTCGAAGATCCGCCACCCCAACCTCGTCGCCGTTCACGACGTCGGGTATGACGAGAGCCGCGACGTCTACTACCTCGTGATGGACTATGTCAAGGGCGATACGCTCCGCATGGCGCTCGGGATCGGCGGTCCGCGGCCGGAGGGAGAGTCGGCTGGGATAATCCTCCAGATCGCAGGCGTGCTCGAGATGTCGCAGCGCTTCGGGCTTGTGCACCGTGATCTGAAGCCGGAGAACATCATGATCACTCCGGACGGCACGGTGAGGCTCCTCGACCTCGGCGTCGCCAAGGTCTCGAGCAACGTGGACTCTCTGCGTACAATGGCGGCGTCGGTGTTCGGGACGCCAAACTACATAGCCCCCGAGCAGGCCATCGACTCCAGCACGGTGGACATGCGGGCGGACATCTACTCCCTCGGCGTCATTCTTTTCGAGCTTCTTGCCGGGCGTCGCCCCTACAGCGGGAAGTCCATGGCCGACATTCTGCGGCAGCTTCTCGACAGCGCTCCCATTCCTGATGTGCGGGAATACGCGCCAGGTGTTTCGTCGGCGCTCGCGCAGATCATAGCGAAGATGTGCGCCAAGAGGCCAGAGGACCGCTATCCCGGCCCCGCGGAGCTCATCGCGGCGCTCGGCGCCGCCGGCTTCCGCCCGGATACGGCGCGCACAGCGGGCTTCTATGCCGCCGAGGAGGAGCGTTCCGCGCCGGGCATCGCCGAGCTGCTCGCCGCATCGGGTGCCTCGAGGGGTGCGGGGATGAACACGATGTCCGACATAACGCTCGAGACCCAGGATCCAGACATGCAGGAGTTTCTCGCGCGCCGCAGACGCCGCAGGATCGTGAAGTCGATCGTCAAGGCGGCGGCGGCCGCCGCCGTCCTCGTTGCAGTGGCGTTCGCCGCGTTCAAGGCGTCCGCGGAGACCGTGTGCGTCGCGGACTGCGAACGCGATCCCGAAAAGGACGTCTGGGCTTCCGCGGACGTGCGCTTCGCGCGCGAGGTGATGAACGACGTCTTCAGGAAGGCGGGCGTTGAGGCGCAGGACGTGCCTTTCGGCGACAATCTGCTCTTCGACATGGACCGGGCCGAGATAATCAGAAGCGTCTTCAGGACCCCCGACCTGGACAAGCACTACGACTTCCCGCTGCAGCCTATCGGAAGGATGCACTTCGCCCTCTATGCGACGCCGGAGCGAGCCGGCAGGATGTTGAAGGTGAAGATCACCGACTGGCCGAGCATGCGCGTCGGGTACTCCCCCGTTTCGCAGGGGCGCGACAAGGACTGCGAGCGGTACTTCACGCACGCGACCCTCTCCCCGGACTATGTCGAGTTCCAGACGAGCGCAGAGGCAGTCAGGGCGCTTGAAGTGGGGACGATAGATCTCCTCTTCCTCTACACGCCCGAGGGAAAGCGCCCGGAGGGGCTCGTCGAGATCGTCCCCATCGGTTCGCGCAACGTGTACTTCGCGGTGCGGAAGGATCGCCGCGAGCTCTTCATGCGCCTCCAGAAGGCGTATCGTGAATGCTATGTCGACAACATCGACAGGTACGACGAACTGCGCGAGCGGCTGCTCGGCGTTCCAAAGCCGGAGAACCGTGTGCGCGTCGCGGCCTACAAGCGCGGGCACCTTTTTGACCTCTCGCCGCACGGCGACAGGTCCGGAATCGTCGAGGATTGGCTCAACGCGATCTCGTCCCGCACGCACTGGTCTTTCGACTACGTCTACGGGACGTACGAGGAGTGCCTCGCGGACGTCGCGGACGGGAAGCTCGACCTGGTCGGCGGGCTCGGCTTCTCGCCTGCGCGCAGCGAGAAGTTCCTGTATCCGCACACGCCGATCGGAATGCTCCGCGTCTACCTCTGGGCGAAGCGCGGCAGCCGATTCAAGGCCGGCGACCAGTCGACATGGCGCGGGATGCGCGTTGGCATGCTGTCGGGCGCGCTCAGCGCCCAGCGCGTCCGCCGCCAGCTCGAGGAGAACCCCAACGACATAACGTGCGTAGAGTATCCGACCGACGACGCGCTCACGAGGGCCTATTTCTCCGGAGAGGTGGATGCATGCGTCGACATCGAGATGCCCGCGCTCGACAACGAGCGCGCGCTTCACATCTACGCGTCTCATCCGATGTACATCTGCGTCTCGCCGGCGCGGCGTGATCTCTTCCTCGGTCTCGAGCATGCGCTCGACAGCGTCTGCGACGACTTCCCGAAGTACATGCGGATGATAACGGAGCGGCACTACGGCATCAGGAGCGAGATGTCGGTCCTCACCTTCAAGGAGGCGGAGTGGCTCAAGGGGCGCAGGAAGGACCCGTCTCCCGTCATGATCGACTTTTCGCCGTGGCCCGTGAACCTCAGGGGTCCCGACGGGAAAATCGTCCACTTCGCGAAGGAGTTCCTTGAAGAGCTCTCGCAGCGGACGGGCCTCAACTTCGACACGCATCCGCAGACGGGCATCCAGACGGCCGAGGCGAAGTTCCTCAGAGGCGACACGAAGCTCTGGATTCCATATCCCGAGCACATCGACATGGCTGCGGCAGGGGGGGTGTCGGTCTTTTCCCTCCCGGTTCCGAAGTCCTACGCGCAGATGATCGGTTCAGACAGAAGCAACGACGAACTCGAGCTCTGGGCGAGCCGTGACGTTCCAGACGAACTCGTCGGAATACTGCGCAAGGCCGTTTCGTGCATCGAGCCGATGGATATCCAGGAGATGTTCATCAAGGCCGTCGCCGAGCGCACGGTAAAGAGACGGGTGTTCGGCATGACTGACGCCGAGTTCGAGCGTGCCCTTGTGATTGTCGGTTTCATCGTGCTGTCCGCCATCGTGGCGTTCGCGTTCGTGATGATACTTCTGCTCCTGCGCCAGGTAAAGCGCTCGAACGAGGCGGCGAAGGTGGCCGAGGAGTACTCCAGGGCCAAGACGCGGTTCCTCGCGATGATGTCCCACGAGCTGCGCACTCCCCTCAACGCCGTCATCGGCTTCGCCGAGTTCCTCGCGCGGGCCGACTGCGACGCAAAGCGCCAGAAGGAGTACATCAACGGGATCCAGCTCAGCGCGAACGCGCTCCTCGACCTCATAAACGACGTCCTGGACCTGTCCAAGCTCGACTCGGGCGCGATGCACATGCTGTCCGGCGAATGCGACGTCGAGCAGGCAGTAGAGGAACTGCCGGCGATATTCAGCTACAACGTCCGCCGCCGCGGGGTTCCTTTCCACGTGCACCGCACGTCGCCCGTGTCCGTGCCCGTGCTGAAGCTCTCCCACCAGGGCCTCAAGCAGATACTCATCAACCTCGTCGGCAATGCGGCGAAGTTCACCGAGAGCGGCGAGATAGACGTCGAGTACGGCTGGGACTCGGAGTCCCACACGCTCTCGCTTACCGTGCGCGACACGGGGTGCGGCATCTCGAACGAGAAGATGGCGCACTTGTTCGATCCGTTCGTCCAGGACATCTCGAGCCGGATGAAGCACGCCGAGGGGGAGATGCGCGGGACGGGTCTCGGGCTCCCCATCGTGAAGCGGATGGTCGACAACGCGGGCGGAACCGTCGACGTCGAGAGCGAGGTCGGGAAGGGCACAACCTTCGTCATCAGGATACCGTCGCTCGAAGTCGTCCGCGCGGCCCCGCCGAAGCGAGCCGAGGTCGCGAGGGGGATCCCCGGGAAAATCCTCGTCGTGGACGATATGGCTATCAACCGCAAGGTGCTCGGCATCCACCTGCGCAACCTCGAGGCGAAGGACGTCCGCTTCGCGGAGAACGGAATAGCCGCGCTCGAGGCGATGAAGGACTGGAAGCCGGACGTCGTGCTCACGGACATCTGGATGCCGGAGATGGACGGGCAGCAGCTCGCCGCCGCGATGAAGAAAGACCCGTCTCTTGCAGACATCCCGGTCATGGCGATCACCGCGGATATCGACGTTGCATCCACATACGACATGTCCGGGTTCGCGAAGGTTATCGCGAAGCCGGTGACGAGCGACAAGCTGCGGACGATGTTCTGCTGACGGTGTGCCTGATGATGGGTGATTTCGCGCGGTGATTTTGGTATAATATCATTCATGAATCTTGGAAGAGCCATAGTCTTTGCCGTGGCGGCAGTCGCATTGCCGCTCGTGACAGCGGCAGTGCCGCCCGGCGTGAGCCCCGGGCCGGGGATACGCTACGCTACCGACGCCTATCCCGGCTTCGACAGCGAGGACGAGCTGCTGAAGCTGGCTCGCAAGGAGCCGCGGTGGTTCGGCTGGCTGAACGGGCCCGAGAAGGACACTGCCGCAGAGCAGCTCGAGTACGCGGCCTCTCTCGAGTCCGAGGAGTCGTGGAAGGCTGCGCGGAAGGCCTACGACGCGCTCGTGCGCGAATGGCCGACCTCGCCCGAGGCGGCGAAGGCGCAGAAGGCCGTCGCTGACATATGCCTCGGCAAGCTCCTCGATTCCGAGGCGGCATTCGCGGAATACCGCTATCTCCTCGACTTCTACTCCGCGCAGTGCGACTACGACCAGATAGTCGAGCAGATGTACAGGACGGCGGAGCTCATGCGCGACGAGGGGAAGACCGTTCTCTTCTTCAGGTTCGACAATACCGTTGACGTTCGCCGCGCGTACGAGGCCGTGGTGCTTCGCGCGCCCGGCGCCGCGTTCGCCCCGAAGGCGATGCTCACGATCGCGTCGCTTCGCGAGGACGAGGACAAGCCGGAGACGGCGGCGACAGTCTACGAAAACCTCCGCAGCATGTATCCCGACACGCAGGAGGCCGCCATCTCCCTGTACCGCGAGGCGAAGGCGCGCATGATCGTCCTGCGCCGCTGCGAATACAACCGCGAACGCGTGCAGGACATGATCGGCTTCCTCACGTTTGCGCTCGGTTCCGGCAAGCTCGCCCCTGGCGAGATGGACGAGGTCGCCGCGTTCCGCGACGAGGCGAAGGCGCTTCTCGAGGAGGAGGCGTACAACGCCGCGAAATTCTACGACTCGCGCACGCGCACGAAGCGCAGCGCCAAGAGCGCATACCAGCGCTTTCTCGACGAATACCCGGCTTCCGACAGGGCTCCGGAAGTGCGCCGTCGTCTGTTGGAGCTTCAGCAGGAGGAAGGCAAATGAGTAAGATTCTCCCGGCGGTACTCGCGGCTTTCGCGCTGGCCGGATGCGCCAGCTACAGATGGACGTCTTCGGTTCCGGCCGACATGCGCACCGTGAGCGTCCCGACGTTCCGCAACGAGTCTGATCTCGTCGAGTTCGGCGCCGTCACGACGCGCCAGGTGCTGCGCGAGTTCCAGCGCGAGGGCACGTTCAAGATAGCGTCGTCCGACGATGCCGCCGTCGAGGTGCAGGGCGTCGTAAAGGTCGCCTCGGCCGGGCTCATATACTTCAAGCGCGAGATGTCGATGCGCGCGTTCGAGCAGAGGCTCACCGTCGTCGCCGATGTCTCCGTCGTCGACAGGCGCAGCGGAAAGGTCGTCGTGAACAACCGCCGCTACGTCGCCGATACGACTTACTTTTCCGACACCGACATAGCCACCGCAAGGCGCGACGCCTCCGGGCGTGCGGCCGAAGATCTCGCGAGGCAGATCGTCGACGATGTTGTGTCGTGCCGCTGGGACGACGCAAAGGGCAAGGAGGGTACGAAATGAAGAACGATGGGGTCCATGCCGTCATCGAGCTGAGGATCACCCCTCAGAGAGACTGCGGCTTCGGCAAGATCGCAGAGCGCGTTTCGCGCTTCGAGCAGGTAGAGGCGTGCTTCCTGATGTCGGGAGGCTACGACCTTCTCGTGTTCGTAAAGGGCGACAGCCTTCAGGACGTCGCGCAGTTCGTCGCAGCCGATCTTTCGACGATAGACGGCGTGCTGTCCACCGCGACGCACTTCATGCTCGAGACTTACAAGGCCGGGGGAGTGTTCAGCAGCCCCTGCGACACAAGACTGGAGGTTTCGTGATGGCGGTGGATCTTGCGCAAAAGGCGCAGAACTTCACGAACAGGGGCAGGCAGGCCCTTGAGACCGGGCGTTACGAGCTCGCGGTCGACATGCTGATGGAGGCCGTTTCCGCGGCGCCAGACGTCCTCGAGACGCGTCGGCTCCTCAGGGCCGCGCAGATCGCGAACTTCCGCAAGAACGGCAAGGCGGGCTTCGGCGCGAAGCTCGGCTACAAGATGGCGCAGATGAAGATCATGGGGCTTGTGAAGAAGGGGCGCGGCGTCGAGGCGATGGCCGAGGCCGAGAAGCTCCTTTGCCAGAATCCCCTTGACCCCGACAACATCGAGGCCGCGGTGAAGGCCGCCGAGGCGGCGGGCAAGGCCGACCACGCGGCGATAACCGTAGAGGCCGCGTACGAGTGCTCCAACCGCGATCCGGCGCTTCTCGAACGCGTCGCCACCTACTACACGATGGCCAAGCGCTACGACAAGGCGCGCGACGCCTACCAGAAGCTCTCCGAGCTGAAGCCCGGCGACCAGCGCGTGCTCCAGCTTCTCAAGAACACCGAGGCGCAGGCGACGATGAACGCGGGCTGGGAGCAGACCGCCGGCAAGAAGGGCGGTTTCCAGGCCCTTATCGCCAACAAGGAGCAGGCCAAGAAGCTTGACCAGGCCAACAAGGCCGTCATCACGGGCGATGATGCGGATGCGCTCATCAAGGAGAAGCTCGATCAGATTGCGCGCGAGCCGAAGAACATGAACTTCCGCCGCGCCCTTGCGCGAATCTACGTCCAGAACAAGCGCTTCGAGGAGGCGATACAGTGCCTTACCGACGCGATTGAGGCGGCGGGGTCGATGGATCCCGAGCTCGACCGCATGCTCTCGCAGACGTATGTCAGCTACTACGACCAGCAGATAGAGGCGTACCGCGCCGCAGGCGACGAGGAGAACGCCATCGAGATGGAGAACCAGAAGAACCAGTTCGTGTTCGACGATCTCGCGCAGCGCGTCGAGAGGTATCCGAACGACCTGCATCTGCGCTACGAGCTTGGTCTCCAGTACTACACCTACGAATACTACGACGAGGCGCTGGAGCACCTTCAGCTTGCCCAGAAGAGCCCCAAGGACCGCCTGTGGGCGCTCTACTACCTCGCCATGTGCTTCCTCAAGAAGGGGCAGACGGACATGGCCGTCATGCAGCTCGAGACCGCGCGCGACGCGATACCGACGATGGACGACCTCAAGAAGAAGATCGTCTACCAGCTTGGACGCTGCGCCGAGGATTCGGGCGACCTCGAGAGGGCCTACCAGTACTACAAGGACGTGTACGCCGCAGACGTCGGCTTCGAGGATCTCGGCGAGCGCATGCTTGCGGTCAGCCAGAGGCTTAAGCACAAGTCGTGAGGTGGCAGCCCCAAGGAGAGTCGAACTCCTCTACCAAGCATGAAAAGCTCGTGTCCTAGCCGATAGACGATGGGGCCAAAAACGCGCATAGTATATCATATCGCGGGATGATGAATCAAGAGGGCAAAATCTCGGAACGCGAAGCGTTCGTGGCGTTCAATCTGACGGACAAGGTCGGTTCGGTCAAGCTTGCGGAGCTTGTCGCCGCGGCAGGTTCCGCTTCGGCCGCGTGGGAGACGTATCCCTTCAAGGTCGCGCGCTCCGGCGGCGAGATCGACTGGAAGCGCGAGTTTTCGCTCGCGAAGCGCTACGGCGTGGAGATCGTCACGCCCGTCGACGCGGCGTATCCGCCGCAGCTTCTCGAGCAGCCTTCCCATCCTCTCGCTCTCTACGTCAAGGGCGATGCGTCGCTTCTCTCCTCGCCGTCGGTCGCCATCGTCGGCACGCGCCGCGCGACGCCGTACGGGCTCGACCAGTCGTTCAAGATCGCGAAGGGGCTTGCGGAAGAGGGCTGGGTTGTCGTTTCGGGGCTTGCGCTCGGCATAGACGCCGAGTCGCACCGCGGCGCACTTGCCGCGGAGGGGAAGACCGTCGGCGTGATCGGCTCGGGGCTTGACGAGTTCTATCCGGAGGAGAACCGCGCGCTTGCGCGCGAGATCGTCGAGAAGGGAGGCGCTGTCGTCAGCGAGTTCCCGTTCGGCCGCAGTCCCGATACCCAGACTTTCCCTCAGCGCAACCACACGGTCGCGGCGCTCGCGCGCGGCGTTGTCGCGATCGAGGCGCCGTTCAAGAGCGGCACGCTCATAACGACGTCGTGCGCCGCCGACATGGGCCGCGTCGTGATGGCTCTGCCGGGTCGCGTCGACAGCCGCTCGAGCGCCGGGTGCCTGCAGCTCATCAGGGACGGGGCGAGGCTTGTCCGCACAGCGGCCGACGTCATCGGCGAAATTTCCCCGCTTCTCCCGGCCGCGGATGGAGCGGTGCCGAAGCCGAAGCGCAGGCCGCGCGCCGCCGCGACGGAGAAAAAGCATGCGCCGCCGCCGCCGTTCTCGGTCGAGGAGTCGATGATAATGCGCGAGGTGGATGCCGAAGGCGTGCAGATGGACGTCCTAATCAGACGGACTGGTCTTCCCGCCGAGAAGGTCAACGCGCTTTGCATGGCCCTGCGGCTCAAGGGACGCGTCCGATTCTTCCCGGGCAACCGCGTCGCTCTCCCCCGCGCCCCCTAACCCCTAACCATCCACTCTCCAACTCCCTCTGCGCCTCTGCGTCTCTGCGTTAAAAATTCTACTAAAAAAGATATCAATTCCATTCTCCAACTCCAACTCTAAACTCCAACTCCTGACTCCTGACCCCTGACTCCTGACTCTTAAACCACCATGAAAATCTTCAAAGAACCCCGGAAACTCCAGAAGTGGTGCCGCGCGCGCAAGCTTGCGGGCGCCAAGATTGCGCTCGTCCCCACGATGGGCTACCTCCACGACGGGCATCTCTCGCTCATCCGCGAGGCGAAGAGGCGCGGCGCCGACGAAATCGTCGTGAGCGTGTTCGTGAACCCGGTCCAGTTCGGGCCGAACGAGGACTACGAGAAGTATCCCCGCGACGAGAAGGCCGACCTCGCGAAGTGCCGCGAGGCGGGCGCGACGGCTGTCTTCTTCCCGACGCCGCAGAACATGTACCTCGGGCGCCACAGCGTATACGTGAACGAGGAGGACCTTTCGAAGGGGCTCTGCGGCGCGCGCCGCCCCGGGCACTTCCGCGGAGTGTGCACCGTCGTCGCGAAGCTCTTCAACCTCGCGCACCCGGACTTCGCCGTCTTCGGGCAGAAGGACTACCAGCAGGCGCAGGTGATAAAGCGGATGGTGCGCGACCTCAATTTCGACCTCAAGATCGTCGTCGCCCCAATCGTGCGCGAGAAAAGCGGCCTTGCCCGCTCGTCGCGCAACACCTACCTTTCGCCCGAGGAGCGCGAAAGGGCGGTCGCGATCTCCCGCGGGCTCATGTCGTTCGGCGCGAAGGGCGGAGCGAAGACGCTTGCCGCGCTTCGAAAGTCGCTTGAGAAGGCGGGGCTGAAGGTCGACTACGTCGAGTGCGTCGACGCAGAGACGCTCGAGCCGCGCAGAACCCCGAGGAAGGGGTGCTGCCTTCTCGTCGCCGCCTACTGCGGCAGGACGCGTCTCATCGACAACCGCGTCCTCTGACCACGCCCCTCTGCCGTGGGGGTTGCAGAACGGACGCGCATGGTGTAAAATTTCAGTCGTGAGGAGATATACCATGTTCAAAGTCATGATTACGGCGGCCGCCGCGCTGACGGCCGTCGCCACCGCATCGGGGGAGCCTTCGCCCGCCGAAAGGCTCGAGACGCTGTTTGACAGCCCGCCGCAGATGCGGGGAGCCAATGCCTGGTGGCACTGGCAGGGCGCCAACGTCACGAAGAGCGGCATCACGCGGGATCTCCAGTCGATGCGCGACGCGGGGCTCTCCGGGGCGACGATCTTCAACATCCAGGACGTCGGGTGGGACTGCGAGGAGCGGATGTCCACGCCGCTCTGCCCTGGGCTCGAGTACATGAACGACAAGTGGTGGGACATGGTCTCGTTCGCCGTCGCGGAGGCGAAAAGGCTCGGCCTTGAGCTCGGCCTTCACAACTGCCCCGGATATTCCACCTCGGGAGGGCCGTGGATCACGCCGGAACTCGGCATGAAGAAGCTTGTCTGGGCGAAGGGCGATCAGCAGCCCGAGGCCAAGCTCGGCTTCTACCGCGACATAGCGAGGGTCAGGACCAAGAGCGGCGTGTACCGCTTCGGCTACACGTGTACAGGCAAGAACACGCATCCATCGCCCCCCGATGTCGAGGCGGGCTCCCTCGAGGCGGACAAGATGAACGCAAAGGCCGTTGGCGTCCACATCGACAATCTCCTCAACGGGCTTGCCGCCCACGGGATCTCCGCGTCCAGTCCCGGGCTCGCGTTCATCCTCATGGACAGCTACGAGGCGGGCGATGCGTCATGGACCGATGACTTCGCGCAGGAGTTCATGAAGCGCCGCGGCTACGACCCTGTGCCGTTCCTGCCTGTGATCGCGAAGCTCGGCACCGATTTCGGCGCGGAGCGCGAGGAGCAGTTCCGCCGCGACTTCGAGCGCACGAAAAACGAGCTTCAGACAGAGCGCCACTACAAGGTGTTCAAGGAGCGGCTCAACGCCGCCGGCTTCAAGTTCCACCTTGAGCCGTATTCCGGCCCGTTCGACTCCTACGAGGCGTCGCAGTTCTGCGACGTTCCGATGACGGAGTTCTGGGTTGGCCTCCCGTTCTGGGCGAAGGAACCGTCCAAAGGCGGCGCGTGCTGGTTCGCAGGGCCCGTTGCCCGCGCCCTTGGCCGCAACATCATCGGTGCGGAGTCGTTCACCGGCTATCCGATTGACGATCCATTCGCAATCACGCCGCGCGACCTCAAGATTCCGCTCGACGCGACGTTGGCGCGCGGCGTGAACCGACTTTCCCTCCACCACTGGGAGCACCAGCCGCTCGGCGAGCGCTGGCGCCCCGGCTATTCCATGGGGCCGTGGGGGACGCACTTCGGCGAGAACCAGACTTGGCACGAGCCGGCGAAGGGGTTCTACCGCTATATCCAGCGCTGCCAGGCGCTTCTTCAGGAGGGCGAAATGCGCTGTGACGCGCTCGGGCTTGCCTCGTTTGACGAAGACGGCACGGACGCGCTCCCGCTTGGCAACTTCCTGACGAACACAGAAGTGACGGCGGAGGGTAAGCTGCGCGTCAGATCTTCCGGACGGGAGTATTCTCTCCTCTTCCTCGAAAGTGGCGCGGAGAAGCGCTTCGCCGAAGGCAGGAGCCGGGACGACGTCGAGAAGAAGTGCTTCGGGCTCGTCCGCGAATACGCAGCGAAGGGGCTTAAGGTCGGCAAAGCATCCAAGCGCACGCGCTACTTTGAGATCGCGAATGGCGACGGAGATGGCGTTATGGCGTCCTGCAGGCGCGCGGGCGATGCGGCGTTCTTCTTCGTCGCAAACACGACCGACAGGCCGAAGAAGTTCGCCGCGAACTTCCGACAGGTCGCAGGGAAGGACTTTCAGCCGGAAATCTGGAATCCGGAATCAGGCGAAAAGCGCCGCATCGGCGAGTGGCGGACGGAGAACGGCGTGACGCCCGTCGAACTCGAGCTCCCCGCAGAGGGGAGCGTATTCGTCGTCTTCCGCGAAGAGGGTGTTCGCTTCTGCCGCCGCATGCCGGACCTCGTCGCGACCGAGGCCGTGCTCGACGGCCCCTGGACGCTGTCGTTCGACGCGGACGGCGGCGCGCCGACAAATGCGATTCCCCTCCCCTCGCTCAGGTCGTGGACGGATTTTGCCGAATCTGGAATCCGCTATTATTCCGGAACGGCTACCTACGAGACGACGCTCGAAGTTCCGGAGGGGCGGGAGTTTGCGCTTGATCTCGGCGATGTGCGCGACGTAGCCGAGGTGTTCCTCGACGGAGAGCGCATTGGCGCCCTTTGGCATGCGCCGTACCGCATCGAGCTTCCGCGCGCGCCCAAGCCAGGCCGGCATGCGCTTAAGGTCCGCGTCACCAACGCCTGGACGAACCGCCTCATCGGCGACGAGAAGGAGCCGGACGACTGCATCCTCTCGAAGAAGATGCTTGGCTTCGGGGTGCAGTTCGTCCAGAGCGAGGGAGTCAGGCGGGAAATCCCGCACGGGCGCGCGGTCGTGCGCATTCCTGACGAAATCCTGAAGGACGCGCCGCGCTCGGTAAACCGCTTCGCTTTCAGCTCCTGGCGCTACATCCTCTCCGACAAGGACCTTCGCCCGGCAGGCCTTCTTGGCCCGGTCAGGCTTGTCGTTAAAAATCTGAAGTAGGGAGGTCGATGTATCGCTCCAGCGCCGAGCGGGAAAAACAAGCCCGCAGACGGTTCACACTGCGCCCGAATTTTTGGTATAATATCCGGGAATATGAACATTTTGAAGTTTTTGTTTGGAACGAAGAACGATCGGGAGCTGAAAAAGCTCTGGCCGGTCGTCCGTGAGATTAATCGCATCGAGCAGGAATACCAGGCCAAGAATTTCGCGGACGAGGACTATCCGCGCATGACCCAGGAGTTCAAGGACCGTGTCGCGAAGGGCGAGTCTCTCGACCACATCCTCCCCGAGGCGTTCGCGCTCGTGAAGAACGCCTGCCGCCATCTGTGCGGGACTACGGCGGAGGTCTGCGGGCACACCCTTACCTGGAACATGATTCCGTTCGACGTACAGCTCATCGGCGGCATAGTCCTGCACCGCGGCAACATCTCCGAGATGCAGACGGGCGAAGGCAAGACGCTCGTGGCGACGTTGCCGCTCTACCTGAACGCGCTCTCCGGGAAGAACGTCCAGCTCGTCACCGTGAACGACTATCTCGCGCGCCGCGACGCCGCGTGGATGGGACACCTCTACAAGTTCCTCGGCCTCACGGTGGGCTGCATCCAGAACTCGATGGATTCCGAGGAGAGGCGCGCCCAGTATGCGTGCGACATCACCTACGGCACGAACAGCGAGTTCGGTTTCGACTACCTTCGCGACAACGGCATGGCCCAGCGGCCCGAGGATGTCGTGCAGAACGGCCACAACTTCGCGATCGTCGACGAAGTCGACTCGATCCTCATCGACGAGGCGAGGACGCCGCTCATCATTTCCGGTCCCGCGACGCTCTCCACGTCGCACATCTACCAAAACCTGAATCCGCTCGTCTCTTCGATCGTGCGCGTCCAGACTGCGCAGTGCAACGACTTCATTCAGGAGGCGAAGAAGGCGCTTGCCTCTGGCGACGTCGAACTCGTGAAGGACAAGATCTACCAGGTCTACCACTCGATGCCGAAGCACAAGCAGCTCATGCACCTCCTCGAGGACGCCGATGTCCGCAAGATGCACGAGGACGTCGAGATGCAGATGCTCTCCGAGATGCGCAAGGAGCATGCCCGCGGGCTCAAGGAGGAGCTCTACTTCACGATCGACGAGCGGACTCGCGAGGTCTCGCTGACCGACAAGGGCTGCGAGAAGATATGCCCAGAGGACCCGAAGCTCTTCGTCCTCCCCGACCTCGCCGCCGAGATGAGCGCGATTGACGGCGACACGTCGCTTACCGAGCAGGAGCGCCTCGAGCGCCGTCGCGACACGCAGTCGTCGTTCGTCGAGAAGTCCGACCGCGTGCACGTCGTTGACCAGCTCCTCCGCGCCTACTGCCTCTACGAACGCGACGTCGACTACGTCGTGCAGGACAACCACGTCTACATCGTCGACGAGTTCACGGGCCGCGTCCTTCCGGGGCGCAGGTGGTCCGACGGTCTCCATCAGGCGGTCGAGGCGAAGGAGGGCGTCGAGATCGAGAAGGAGTCGCAGACCCTCGCGACGATCACGATCCAGAACTACTTCCGCCTCTACAAGAAGCTCGCCGGCATGACCGGCACCGCCGAGACCGAGGCGAGCGAATTCAAGTCAATCTACAAGCTCGACGTCGTCTCGATCCCGACAAACAAGCCGGTGAACCGCATCGACGGCAACGACCAGATCTACCGCACCCAGCGCGAGAAGTTCAAGGCGATCATCGCCGACGTAGCCGAGCGCCACGCGAAGGGCCAGCCGATCCTCCTCGGCACCGTGACGGTCGACACTTCCGAGATCCTTTCTCGCATGCTCAAGCTCGCGCACATCCCGCACGAGGTCTTGAACGCCAAGAACCACGCTCGCGAAGCCGAGATCGTAGCGCTCGCGGGCCAGCGCGGCGCAGTCACGATCGCGACTAACATGGCGGGCCGCGGCACCGACATCAAGCTCGGAGAGGGCGTCGCAGAGGTCGGTGGACTCCATGTCATCGGTTCCGAGCGCCATGAGTCGCGTCGCATCGACCGCCAGCTCAGGGGCCGCTGCTCGCGCCAGGGCGACCCCGGTTCCTCGCAGTTCTTCATCTCGCTCGAAGACCAGCTCATGCGCCTCTTCGGCTCCCAGAGAATCTCCGGCATAATGCAGAAGCTCGGGCTCCAGGAAGGCGAGGTCATGGAGCACCGCTGGCTCAACAAGTCGGTCGAGACGGCGCAGCGCCGCGTCGAGCAGCAGCACTTCGCCGTCCGCAAGCGCACGCTCGAGTACGACGACGTGATGAACAAGCAGCGCACGATCGTCTACGAGCTTCGCGGCAAGGTGCTCACAGGCGACGCCGCGACAGTACACGGCCTTGTCCTCGATGTCGCCAACGACCTCATCCAGACCCAGGCCGAGCGCTACCTCTTCAGCCCGAAGGACGGCTCTCTCGAGGACTTCATGAGCTGGCTCGGGGTCTCGTTCCCGGTATCCGTGACCGAGGAGGAGCTGCGCCCGCTTATGGGCACGCCCGGTCTTGCGGGCGACCTTGTCTACAAGCGCGTCGAGGAGGCCTACGAGGCGAAGTGCGCGAGCGAGGACGCGGAGACTCTTCCCTTCATGGAAC
The DNA here is from genome assembly GCA_900321255.1 of uncultured Lentisphaerota bacterium. Classification (GTDB taxonomy): domain Bacteria; phylum Verrucomicrobiota; class Kiritimatiellia; order RFP12; family UBA1067; genus UBA1067. The sequence continues at coordinate 23,917 of ONVK01000002.1, read as the reverse complement.
GCGGCGTGTTCCTTCAGGTGATCGACCGCGAATGGCAGGACTACCTCCGCGCGATGGACGACCTCAGGCAGGGAGTTAACCTTCGCGCATACGGTCAGCGCGATCCGCTGATCGAATACAAGAAGGAGGCGTTCTCGATGTTCGAGACGCTGATTGCCACGATAAAGACCAAGGTCGTCTCTGCCGAGTTCAGGAGCGCGACCGCTGCGCGCATGCAGCGCATGCTCGCCGCGGCCGGGGTTCATCACGTCCGCACCAACGCCGACGAAATCACCGTGACGGACAGCGAGAGGTCGTCGGGCGCGGCCGCGGCCGAGCCCGAGAGAGGCGGCGCGTCCCAGAAGACGATAGGCGACGTCTTCGCGTCGATGATGTCGCGTCCGCCGGTCGCGCCGCACGGCGCGGCCCCAGCCCCAGTCGCCGCGCCGCGCGCGCAGCCCGCCGTGGGGCGCAACGATCCCTGCCCGTGCGGGTCGGGGAAGAAGTACAAGAAATGCTGTGGGAGGAACCTGGTATGACAAATGCGATAATAGTGGCCGCCGGCAAGTCAGAGCGGATGGGCACCGGCACCGACAAGGCATTTCTGAGCCTCGGCAACAGGCCCGTCGTCGCCTGGTCGCTGATTGCGTTCGAGAAATGCCCCGACATCGACAGGATCATCCTCGTCGTCCGCAAGGAGCAGCAGCTCGCCGCGAAGGCGGTGGCGAAGATGTTCGGGATATCGAAGCTGGTCGCCGTCGTGCCTGGCGGCAACAAGCGCCAGGAGTCCGTCCAGGCGGGTCTCGCCGTGTGCGACGTCGACACGCGTTTCGTCGTTGTGCATGACGGCGCGCGCCCCTGCGTCACCCCCGAAGTGATATCCGAGGTCGTCAAGCTCGCGAAGCGCGTCGGCGCCGCGACAGTCGGTAGGCGCATGACCGATACCGTCAAGCGCGTCGAGAAGGGGACTTTGGTCTCGGCGACGGAGGAAAGGGAAAAGCTCTGGGCGGTGCAGACGCCGCAGGCGTTCAATTTCAGGGTTCTCCAGAACGCGTACAAATCGCTCGGCAAGAACGACGTTACCGACGACTGCCAGGCCGTCGAGCTCTCCGGCGAGGCTGTCCGCATCTACGAGAACAGGGAGCCGAACTTCAAGATCACGACGGTCGAAGACCTTCAGATAGCAAGCGCACTGCTCGTTAAGTAATGTCAAAGCTGTTTGCCATACTCGGCGACATACACGCCAACCTGGACGCGCTCAACGTGGTCCTTGACGACTGTCGCGCCCAGGGCGTGACGGATTTTCTCTGCACCGGCGACGTGGTTGGCTACAACGCCTGTCCGCACGAGTGCATGGAGATAGTGCGGGCACTCGGCTGCCCGGTTGTCGTGGGCAACCACGACTACTACGTGTCGTCGCGCCAGAACCTTGACGACTTCAACCCCGCCGCCGCCGCCGTCGTGGAATGGACGCGCAAGCAGCTGTCGGTCGAAGAGGTGTACTGGCTCAGGAACCTGCCGTTCACGCACACTCAGATGGGCATCACGCTTGTCCACTCTACAATGGACAGACCCGAGAACTTCGGGTACGTTTTCGACAATCTCCAGGCCGAGGCGAACTTCCTGAACCAGAAGACGCCCGTATGCTTCCATGGCCACACGCACTGCCCGATGATCTACGAGAAGTCGATGAACGGTGTCTTCCGCATCGATGCGCAGGACTTCGCGCTGCCGATCGGCCGCAAGTACTTCATCAACGTCGGTTCCGTTGGCCAGCCGCGCGACGGCGATCCGCGTGCGACGTATGTCATATACGACCCCAAGGAGCGCAAGATCCGCTACAGAAGGCTGGAATACGACATCGAGGCGGCGCAGGAGCGCGTCCGCAGGGCCGGTCTTCCCGAGCGCCTTGCCGCCCGCCTTGCCATAGGGCAGTGAATTCGGCGGGTGTTCTATTGCCGCCGAAGGGGATTTTTGATATACTTTACGGCGTGAAGAAATCTTCCTGCAAAGTCAAGTACCGCCGGATACTGCTGAAACTCTCCGGCGAGGTGCTCGGCAACAAGGCGACGGGCGAGTGCATCGACCCGAAGAACCTCGCTTTCATGGCCGAGCGCATAAAGAAAATCCACGCTATGGGCGTGGAGGTCGGCATAGTTCTCGGCGGCGGCAACATCTTCCGCGGGCTCACCGGCGCCGGGAAGGGCGTCAACCGCGTCACGGGCGACTCAATGGGCATGCTCGCGACGATCATCAACGCGCTCGCGATGATGAACGCGCTCGAGTCGATCGGCGTTCCCACGCGAGTGATGACTTCGATCGAGATGCCGAAGCTCGCCGAGCCGTTCATACAGAGGCGCGCGCTTAGGCACTTCGAGAAGGGCCGCGTCGTGATATTCGGCGGCGGAACCGGCAATCCGTATTTCTCGACCGACTCCGCCGCTGCGCTCAAGGCGAGCGAGATCGGCGCGGACGCGCTTCTGAAGGCGACGAAGGTCGACGGCATCTACACGGCTGACCCGAAGAAGGACCCGAACGCGAAGAAGTACGGCTCTCTCAAGTACGAGACTGCGCTTGAGAAGCGGCTGAAGGTGATGGACTCCGCCGCTTTCGCGCTCTGCATGGACAACAACATCCCGATCGTCGTGTTTGACTTCTTCGACCCCAAGGCGCTTGAGGGCGTCGTGCGCGGCAAGACGATAGGCACGGTGGTGAGTTGAAAGTTTTTAGTTTAAAGTTTGAAGTTAAAGGTTTAAAGTTTAAAAGTTGAAAAGACTGGAGTAAAAAAAGATGGAAACTGTTCAGGAAGTTCTGAATGACGCGACTGCGAAGATCGGCAAGAGCTTCGAGACGCTGAAGTCTCAGTTCGCGGGTCTGCGCACGGGCAAGGCGAGCCCTGCGATGGTCGACCAGATCAAGGTCGACTACTACGGCTGCCCGACGCCGATCAAGAACCTCGGCACGATTTCGACGCCTGAGCCCCGCCAGATCAAGATCGCCCCGTTCGACCCGACGGTGCTTGACGCGATGAACAAGGCGATTCTCGCCGCGAACATCGGCGTGACGCCGCAGACCGACGGCAAGGTTCTCCGCATCACCGTCCCCGAACTCAACGAGGAGCGCCGCAAGGAGATCGTCAAGGTCGCGAAGACCCAGGCCGAGGCCCAGAAGGTCGCGATGCGCAATGTCCGCCGCGACGCGAACGACGCGGTCAAGAAGCTCGAGAAGGACAAGAAGATTTCCGAGGACGACATGAAGCAGGGACTCGACAAGATCCAGAAGGCGACCGACGACGGCATCGCCAAGATCGACGCCGAGCTCAAAGCCAAGGAAGCCGAAGTGTTGGCCGTATAAAGTTTGAAGTTTGAAGTATAAAGTTTATAGTTTGAAGTTTAAATGGGAGGTCAGACATGGCAGAAGAGAACGTGACACCGGTAGCCGGTAAAGAGCCGCCGCCCGCGAACCCGCTTGCGAAGCCTCGCGCTTCCACTCTCAAGCTTAAGCCGGTCATCAGGAAGCCGACAATCGGCGCGACCGCTCTTGGCAAGCCCGGCATCCGCCCGGGGATGAAGCTCCCGACTCAGCCTCCCGCCGCCACGAGCGCGCCCGCCGCGGCTCCCGCGCCAGCGCAGCAGGGCGGCGGGGCGATGGAGCAGCTCAAGTCGGTGACGCAGAAGCTGAAGGGCGTCACTCAGGAGATTCCCCAGCAGGCGATTCTCCGCAAGACCGGCATCATCGCCGACCAGGATCTCACCGAGGCGCAGAAGCAGGCGTCAAAGTCCAGGACGGCCCGCATCTCCCTCTCCGACGCGCTCGGCGTTGCGCCCGTGCAGAACGAGGCGGCTCCGATCAAGACGATACGCATCAAGCGTCCCGATTCGATCGCGAAGCCCGCGCCGTCCGCTCCTGCCGCAGCTCCAGCTCCCGCGGCGGAGCCAGCTGCCGAGCAGCCGTCCCAGCCCGCGGCCGCGGCTCCATCCCCGACGCTCACGCAGCGCAAGACTCTCAAGATCGCGCGCCCAGGCGCGGTTCGTCCTTCCGGCAAGTTCGGCATAAAGAAGCCCGGCGCGGCCGCGGCGCCTGCCGCTCCTGCCGCCGAAGGCGGTGATGTCGCCGACATCCCGGACATTCCCGACATGCCTGCCGCCGCGCCTGCGGCTGCGGCTCCCGCTGCGGCGCCCGTGCCGGCGAATGCCGTGCCCTCGCTTTCGACAGGTGCGACGATCACGGGGATCGTCTTCCAGTTGGCGGCGTGCGTCGTCATCGGCGCTCTTGGCTATTTCCTCCTCCTTGACGCCCAGCTGCCTCTCTTCTGCGGCGGCTGCGGCTGGGGTCAGTGAGACGCTTTTGGGCTATAGCGAAAACGACGGCTCTCGAGATTCTCGCAGAGCCGTTGTCGCTTCTTGTCCTGACGGCGTCGCTCGCCATCGCGGTGTTTGCGCCCGCCTTCCACTACCATCAGTTCGGCGAGCCGGCGCGCATGGCGCGTGACGCCGGGCTTTCGGCGCTGTTCGTGGGCGGCACGATCTTCGTGGTCGTAGGCGCCGCGCGGTCCGTCCGCCGGGAGTTCGAGAGCGGCACCGCGGCTGTTGCGCTTTCTCATCCCGTCTCGCGCGTGCAGTTTCTCCTCGCCAAGGCATGCGGCGCATACGCCGCGTTCGCGCTTTTCGCGCTTGCGCTATGCGCCGTCACGGCTGTCATCGTGAACGGCTCGCTTATCGGCGCGGCGGTGGCGAAGAAGACCGGAGACATCCCGAGACTGTGGGGCGTCTCCTACGCGTGCGGCGTCGCGAGCGTCGTGCTTCCGTATGTTGTCGGCGCTTTTCTGAACCGCGTGTTCCGCTTTAGGTTCGCGCTGTCCGCGTTTGTGACGACGCTTGTCATCGCCGCGGCGTCGCTCGTGTACCGGCCGGAAGTTTCGCTTGTCGGGCTTCTTCCGGCGATGGCGCTGCTGTTCGTGCCGGCGGCGTTCTTCGCGATGGCGGCTACTTCTGCGGCGGCGCATTTGAAGATGAACGCGGCGAGCGCCGTGTGCGCAGTTCTTGTCGCGGCGTTTCTTCCGTTCGCGGGGAACTACTGTCTTTCCAACGCGCTTTCGCGCGGAGGAACGATACCGTGGGCCTACGTCGCCGTGGCTGCGCTCGCGGCCGTTCCGGCGGTTCTCGCCGCCGCCTTTGCCGGCGCCGCCCTGCGGATCCGTGCATAGCCGCTCTGCCTGTTTTTCGGCATTTCGGTGTGGCGCGGGGCGGAGCAGATTTGGTATAATTATGCCTATGAACGAAAAGCCTTCTACTGTGATGTCCAACTTCCGCTGGGTCATCTGTGCGTTGCTGTTTTTTGCAACTACCGTAAACTACCTCGACCGCCAGGTCCTGTCGCTCACATGGAAGGATTTCATCTCTCCGGAGTTCGGCTGGACCGACAACGACTACGGCACGATCACGGCGGTGTTCTCGATCATCTACGCCCTGTGCAATCTCTTCGCCGGCAAGTTCATCGACAAGCTCGGCACGAAGAAGGGGTATCTGTGGGCGATCTTCATCTGGTCGCTCGGCGCTTGCCTCCACGCGGGCTGCGGCGTCGGCACTTCCGCGCTCAAGGCCGCCGGCTTCGTCGCGATGATGGGCATCACGGCGTCCGTGTGGCTCTTCCTCGCCTGCCGCGCCGTCCTCGCGCTCGGCGAAGCGGGCAACTTCCCCGCGGCGATCAAGGTGACGGCCGAGTACTTCCCCAAGAAGGACCGCGCGTTCGCGACCTCGATCTTCAACTCCGGCTCTTCCGTCGGCGCACTTGCCGCGCCGCTCACGATTCCGATCATCGCGAAGTTCTGGGGCTGGGAGATGGCGTTCATCGTCATCGGCGCGCTCGGCTTCGTCTGGATGGGCTTCTGGGTCTGGCTCTACAAGAAACCCGCCGAGAACCCTCGCGTCAACGCCGCGGAGCTCAAGTACATCGAGTCGGACGAGGCGGGTGAAGAGGTTAAGGCTAAGGGTGAGGGTGAAGGTGAAGAAAAGAAGATCTCCTACGGCAAGGCGTTCTCGCTGCGCCAGACGTGGTCGCTCGTCTTTGGCCGCTTCCTCACGGATGGCGTGTGGTGGTTCTTCCTGTTCTGGACTCCCGGCTACTTCTCCGACCAGTTCGGCTACAAGAGCGACACCCTTGAAGGGATGGTGCTGATCTTCTCGCTCTACGCGATCGTCACCTTCGTCTCGATCGGGCTCTGCAAGATACCGACCTACATGGTCGACAAGCGCGGCATGAACGCCTACGAGGGGCGGATGGTCGCGATGTTCATCTTCGCGTGCTTCCCGCTCCTCGCGCTCGGCGCTCAGCCGCTCGGCGTGTTCGGGAGCGCCCTTGCGGTCAACATGCAGAAATTCCTCGCCGCAATGGGCGTCGCGGTTCTCATCGGCCTCGCGTGCGCAGGTCACCAGGCGTGGTCCGCGAACGTCTACTCCGTCGTCGGCGACATGTTCCCGAAGTCGACGATCGGCACCTTGACCGGCATCGCCCAGTTCGCCGCGGGATGCGGCAGCTTCATGGTGAACAAGTGCGCCGGCAAGCTCTTTACCTACGCGGCCGACAAGGGCGACGCGTTTGCGTTCTGCGGCTACACCGGCAAGCCCGCCGGCTATATGGTCCTCTTCAGCTACTGCGCCGTCGCGTACATCATCGGTTGGTGCTTTATGAAGGGCCTCGTGCCGCACTACAAGAAGGTTGAGCTGTAAAGGAGAAAGCATGAAAGTCAAGAAAAACGCGAAATACGCCGTGGCATGCGTGTCTTCGATGGGGCTTCGCATAACCCCCGAAAACCGCATGGCGGTCCACAACTCGAATCGGTTCTACCTACAGGCGACGAGTGCCGAGACGAATGTCCTCAACGTGACCAGCTCCCTTGGGCGCGAATGCCTCGTGCTGACGCGTTTCGTCGAGGGTTCGCCGATGGCGGCGTTCATCAAGGCGCAGCTGCGCTCGCGCAACATCGCGTACGTCGGGCCCGACGTGCCGCAGGGCGGGCCGTGGGGCTTCCGCCACCAGTTCAACATCGCAGACTCCGGCTTTGGCCTCCGAGCGCCCCGCGTCTGGAACGACCGTGCCGGCGAAGTCGGCCGCACGCTCGATGCGAAGGACTACGACACGAAGAAGCTCTTCGGCAAGGACGGGGTCCAGGTGCTGCACCTCTCCGGCCTCATCGCCGCAATGTCGCCAGAGACGACGAAATGCTGCCTCAAGCTCGCTGCCGACGCGAAGAAGTACGGCGTACTGGTTAGCTTCGACCTCAACTACCGCGCGACGTTCTGGAAGGGCCGCGAGGCGGAGCTGTCCAAGGCGTTCCACAAGATCGCTTCGGTCGCCGACATCCTCGTCGGAAACGAGGAGGATTTCCAGCTGTGCCTGGGATTCAAGGGGCCTGAGGCCGGCGGCAAGGACCTCAAGGGCAAGATCGACCGTTTCAAGGAGATGATTCTCCAGGTGACGAAGAAGTATCCGAACGCGAAGATGTACGGCACGACGCTCCGTCAGGTCGTCGCGGCTGACGAACACCTCTGGGGCGCAATCGTCTACGCCGGCGGCAAGTTCTACGTCGAGGAGCCGCGCACAATCCAGGTGCTGGACCGCATCGGCGGCGGCGACGGCTTCACGGGCGGGCTCCTCTACGGCGTCGTAAACGGCTGGAGCGCCGAGAAGTGCCTCCAGTTCGGCTGGGCGTCCGGCGTGATGGCGGCGAGCTCGCTGAACGACTATGCGGAACCTGCAGACGAGAAGCAGGTGTGGGATGTGTACGCGGGGAACGCGCGCGTCCAGCGATAGGTTAGTCGTTGGTCGTTGGTCGCAAGTGGATAGCAGATAAAAAGGAAAAGGAAAATGAAAAAAGCTGATATCGGTTTGATAGGACTCGCCGTGATGGGCGAGAACCTGATCATGAACATGGAGTCGAAGGGCTTCACGGTCGCGTGCTTCAACCGTACCGTGGAGAAGGTCGACAACTTCGTGAACGGACGCGCCAAGGGCAAGAACATCATCGGCTGCCATTCCATCCAGGAACTCGCCGACAACCTCGAGAAGCCGCGCAAGGTGTTCTGCATGGTCAAGGCCGGCGCCGCGGTGGACGCGATGATCGAGCAGCTGCTCGGCGTCCTTGAGCCGGGCGACATCATAATCGATGGCGGCAACAGCCACTTCCCAGACACGATTCGGCGCACCAAATACGTCGAGTCGAAGGGTCTCCTCTACGTCGGCACTGGGGTTTCCGGCGGCGAGGAGGGTGCGCTCAAGGGACCGTCGATGATGCCGGGCGGCTCGCCTGAGGCGTGGCCGTTCGTGAAGCCGATCTTCCAGGGAATCTGCGCGAAGGTCGAGGACGGCTCGCCGTGCTGCGACTGGGTCGGTGAGAACGGAGCCGGACACTTCGTCAAGATGGTGCACAACGGCATCGAGTACGGCGACATGCAGCTCATCTGCGAGAGCTACCAGCTCATGCGCGACCTCCTCGGGATGTCCGACGACGAGATGCACGAGGTCTTCAAGAAGTGGAACACCACCGAGCTTGACTCGTATCTCATCGAGATTACGCGCGACATCCTCGCGTTCAAGGACGAAGACGGCTCGCCGATCGTCGAGAAGATTCTCGACACGGCGGGGCAGAAGGGCACGGGCAAGTGGACTGGCATCGCGGCGCTTGACGAAGGCGTGCCGCTTACGCTCATCGGCGAGGCCGTGTTCGCGCGGTGCCTGTCGGCGATGAAGGCCGACCGCGTGGAGGCCGCCAAGGCGTACGGCCGCAGGATCCCTGCTTTCACCGGCGACAAGGCGGAGTTCGTCGAGGCCATACGCCAGGCTCTCTACGCCTCTAAGATCGTGTCCTACGCGCAGGGATACACGCTGATGCGAACCGCTGCGAAGACGTACGGATGGAACCTCAACTACGGCGGCATCGCGCTCATGTGGCGCGGCGGCTGCATCATACGCTCGGTCTTCCTCGGCAAGATCAAGGAGGCGTACGACAAGAACCCGCAGCTTTCGAACCTGCTTCTTGATCCGTACTTCAAGGGGACGGTGGAGAAGCTCGTCCCGGCGTGGCGCAAGGTCGCGTCCGCGGCGCTCCAGTACGGCATCCCTGCGCCGACCATGACATCTGCGCTCAGCTACTTCGACGGCTACACGACCGAGCGCCTTCCGGCGAACCTCCTGCAGGCGCAGCGCGACTACTTCGGCGCGCACACGTACGAGCGCCTCGACAGGCCGCGCGGCGAGTTCTTCCACACGAACTGGACGGGACATGGCGGCAGTACTTCTGCCGCAACCTACAATGCATAAGCGAAGCGGACGCAACGAGGGAAGGCCCTGACTGCATGGAAGAGATACGCATCATTGCGCTCGACCTTGACGGCACGCTGCTCGATTCCGACAAGAATCTCCCTGCCGCCAACCGCGCCGCGCTTGAACGCGCGGCTGCGGCCGGCATACACGTCGTTCCCACGACGGGGAGGTTCTTCGGCATGATGCCGCAGGCCGTACGCGACCTTCCGTTCGTCCGCTACGCGATAACCATAAACGGGGCGCAGGTGTACGACCGCGAGACGGACTCGGCGATTGTGCGCGACGAGATACCATTGGCGACGGCGCTTGAGGTAATGGAGATCCTCGACGGATGCGACGTTGTGTACGACTGCTACCGCGGCAACTGGGGGTGGATGACGGCGTCGCATCAGGACAGGGCCGAGGCGTACGCCACGAACGTCCACTACCTCAAGATGGTGCGCGAGTTCCGCAATCCCGTCCCCGACCTAAAGGCGCACCTCCGCAGCACGGCCGCGGACGGAGACGTCCAGAAGATCATGATGTTCGCGAGGAAGGACGATCCGGAAGCGGCGGTTGCGACGCTTGACGCCGTGAGGCAGGCCGTTGCTGAACGCTTCCCGGAAATACGGGCCACGTCTTCGACATGGAACAACATCGAGCTGAACATAGCCTCCGCACACAAGGGCAACGCCCTTAGGCGGTTCGCGCAGCATCTTGGGCTCGGGCTCGAGAACTGCATGGCGTTCGGCGACGGCATGAACGACTTTACGATGGTGGAGGCGGCGGGTCTTGGGGTGGCGATGGAGAACGCCGATCCCGAGGTGAAGCGCGTCGCCAAGTACGTTGCGCCGTCTAACGACGACTGCGGCGTGGCGAAAGGAATCGAAAAATGGATATTTTCAAGATAGCCGAAGAGGGAAGCGTCATTTCCGACGAGGAGATTGCGAAGCTGCTGGAGCGTGCTCTCGCGGACTGGGAGTCGCGCAGGGGCGTGGTGCGCAACGCGCTCGTCATTCCGCCGGACTTCACGCGCTTCCACTCCAACGCCGGCTTCATAACCCAGGTGTTCTATCGGCTTCTGACGGCGAAGGGCGCGAACGTAGACGTCCTGCCGGCGCTCGGCACGCACGTGCCGGTGTCGGAGTCGCAGTGGAAGACGATGTTCGGCGACATCCCGTACGAGAAGATGCTCGTCCACAACTGGCGCACCGACGTAGTCCGCCTTGGCGAAGTGCCTGCGGCGGAGGTCGAGCGCATTTCCGGGGGGCTTTGGAAGGATCCGGTGTCCGTCGAGGTCAATCGCAGGCTGATGGACGAAAAGTACGACTTGATCGTCTCGCCAGGGCAGGTCGTCCCGCACGAGGTGATCGGAATGGCCAACCATGCGAAGAACATCTTCGTCGGCATAGGCGGCAGCGACATGATAAACAAGTCGCACATGATAGGCGCCGTGTGCGGGATGGAGAAGGCGATGGGACGCGATCACACGCCGGTCAGGCAGCTGTTCGACTATGCGTTCGACCACTATGTCGCGCACCGCCCGATCCTCTGGGTCCTGACCGTGAACACCGCCCCGGGCGGCAGGATTGCGAGCCACGGCCTCTTCATCGGCGAGGGGCGCAACTGCCTCACCGAGGCGGTGAAGCTCGCGCAGCAGCGCAACATCGACTACGTGGAGCATGGCCTGCGGAAGTGCGTCGTCTACCTCGACCCGTCCGAATTTTCGTCTACCTGGCTTGGAAACAAGGCGATCTACCGCACACGCATGGCGATGGCCGACGGCGGAGAGCTGATAGTCCTCGCGCCGGGCGTGAAGCAGTTCGGTGAGGACAAGGTGGTCGACGGGCTTATCCGCAAGTACGGCTACCGTGGTCGCCTCCACACGCTCGAGGTGTTCAAGCGCCCGGATGCTGACGACTTGCGCGCGAACATGGGCGCGGCCGCGCACCTTATCCACGGCTCGTCCGACGGCCGTTTTTCGATCACCTACTGCGTGAAGAAAATCTCCCGCGACGAAGTGGAAGGCGTCGGCTTCAAGGCCGCCTCGTACGACGAGATGTCCGCCAAGTACGATCCGACGAAGCTGAAGTATGGCTACAACGTAGTGGACGGGGAGGAAATCTACTTCATTCCGAACCCCGCGCTCGGACTTTGGATCAACAGGGAGAAGTTCAATGAGCAGAAAGGAGCATGAGATAATGAGGAGTGTCCTGTCTTTTGCCTTTGCCGCGCTGTTTGCGGCACCGGCTATTTCCGCCGCGCGCCCTGTCGCTCAGTGGGACGTCGTCCCGTACCAGCGCCTCAAGGAGCCGTTCAAGGCGGGCGTAGTCGCGTTCTACGACAAGCCGTTCCATGTCGAGTTCACCGTGAACGGCAGGAAGGCCGCGAAGGTAGACAAGCCCACGCTCAACGACAGGACGAAAGTCGTCGAGCACTGGTTCACGATCGACCCCGCGTCGTTCGACCCTTCGAAGCTCAAGGAGAGCAAACTTGTCGTCGGCGCAAAGGCGGTCGCGGAGGATGGCACGAAGTACGCGCTCCCCGACCTGCTCCTCTACTGGGACAAGAACGACACGCTTGGCTCGAAGAAGGAGATCTGGGTCGACCTGGTTGACGGAATCGACTACAACGAAGGCACGAAGGAACTGCCCGTGAAAACGATGAAGCAGGCGGTGAAACGCGCCGGAGACGGCGGCACGGTCTATCTCTCGAAGCCAGGCGTATACCCCGTTGAGCGCATCGGAGGCGGAAACGGCCGCAAGTTCTGGACGACTATAATGCCGGCTCCCGGGCTCTCCCGCAAGGACGTCCGCATAAAGGGCGCGCGCACAGGATGCGACAAGCTCAAGTTCAAGGACGTGAACATCTTCTGCGACGTCGAAGGAGGCCAGGGCTATGCGCTTGCAGGCGTCGACGCGAGCTCGAGCTGCTGGCTGGAGGACTGCATCGTCCGCAACAAGGGCGGCCGTTCGGTCGCGCGTACGTTCGTCTTCGGCAACAAGCTCGTCGGCTACGTGACGGGCGGCGCGACGACCGAGATGGCGAACGGCCCGTGCTGCAAGATTGTCCGCAATCACCTCATCAAGTCTATCTCGGCAGACGTGTTCACCGCCGAAGACTGCCTTGCGGTCAACTGCAAGGTGGTCGACGTCGAGTCGTCTGGCGTCGTTGACGAGCCTGCGTTCCACCGCTCGCAGGGTCTGGGCGGAGCATGGGTGCACGACGTCATTCTCGCGAACATCACCGCGACCGCCTGCGGCTGCAACGGCTTCATCGGGCTGAAGCTCCGCGACTCGGTGTTCTCGAACATAACTCTCGAGACGACCGGGCCCGAGCGCCGCTTCGTGTCCCGCTATGCCTGGGAGATGGAGAACGTATGGTTCGACCGCGTGAAGGTCACGGGCCAGGAGTGGGTCTGGTTCAAGGCAGAGAACCACAACGGCGACTTCACGCCGACAGACGTCCGCGTGACCAACTGCTCGTTCGAGCTGCCCAAGCCGGAGGAGGAGTGACGCATATTTTCGTGTATTTCGTGGTTTAAAAACATAAGACAAAAAAGGAGGACAATGAGCTACAAGGAAGCGCAGAAGAAGTACGCCAAGATCGGCATCGACACCGAGAAGGCGATCAAGGACCTCGGCAAGATCGCGATCTCCCTCCACTGCTGGCAGGGCGACGACGTCGGGGGCTTCGAGACTACGGGCGGAGCGTCCGGCGGCATTGCGACGACGGGCAACTACCCCGGCAAGGCGAGGACGCCCGAGGAGCTAATGAAGGACCTCGAGTTCGCGCTCGCGCTCATCCCCGGGAAGCACCGCGTAAACCTGCACGCCTGCTACGGCATCCACAAGGGGCACATCGACGACCGCGACAAGCTCACCGCGAAGAACTTCGAGCCATGGGTGAAGTGGGCGAAGAAGACCGGCGTAAAGCTCGACTTCAACCCGACGTTCTTCTCCCACAAGAACGTCAAGGACGGCCTCACGCTCTCCTCGCCCGACAAGAAGATCCGCAGCTTCTGGATCAAGCACGGCATCCAGTGCCTCAAGATCGCCGAGTACTTCGCGAAGGAGCTCAAGAGCCCGTGCGGGATCAACTTCTGGATGCCCGACGGCTACAAGGACGAGCCGTCCGACCGCCTCGGGCCGCGCCAGCGCATGGCCGACTCCCTGGACAAGATCTTCAAGTACAAGTACAACAAGAAGGCGGTGATTCCGTTCCTCGAGTCGAAACTCTTCGGCATCGGCGTCGAAAGCTACACCGTCTGCTCGCACGAGTTCGTGATGGGCTACGCGATGAAGCAGAAGATCCTCGCGCTTCTCGACATGGGCCATTTCCATCTCTCCGAGTCGGTCGCCGACAAGATCAGCTCGTTCCTCATGACGTTCGGCAAGGTCGCGTTCCACATCTCGCGCCCAGTGCGCTGGGATTCCGACCACGTCATCCGCCAAAACGACGACCTCCGCGCCTGCGCGCAGGAAATCGTAAAGATGGGCCCTGAGAACTTCATCATCGCGCTCGACTACTTCGACGCGTCCATCAACCGCGTCGCGGCGTGGGTGCTCGGCATGCGCAACATGCAGAAGGAGCTCCTCAAGGCGATGCTCGTTCCGTGGAAGTCGCTCAAGGCCGAGCAGGAGACCGGCAACTTCACGGCGCAGCTCGTCCTCCAGGAGGAGTACAAGAACTATCCCGTCGAGGAAGTCTGGGCCGAGTTCTGCAGGCGCAACGGGGTCGTTGCGGACGAAGCGTGGTTCAAGCAGGTCGAGAAGTACGAGAAGGACGTGCTGCTCAAGCGGTAACGCCTGGAGGCAATTTGGGAAACTACCAGAATACAAGGCACCACAAGGGCCCGCGCGAGCTGGTGACCGGCGGCGAGTGGATCTACGGGAGAAACCCCGTTGAGGAAGCCCTCGCCGCCGCTCGCCGCACCGCGTCCGAAATAGTGCTCCCGCCCGCGTTCCCAGACGAAGACGACCAGATCGCCAGGATCCGCGCCGAGGCGCTCTCGCGCCGCATCGTGATCCGCACGATGGAACGCGACCAGCTCGACAAGCTCACGCGCTTCGGCCACCACCAGGGCGTTGCGCTCAAGACGACGGGCTATCCGTACGTCGGCATCGAGGACATCATCCATGCGGCGGAAGACGACGAGAACGCCCTCGTCATAGTGCTCGACCATCTCGAGGATCCGCAGAACGTCGGCGCGATACTACGCACCGCGGCTGCGGTCGGCGCAACGGGTGTCGTCATTCCCGAAGACCGCGCATGCGGCATAACGCCTGCGGCCGTGCGTGCCTCGGCCGGCGGAACCGAGCACGTCAGGGTCGCGCACGTCGTGAATCTGCCGCGTGCGATTGATGAGCTTAAGGAGGCGGGACTCTGGTTCACCGGGCTTGACTGGGGCGAGGACGCGAAGAACTACACCGACATCGACTTCAAGGGTCGTGTCGGCCTTGTGGTCGGCGCGGAGGGTAACGGCATTTCCCGCCTCGTGCGCGAGAAGTGCGACTTCGTCGCCGTTCTGCCGATGCCGGGCGGCTTCGAGTCGCTCAACGCCGCTACTGCCGCGTCGGTCGCAATGTACGAGATTCTCAGGCAGAGGCGCACGTGATGAAGAGTATTGCAGCAGTGTTTGTCGTGCTTGCGGCGCTTGGGGGCTGCAAGTCGTCGGATCGCACGCACGAGGAGCTGCCGAGCGATCCTGCCGGGCAGACTGCCGGAATAGAGGAGCGCGAGCTCTACTGGCACCAGCGCGGCACAGATGCCGCGAAGGCAATCTGGTCAAAGTACAGGGTGTCCAACGACGTCGCTCTCATCGGCGACGGGGAAGGTGATACGCCGTCGTTCGGTTTCGCGGTCGAGTCGTTCAACCTTCTCCTCGACAGCGTGTCGTCCTTCTGGCGCACGGATCTCGCAGCCGAGGCGATATCGGCGTATTACAACGATCTCGCGTCAGTCTATCCAGACCGCACGGCTAGCGCCAGCAACTACGAGATTCTCCGCTGGGCGACCGCCTGCCTCCGCGCTTCCCGCGTAACGAGGAACAAGGTGTATCTCGACGAGGGGCGGTCGCTGTACGACGCCATCTGGCTCGGCCAGGTCGACAACGCGTTGGACGGCGGCATTTGGGGGAGGAACGACGTGAAGAGCGAGAAGAGCGCCGGCGCCAACCTTTCCGCCGTGGTCGCGGCGATCAGCCTCTACTATTCCACCCAGGACGTCAAGTATCTCCTTCAGGCGCGCCGTCTCTACAAATGGACGGTGCAGAAGCTGGTCAACCCCTCCACCGGCGCGGTCTACGCCTGGATCGCCGCAGACGGCAGCCGCGCGGAGAATGTGCTTACGTCCGACGCCGGTCTCTTCATCAGCGCGTCGATGAGGCTGTACAGGGCGACGGGCAGCGGCGTATACCTTTCAAACGCGAAGAAAACGGCCGACCTGCTCGTTGCGGGACTGGGCGGCTTCTCGTCGATGAGCTCCGCGAACATCGACAGCGTTTCCCGCGGAATCGCGATGCGCTGCCTTGCGGAGCTCGCGCGGCGCCCGGGATGCGAGAAGTACCGCGAGTACATACTCTCTAACGCACGCTCGGCCTGGACTTCGCGCCGCCTTTCCGACGGCATCAACGGTCCGGACTGGACGCAACCGCCGCTGGGCGAGGAAGTCGTTCCGCCCCGGCACGCGGTCGCCGCGGCGGTTCTCTACTTCTCCGCGTCACGCGCCTGCCGCTAAATTCCTTTTCCACTTCGACCGTCCTTTTTGGTATAATCTACAAAATGAAATTCAAGTACAAGTCGATGTCGGAGTACTGCGCCGAATACGTGCGTTATCTTGGCATTGCCAAGACCGAGCGCCGCAGCTACGCCGAGAGCGTCCGGCTTCTCGAAAAGAGGGGCTTCAGGGACATATCAAAGTTCAAGACGCTGAAGCCCGGCGACAAGGTCTACCGCGGCTACGAGGGCAGAACCGTCATGGCTGCCGTGATCGGCAGGAGGAAAATCTCCGAAGCCGGCCTCAAGGTCGTCGGCGGCCATACCGATGCGCCGCGCCTCGACCTCAAGCCGAGGCCGCTCTACGAGAAGGGCGGCTACGTCTACTTCGACTGCCACATCTACGGCGGGATAAAGAAGTACCAGTGGCTCGTGATGCCGCTCGCGCTCTATGGAACGGTCGTCCGCAAGGACGGCACGAAGATCGACATCGCGGTGGGCGATGCGCCAGGCGACCCCGTCTTCATGATCAGCGACATCCTTCCCCATCTCGGCAAGGACCAGGCGAAGCAGACGCGCGACGAGTTCTTCCCCGCCGAAGATCTCGATGTCTTCGCGTGGACGACCTACGCGAAGCCCGAGAAGGACGCGAAGCCTGGCGACGAGCCCAAGGCCGGGAAGTCCGACTTCGTCGCTTACCTTAAGAAGACCTACAAGATCGACGAAGACGACCTTCTTTCCGCCGAGCTCGAAATTGTTCCCGCCGGGATGCCGCGCGAAGTCGGCTTTGACCGTGCGCTCATCGCGGGCTACGGCCATGACGACCGCGTGTGCTCGTTCGCGGGGCTCCAGGCGCTCATCGACGCCTCCGACCATGTTCCAGACGTCACGGCGTCGATACTCATGTGCGACAAGGAGGAGATCGGCTCGATGGGTTCGACCGGCATGCAGTCGAGCTTCTTCGAGAACACGGTCGCCGAGATGATCGAGCGCCAGGAGAAGAACGCGCGCGACATCCTCGTGCGCCGCGCGCTCGAGCTTTCGTCCATGCTCTCCGCCGACGTTTCGGCCGCGTCCGATCCACATTTCCCCGATGTCGACTCGACCGGCAACCGCGCGCGCTTCCACGCAGGCCCCGTCGCCTCGAAGTACACGGGCGGCACTACAAAGGGCGGCGCGAGCGACTGCGGTCCCGAGTTCGTCGCGGAGGTGCGCCGCATAATGGACGAAGGCGACGTCACCTGGCAGATGTGCGAGCTTGGCCGCATGGAGAAGGGCGGCGGCGGCACTATCTCGCAGTACATGGCGAGGTTCGGCATGAAGGTGCTCGACATGGGCACGCCTCTTCTAAACATGCACGCTCCGTGGGAGCTTGCTTCGAAATTTGACTGTTGGCAAACATACCGCGCGTACAGCGCATACCTAAGGAGCAAATAAAATGATCGACATCAACCGCAGGAGTTTTCTTTTTGGTTCGGCCGCGGCTGCCGCGCTCGCGGGCTGCTCGACTGCAAAGGTCGGGGCGCGAGAGCTCAAGCCGGGCGAGAAGCGCAACGTCGCCATGATCGGCATCGGCATCCAGGGCCGTTTTCTCCTCACTGAGTTCCTGAAGCAGCCGAACGTCCGCGTCGTCGCGATCTGCGATGTCGACAAGACTCGCCGCGAAGACAGCGCCGCGACCGTCAACAAGTACTACAAGGACGGCTCGAAGTGCGCGACTTACGCCGACTTCCGCGAGGTTCTTGCCAATCCCGAGATCGACGCGGTCTGCATCGCGACGCCTGACCACTGGCACGCCTACATCTCCGTCGAGGCGATGAAGCACGGCAAGGACGTCTACTGCGAGAAGCCCCTTACGTTCTCTATCGACGAGGCGAAGAAGGTCATCGCCGCCCAGAAGAAGTACGACCGCGTCTTCCAGACCGGCTCCATGCAGCGTTCCTGGCGCGTCTTCCGCACGGCGGCCTCGCTCGTCCGCGGCGGAGTGATCGGGACCGTCCGCTACGTCGACGCGAACTACGGCAAGGGCGGCCAGAAGCTCGGCGGGCCTTCCCATCCGGTTCGCTTCTTCGACGACCCCAAGAACGCCGCGAAGGAGAGCGAGGGCTACGAGCTCCTCGGCGAGAAGGGCTGGGACATGTGGCTCGGGCCGGCGAAGTGGCGTCCCTACTCCAACCAGCTCGCGCCTGTCGGCGTCAACAAGTTCTATCCGATGTTCTGGCGCTTCGACGACGACATCGGCTCGGGCTACAACGGCGACTGGGGCGCACATCACCTCGACATCGCGCAGTGGGGCCTCGACATGGATGATTCCGGTCCCTACAAGATCATCCGCTCCGACGAGCCGTACTCTACCGACCTCTACCACGGCGGCCGCCGCCAGTTCGGCATGAGGATGCTCTTCAAGTCGAAGGTCGACGGCAAGGACGTCGAGCTCTACCACGGCCCGTTCGGCGTGTGGGGCACGGTGTTCTACGGCACCAAGGGCATCGTCGCCGTCAACCGCGGCAAGATCGCGGTCTGGACCGGCTTCGACGCGACCTCTACGCGCCCGACCGAGGACGTGCGCAAGGCGCTCCAGGACGTCTCGTTCATGAAGGACCACATCGTCGCGGAGTCTGTCGGCAAGGACTACGGAACTGACGCGGCGGTCAAGGCCGACAACCGTCTCGATGCCGCGCTCGACCTTCTTGAGAAGAAGTTCGCCGCCGAGATCGAGAAGGCCGGTCTCTATGTGAGCCTCAACCAGATCCAGAACTTCTGCGAGTGCATCGACTCGCGCAAGATGACGATCTCGCCCGCCGAAGTCGGCGGCAGGAGCTGCACGCTGTGCCTCCTCTGCAACATGTCCTACGTCTACGACACCGGCTTCGACTGGGATCCCGTGAACATGCAGCTCGCCGACGGCGAGGCGAAAGGCATCTCGACGAAGCGCGAGGTCTACCGCAACGGATGGGAGATCGTCGTCTAATGAAACCTGTAAGGGCCATAATCCTCGGCTACGGCATACGCGGGCGCGCCTACTCGGCGTACGCCAAGACCCATCCCGACGAGTTCGAGATCGCGGGGCTTGCCGATCCGGTTGCCGAATTTCCCGCGAACGCGAGCTATCCGACGTGGAAGAGCTGGGAGGCGGCCCTTGACGCCGGCGTCGAAGCAGACGCCGTCGTCATATCGCTCCCGGACCGCCTTCACCACAAGTCGTGCCTGAAGGCGCTCGAGAAGGGCTATCATGTCCTTCTCGAGAAGCCGATCGGCTGCACGTGGCAGGAGTGCGTCGACATCGCGGAGGCGCAGAAGCGCTCGAAGCGTCTCGTCCTCACAGGGTATGTTCTCCGCTACGCGCCGTTCTACAAGAAGCTCCGCGAGGTAATCGCCTCCGGCGCGATCGGCGAGCTCACGAGCGTCCATCACCTCGCGGCCATTTCCTACGGCAAGGCGGCTCACGCCTACTGCCGCGGCAACTGGTCGGTGGAGTCGAAGGGCACGGGTATGCTCGTCAACAAGTGCACGCACGACTTCGACCTCATCGAGTGGTGGACGAAGGGCAAGCGCTGCAAGAAGATATCGAGCTTCGGCTCGCTTATGCACTGGCGGCCAGAGAACAAGCCGGCAGGCGCCGCGGACCGCTGCAAGGACTGCCCTGAGCAGGTCCGCGAGAAGTGCCCGTTTGACGCGTACAAGATCTACTATGACCGCACCGACCTGAGGTATCACTTTGCCGACGAGTCCGACGAGGCGATACTGAACATGATCGAGAAGTCGCCGTACGGCCGCTGCGTCTATGCGTGCGGCAACGACTCCGTTGACCACCAGACAGTGCTGATGGAGTACGACGGCGGGCTTACGATCATCCTCGAGATGGAGAGCTATTCGCAGCAGCGAACACGCATCACGCATTTCTACGGCACGCGCGGCGAGGTGATTGCCGACGAGCACAAGATCGAGATTCTACCGTTCCTCGGCGACTCTACGACGATCATCCCGCAGCAGTACGGCCACCACGGTGGCGGCGACCGCGAGATCATGACGGAGTTCGTAAAGCTCGTCAGGACCGCGTCGCCCGACCGCTACTCGGCGGTTCTCGACGCCGCGATGGAGTCTCACAGGATCGCCTTCCTCGCAGAGGAGTCCCGCAAGACCGCCCGCACGATCTGCGACTGATTCCGTCAACCACGGAATACACTGAACACACGGAAGCAATTCCGTGTGTTTTGTCTTATGCCAAAAGAGCGCTACGCGCGACCACGAAAACCGGAGTGTCGCGACAATCGCTTCGCGATTGCAATCGCGTCAAACCGTCGCATGGCCAGGAGGCGTTCGCCTCCGCCAGCGCCGTTTCTCCGCAATTGGCCTATCGGCTTGCCGCGCCACCCCGGACACGAAAACCGTCTTCACGGCACACGAAATACACGAAACTGTGCTATACAATTTAATTTTAGTGCATATCCCAAGGCCGTTGTCGAGCAATGGGCGAATTCTCTTTCGTGAGTTTTCGTGTCGGGCTTTAGGCCCGCTTTCGTGTCCTGCGGACGGCGCGCCCCGCAAGGGGCGGCGGTGGTGCCGCGACTGGCGAGGCATCGCCTCAAGCCATGTCGCGGCGACATGGCCGCCTGTTGCCGCAAGGCAACGCGACGTTCGCAGGGTTCGTGGTCGCGCGTAGCGCTATCGCAAACACGAACGAGCGCTTAATTTGCTATAATATCCGCATGAGCAACGAGATGTTCGAGAGGAACCTGCCGCCGTACCTGGCGCACGACCTTGATGCCTGGAAGAAGGGCGTCGAGGAGAAGTCTCATCTTCTCGACTGTCTCTGGGGTGAGCTCTACGGTTCCATCAACATCGCCGAGATAAACGACAACTTGATCACCCACGAACAGGCGCAGTATCTCCGCGACAAGTACCTCTGGGGGAAGGACGTATGATTGAGCCAATAGATTTCACTGGCTGCGAGCGGCTTCCCGGACGCGCCTACAACGGCGCGAACGGAAAGAAGATCGCCGTGCGGTACGATGGCGACGTGTGGCTCCTGAAGTTCCCTCCTTCGACGGCAGAGAAGCCGACAACTCTCTCGTACTCAAATAGCTGCTACAGCGAGCATGTTGCCAGCAACATCGCCAACATGATCGGCCTTAGGGCTCACGAGACGCGGCTCGGCACGTTCACCAATGGCAAGACAAAGGTCGTTTGCGCCTGCCGCGACTTCACGGCGGACGGCAAGGTCCTTTACGACTTCTGCTCGATAAAGAACACGGTTATAGATTCCGAGACAGGCGGCACGGGAACCGAGCTCGACGATGTCCTCGAAACAATCGATCACCAGTCGTTTGTAGACCCTGTTGTGCTCAAGGCGCATTTCTGGGATATGTTCGTGGTTGACGCGTTCCTCGGCAACTTCGACCGTCACAACGGCAACTGGGGTTTTCTCGTCGATCCCACTTCGCGCAAGGCGGAGATAGCCCCGGCGTTTGACTTTGGCAGTTGCCTCCTTCCCCAAGCGGATGACGACATCATGCGCCGCGTAATCGAGGACAAGGCGGAACTTGACGCCCGCATCTACAACTTCCCGGCTTCGGCTTTAAAGCAAGATGGCAAGAAGATCGGCTATGTCGATTTTATCGCGCAAAACCGCGATGGCGTTCTCG
The DNA here is from genome assembly GCA_900321255.1 of uncultured Lentisphaerota bacterium. Taxonomy (GTDB): domain Bacteria; phylum Verrucomicrobiota; class Kiritimatiellia; order RFP12; family UBA1067; genus UBA1067. The sequence continues at coordinate 2,277 of ONVK01000002.1, read as the reverse complement.
CGCCGTCGCTTAAGCGCATCGTCCCGTGCATCGACCTCGCGGCGATCAGCGCCTTCATCGATGATACGCCATACCTCACCGACCTCCAGCGCCAGTTCTACAAGACCTATCTCGCGGCGAGGTATAAGGTGATGTTTGAACCGATTTCCTCGCTGTAGATTCCCGCAAGACCGCCCGCACGATTTGCGATTGAGGTTGTCAACCACGGAATACACTGAATACACGGAAGCAATTCCGTGTGTTTTGTTTTGCAGAAATCAGATTCCGTAAGTCAGCTTAATGTGCGTGCGCAGCATCAAGTTGCAAACAGGCCGGAAGACAAATCCCGGAAGGATTTTGTAAAGCCAATATTGAATCTTGTATTCAAGCGGTAATGGCTTGACTTGTTTGGCTGATTCTGGGAGTCCCGCTTCGGCTGCGGCCTTTCGATATGATTCACGCATTGGATGGCGAGACGATGTAAACCAAGGTCGACCAAGGGTGTTACCAGAGAAGTGGTAGATTGCCGGTCTTTCCTTGCGTCCATAGAGAATGTACTGCGAAAGAAAGTTCCAACGCCTGTCTAATTCCGTTATCTCGTCGTTGAGGACGCGGACGATTATGTCCTGGTCTCCAAGCGGATTCCGTCCATGCGGAGACTTGAGCTCCTCCATGAGACGTTCGGTGCAGCGGCACTTACGCCACTCGTCGAGGTCGATAAGAGTTACGCCAGTGTTGAAGTAGGGCTTGTTTTCAGGGAGCGAGATTACACGTTTGTAAGCTGGATGGGCGGCGTCTGGAGCGAGTGCCAGTGGGTTTCCGTGGAGATCAGTGTCGAAGATTTCCGCGATTGAGTCGACTATGAGAGTGTCACAGTCAAGATAGAGGACTTTGCCGTGTAGATCAGGAAGAAGCTCACCGATGAAAATGCGCGAATACACGGCATACGAGACGTAGGAGCATGCTCCCATCGCTTGAAGTTTGTCTATCTTCGTGCTGACGTCAACATACCTAAATGTCCCGCCGAACTTTTCGACGCGTGATTTTATGGTCTCTATCGCATCGGCCTTTAGCCTGCAGCCGACAAGTATAATCTCTGCGCCTGTGTTGTGCTTGAGAAGCGAAACTGCCGAAACAGCTGTCAGCTTAACATAGTTGTCATCGCAGGCATAAACGATCCTCATGCAGCGCTTCCTTTTCTAAAGTGCGATTCAACAGCGGTGAAGAGCATTGCCCGCAACAAGTCTAGGATGGTTATGGAAATCAGTAGCAACATTGCTATGCCGCAGATCGATAGAGCGTACAACGATGGTGGCAAACCAGAAATGGAATGTGCGTGGCAAAGGGTGCTCCATTCGAATTCGCGAAACGCAGGGACTTGATGTACTATGTAGACGGCAAACACAGACCTGGCAAAGAAATTGACGAGTTTGACGGATCCTATATTTGTCTTGAGGAAGAAGCAGAAAATGCAAACCGCACATGCAATATTGGGAAGTGTCCTGATGTTGTCTATCCAGTAGTTAGCTGTCCACATTAGCATAGAGATTCTTGCCGCGAAACATAATCCAGCATAAATCAATGTCCCGACAATAGCGTAGACCCACTTGTTGACATGAAGTCTTTCAAGAATGTCGCTCTTCTTCGCCCATCCAACTATCAAATATAGCACGCAGAACCACGACAGGTCTGCAATGTAGTCAATAGTCGAAAAACAAGGGATTGTAGAAGTGATGCAAAACAAGATGAAAAGAGAGGCGGTAAGGTAAGTGAGTTTCTTAACGGGAAGTAGGAACGCCTTGTTGAGGAATGGTGTGAGAAGAATTAATGATATGTATGCTGAAGCAAACCAGACAGGACGACCAAAGAAAGGCAGCAGTCCCTGGAAAATGTTTCTTGCGCCACCTGCCATGCCAAGACATATCATGAGAAGCGTGATGGGAATGCAGTAAAAGGCCGTTTCGAGATAGAGTCTAAGGGCTTTCCCTGGTCTAAATGTCGAGTCAACCATAAACCATGATCCAATTAGCAGAAAGACATTGACGGCGATTCGGCCTCCAGAGCCAAGTAGTACATTTACTGTGCTGTTTATGCCTGTTTCTGATTCAAGTAGCCCGCTTTGCCTTATAAAATGCCCCATGACTACCATGAGAATCGCAAAGATTCTCAAGAGCTCTATGTTGCTTTGCCTTTGCGTTGGCATTTGTTTGTCAGTTTAGGTCAAACTCGGTCTTGGCTTTGGACCATATTTTTAGCTCGTCCATATAGAACGCGGACTTGTTGTTGAATGATTTGCCG
>ONVK01000055.1 GCA_900321255.1 uncultured Lentisphaerota bacterium | reverse complement strand
CGGGAACGTCCACTATGCGGCCGTCGTCGTAAAGCCCGATGACGACTTCCTTGTCGCTCTCGGCCTCGATGACGGGATACTGAAGCTCAGGATGGCGAGGCGTGAACTTGCCCTTTAGAAGCGTATCGCGGTGGTCCTGCGAGAACTTTATCCACTTCTCGACCATCGCAAGGTGTTCCTTCGGGGCGTTACGGAGCATGACAGAATACTGAACGACGCCGAACATTGAGTTTATGACGTAGAGCGCCGCATGCTTGGGACTCTCCGCGAAGTTCCATTCGAGCATGTCGGAATGAACTGCTGCGCTGCCGGAAGCGAGGCGAAGGTTCGCTATGGCGAAGCGGTTGCGCCTCAAGTTTCCGGGGCAGTCGCCTACGCGCAGCATGTTGCCGTACTTCCTGATCGCTGGCCCTACGTAGCTCTGGCGGAACTCGACGAGGATATCGGGCTTGATCGCGGCAAGCGCTTCCTTGACTTCGGTCATGAGACGGTCGACGGCGACTGGAAGCGACTTGATGTCGCGTCCTGCGTAGTTCTCCTTGACGGCGGGATCCTCGCCGGAAAAACGGAAGGCGTCGATGAAGTCGAGCTTGAAGCCGTCGATGTTCCAGTCCTTGAGCGCCTTCACGTAAGTGTCGACGAGGAACTTCCTGACTTCGGGGAAGCGCGGGTCGAGAACCGCGGCGCCCATGCCGCGGTCGTTGCCATTGACATACTTGCCCTTGAACTTCTCGTAGTTGGCGCTCTTGAGACCAACGAAGGGAACGGAGTACCACATCATGTACTTTATTCCAAGGTCCTGCACCCTCTTCACGTGCGCGGCCATGTCGGGGAAGCGGCGCTTCGAGACCTGCCAGTCGCCGCAAAACGCGTAGCCACGGTTCGTGTCGTCCGTCTGCCAGCCGTCGTCGACGATGAAAGTCTTCATACCGAGTTTCGCCGCGATCGCAAGCTCCGATTCGATGTCTGCGGCGAAGACGTCCTGGTGGAAATTGTACCAGCTCGAGTAGAGCGGATCGCAGGCAGCATCTGGAACGCGGCACGGCACGATGCCCGCCGTCTTCTCAATCCACGCGACGGCTTCGCGCACCGCGTCGGCAAATCCCTTCGCGCGCGCGTCGAACCTCACGCGAGTTTCGTAGTGCGAAATCGGGGCCTCTGGCGTCTCGAACCAGCCGATGCCGATTTCGAGGAGGCTCCCTTCCTCGCGGATGCCGCCTACGTGGTTGAGGTGGCGCACGCATTCCTCGGCCGCGACGGAAAAATGGCTCGTGTCGTTGCCGTCGAAGTAGACGAAGACCGGCATACCCTGCGCGACTTCGGTGTGCGAACGCGCACCCCAGTTCGGGCGCATGCCGCAGTCACCGGTGTTGACGTTCCAGGAATAGTCCATGCCGACCTGAGGAACTTTCGCCGACAACCGCGTCTTCGGCGGAACCTTCGCCTCTGCACAGTCGAGCGTGATCTTCGCGATCTCAGCGCCGTCAGGCGCTACTTCGCGCACAAACTCAAGCTTCCAGCCGTCACGCTCCTCGCAGTCGACCTTGACCTCTCCAAACGAAAACGCAGCCGCCGCGGCAGCGGCAAGAATCATCGATGTCATGTCTATTCCCCCTTTACTTTCCGACGCGTTCGATCTTAAGCGTCCATTCGACCGCCGCTTTCGGGTCGAAGCGGTACTTCGCCATCGGACCCGGCCCGCAGCTCGCGCCGCCAAGCCCCGTCTGGCGGACGTCGAGGTTCAGCAGGATGTCATCGCTCGGAACCGGCACCGCGTTCATGCGGCGCTGGCCGTTGATGTGGCGCGAATACGCGAGCGTCTCCCAGTCGTAGTGCAGCGCCTGCACAAAAAGCGGCTCGCTCGCGGAGAACCTGGCGCCTCTGCCGTACCTGTCGGTGAACTCCACCCAGCGGACATCGCACTTCATCCCGCAGTCCTGCGGACGCACATAGGGGACGTACTGGTCCGTCACCGTGGAGCGCCAGATCCCCACGAAGCTCGCGGTCTTGCGGTCGACGTAGTTCTCCCAGGGACCCCTCCCGTACCACGCCATGTTTTCGTACTGGCGTCCAAGCCGGAGCGAAAGGCCGAGACGCAGCAGCGACTCGGGCATGCGGCCAAACGGCGTCACCTTGTTCTTCAGCGTTACGGACCCGTCGGACGCGAACGTCCACTCGCACTCGTAGTCGAAGCCGGCGCCCTTCATGCCGTCGACCGAGACCCTGGTCTTCACGACATTGCCGTCGACGACGATGCGCCCGGGATGGTAGTGGAGCTGCGTGAGCCCGCTTCCCTCGAAGCCCTTGCCGCGGTCGTCGCGCCATGCGTTCCCCAAGAACGACCAGCGGTCGTTGTCGGTCCACGCGCGGGCGCACGTGAGGCGCGGCCCTGCAGTGATCCCGTCGAAGTCGGAGAGTATCGTCGCGCCCCTCATCACGAGGAGCTTGAGGGTGCCAGTCTTTTTGCTGAAGACCGCGTACGTCCTGCCGCGCTCGATCGTTATCTCGTCACCTTCGTCCGCATGTGCAGCGGGGGCGTCTCCGTCCTTCCCCTCCTCGGCGGCCGGCTTCTCGTTAAGGAGAATCTGGTCGCGAGCGACGGGATAACCCTTCTTCGCCCACGGCGCATCGGCTTTAGTCAGGAACTCGAAATTGACGAAGACCTCCTTGTCCCTGCCGATTGTAGCGAGAGCCGCGTCGATTTCGGGAACCTTGAACTCGCCCAAGGCGAGCGGAGCGACAGGCGGAACCGCAAACAAGCCCTCGCCCGCCTTCTCGCCGTCGGCGAGAAGAGTCCAGCGTCCGTCAAACTGGGAGGCGTCGGTAAAGCAGTGCCTGTTTTCCATGGCAAAGCCGCCATCCTTCTTAGTCACAACGAGGTTCTGGTAGACATGCCCCACTTCGACAAGCTTGGGGCTCACGTTGCGCAGCGGATCGACGACTCCGTTGCAGCAGAACGGCCCGTCGTTCGGGAAGTCGTCGAAGTCGCCGCCGTAGGCGAGATAGCTCTCGTGGCGGCCGGTCTTCGGGTCTATGCGCCCCGTGTCCTTCCATATCGCCTGGTCGACCCAATCCCAGATGCATCCGCCGATGAGCGCTGGATAGGCGTAGATGACATCCCAGTACTCCTTCAGGTTGCCGACGGCGTTGCCCATCGCGTGCGCGTATTCGCACATGATGAACGGCTTGCCGGCAGTGTGGCCGGAGATGGCATATCCCTCACCACCGCCCTCGCCAGACATGGTGCCGCCACGCTTCTCATTGCCGAGCTTGCCGCGCTTCTCGAGCCATTCTACCGACGGATACATCGTCGAATCTATATCCGCGTCTTCGTTGCCGCGCTCCCAGTGGATTGGGCGCGACGGATCGATCTTCTTCACCGCAGCGATCGCATGGCGGAAACAGTCGCCGTGCCCTGTCTCGTTGCCCATCGACCAGAGCGTGACGGACGGGTTGTTGCGGTAGAAGACAGCCTGGCGCTCGTTGCGCTCGACAATCGTATGCTCCCATTCCTTAAAGCGGCCAAGCCCATTGTCGCCGTATCCTGGCTCGTGCCCCTCGACGTTCGCCTCGGCTATCACGTAGATTCCATACCTGTCGCAGAGGTCGTACCAGAGACGGTGGTCGGGATAGTGGCAGGTGCGGACGGTGTTGATATTGTACTGCTTGAAGAGCGTGATGTCCTTCAGCATGTCGTCCATGGAGACGGTGCGGCCGTTCTCGGGACTCGTCTCGTGGCGGTTCACGCCCTTCATCTTGACCGGCATCCCGTTCACGAGGAAAGTGTTGCCGACTATTCTTTGCTCCTTGAACCCGATCTTCTTCGCGCGGATGTCGCCGCCCTTCTTCACGACGAGCGTGTAGAGATAGGGGTCTTCTGCGCTCCAGAGACGCGGTTTGAGTTGGAGTTGGAAGTTGGAGTTGGAGAGCGGTTTCAGATCTCCAACTTTCTTTTGGTCTGCATCGTAAAGCGCGGCAGACCCACCATTCTCAAGCTCCAACTCGAGACTCCAATTTTCATATCCGTTCACAGGACGGGTCTTGACATTGAAGTCCCAAATGCCGTCCTTCGGCATCGACCAGAGCGAGACGTCGCGGAAGATGCCGGAATAGCGGAACATATCCTGGTCTTCGAGATAGCTACCGTCACACCACTTGAAGACTTGTACAGCAAGAGTGTTTTGGGCTGTCAAAAACTCAGTGATATCGAACTCGCTCGGCAGCTTGGAGTCCTCGGCATAGCCGACCATCTTCCCGTTGACCCACACGTAGAACGCGGAGCCGACGCCCTCGAAGCGAAGGATCACCCTGCGGTCCTTCCACGACTCCGGCACGGAAAACGTGCGGCGGTAGGACGAAACCGGGTTGTATCCCGGCTCTCCGTTGTCGCGGTCGAGGATCCTGGCAAAGTCCTTGTCCTTCGGGTTCGACGCGTTCTTGTGCGGATAGCGGATGTTCGTGTAGATCGGCGAACCGTAGCCGCGCATCTCGACGCAGCTCGGGACGTCGATGGCCGCCCAGTCCGCGTCGTCGAAGCCCGTCTTCCAGAAATCGAGCGGACGCCGCGCCGGATCGCCGACCCACTTGATCTTCCAGTCGCCGTTCAGCGAGACGAGATACGGCGATTCAGGGACGAGATCGTCGGAAAGCGCCGAATTCTCGTCCGCGAACGGGACCGTCCATGTCCTCGCAGGCAGGCGGTTTATCGAGTTGACCGCCGGGTTCTCCCAGTCGTTGACTTCCGCGGCAAATGCGCCGCAGGCCGCCAATCCAATCGCCACCGCTATCCTCTTCATGGACGCCCCCTTCCCGTTACTTCATGCGGCCGGTGTACGCGTCGACGCCGCTCGAGTCGACGGCCGACTTGAAGAACTTCTCGGATGCCTCTTCCCTCTCCTTGTCCCACGGACGCGGACCGCCGCAGAGCTGGACGGCCCAGAGCTTGAGCTGCTTCTTGTGCCAGTTGACGGAGCAGTTCGTGCCCCATGCGCCGCCGTGTCCAAACCACTGGTCCTCGTTGTCGACCTCGGGGGCGGAAAGGCCGAGGGAGTAGCCGCCAAGCCCCTTCGGACGCGTGGAGACGGCGAGAATCGACTTGACCGTCTCCTCCTTGAGGATGCGCACGCCGTTGTCGCCGACACCGAGGTTCATGAGCATCTTGTAGAACTTGTACTGGTCGTGCGCCGTCGTCCAGAGGCCCGCGCCGGCGGACGCAAACACGTGGCCGTCGTTGTACGGACGCTGCTGCTGGTCGTTCTGGAGACGCCACTTCGCGGGCGCGCCCTTCTGGCAGTCGTACATCTCGATCTGCGTCTTCAGCTGCTCGTCGGTCGGCCAGAACCAGGTGCTCTTCATGCCGAGGGGATCGAGGACCTCCTTCTTGAGGTAGTCCTCCCACTTCATGCCGGTCACGACCTCGACGACCGCAGCGCCGATGTCGATGCCGGTGTTGGAGTACTGCACCTTCGTGCCAGGCTCGAAGAGAAGCGGCGAAGCGGCCGCAACAGCGGCGTTCTGCCTGAGAGGCGCACCGCCCGACCAGCCGCCGCCCTTGATGTCGGGCCTCTTGGCGCATGTCTCGAACGGGAAGCCGCCCGTGTGGTTGAGCACCATGCGCACGGTGAGGACGTTCTTCGCCTTGACGAGCGTCCTGACGCCGTTGGTCTCGCCTCCGTTTACCCAGAGAGTCGCGAACTCGGGAAGGTACTTGGAGACGGGATCGTCGAGGCCGATCTTCCCCTCCTCGACGAGCTTCGCGATTGTCACGCCGCAGAAGCCCTTCGTCTGGGAGCACTGCATGTAGACGTCATCGGCGGTGATCTTGCGCTTCGCGGCGACATCTGCGTAGCCGAGGCACGCCGTCTCGGTCACGCCGTCGCTGTAGAGCATGCTCACCACGCCGGGGAGCTCGCCCTTCTCGATATACGGGGCAAGCGCATCGGCCATATATGTCGTCCCCGAATCCTTGATTCCGTCGCAGGGCTGCGTGCAGCAACCGACCATCGCCGCGGCGGCGACGAGCCCAATCATCAGTTTCTTCATTTTTTATTCCTTTGTTGCGTTTTACTTGAAAATGGGTTTATGACATTGTACCAAAAAACACCTGCCCAGACAACGCGTTCAGGACCTCGCACAATGGCATGTCGCCGCGGCGACGGCGGCGTCTATCTGCCCTGGTATGAAAATCGGGAGCGCATGTTCTGGACCGGGGACCATCGTCACCGACGCCTGCGGGAATATCGTCTTGAGATAAGCCGCGTTCTCCGCGCGGACGATTCCGTCGCGCTCGCTCTGGAAGATCGCTACCTGGCACTTAAGCCGCCCTGACTCCTTTAGTCCCTCAAGCGAGGCGCGGAGATCTGTTTCACGCAAGTAGTCGAGCCCGCGGGCGAGATTTCGCTCCTCGTCGAGCATGTAGGGATTCGGCTTGCCGTCGGAGATTCCGAAGAACCCTTCGCCGTGCGTCATCTTGAGCCCTACCTCGAGCGCGGCAAGCCGCCTCTCCGACATCCCCGCCCAGCCGTCGTCCTTCATCATCCTCGCCGTCGCGGCGACAAGCACGAGTCCCTTTATCTTCTCTGGGTACGCCACGGCGAGGCGAAGTGCGGCGCTTCCGCCCATCGACCACCCCACGAGGACGACTTCGTCCTCCGCCTCGACCGCCTTTTCAGGAAGCCCCTCCAGCTGCTCGACATACGAAAACACGCGGTCGCGCGGGAACGCGCAGAGATCCCACGCCTGTTCGCTCGCGGACCAGCCGTTAAGGACAAAGGTCTTCACATTCCCTCACGATCCGCCGTGCAACGGCGAGCTTGGTCATAAGCGGCAGACGCTCGACTGAGCCGTCTTTCCTCACAAAAGTCACGCGGTTCGTGTCGACGCCAAAGCCGGAGCCCGTCTCCGTCACGTCGTTCGCGACGATCATGTCGAGGTTCTTCTCGCGGCACTTGCGCCGCGCCTCCGCGAGAACGTCGTTCGTCTCGGCGGCAAAGCCCACAAGATAAGTTGGCGAGTGGGTGAGTGGGCGAGTGGGTGAGCGGGTCGTCTTTGTTCTGCGGGCGACGGTCTTCAAAATGTCGGGGTTGCGGACGAGTTTGAGGATGCCCGACATCTGCCCCTTCTTGAGCTTCCTCGCGGCGCGCTTCGCAGGGCGCCAGTCCGCGACCGCCGCAGTGGAGACGAAGACCATGGAGCATTGCGAAATGCGGTCGGCACGGAGTGCCGCCCCTACCGGTAGGGGCGCGTCTCCGACACGCCCGTTGAAATAACGAACCATGTCCCGCGAATTGGCAAACAACTCCTTTTCGACGGCGGCGAGCATCTCCCGCGCGCTCGTCACGTCGATTCGCCTGACGCCCTTCGGCGTCTTGAGCGAGACTGGGCCGGCCACGAGGGCGACTTCATGCCCGCGCATCGCAGCGGCGCGCGCGACGGCGAAGCCCATCTTGCCGGTCGACGGATTCGAAAGGAACCTCACGGGATCGAGATGTTCGCGCGTCGGGCCGGCTGTCACGACAAACTTCATCGCATCACTCCCCGTCGGCGGCACGCACCATGTCGCAAAGCCTGTCTATTGACTTGTCGTCCGTCAGCTGGTGCAGGAAACTGCGGCGGAACTCGAGGTGCCCGCGCTCGCGGCAGATGCGCCGCGAAGTCCGGTAATGGAGCCCCGAAAGCATCCATCCGACCTGGATGAGCACAAAGTCCGAAAGGGATTTTATGTGCTGGTAGTCGACAGGCAGCCCCTTCTCTATGCAGTCCACGACCACTGGATTCGGCGGGGCGCTGACCGCGAGGTTCCAGAACGCCCGGGAGTCGCCCTTCCAGTCGGTGTGCTCCACCTGGTCTTCGAGCACGCGGAAGATGTCGAGCTTGTCGGCGTCGCGCACCGTGTGCGAACAGGCTTCGGTGAGGGCATCGAGACCTTCCGGTATTTCGCGCCTGTTGTGGTACAGGACGGCGTTCAGGATCGCGTCGCGCCTGCGCACATCGGGAACAAGCGCGTCAAGCCAGCCCTTCTCCCTCACGATGTCGTGGGAAAAGACGGCGTGGTCCACCGAGTCGGAGTCGCGGAAGGTGTTGTAGACCTTTATCTGCTCGTAGCGCCCGGTGTCGTGGAGAAGCGCCGCGGCAAGGGCGGCCTCGCGCGTCTCCGCGTCGAACTTCTCGCCGTCGGCGATAAGCTCCGCGTTCTTGACGACAAAGCCGGTGTGGGTGCGCTTGAGCTGCATCAGACTCGGCAGGGACCCGTCCGGATTCCTGTAGCCGTCGACATATTCGTCGTAGAGCCTCGTCAGTTCCCTAAGCATCTTCGCTCACTCCGATATCTTCACGCTCACTGCGCCGGTTCCCCTGCGCGGGGCGTCCTGTCCGCTGCTGTGCATGTCGACTTTCGTCGACGGCGTCACGAGGTTCCTGATGTGCCGCTTCGTTCCCTCGTCCGCAAGCAGGAAATACCAGGCGGAGGCGGCCGCGATTCCCAGGATCGCAAGCAGGATGGCGAGCTTCGCAACCTTGTACAATGCGCCCGACGCCGCCGCGGCGTGCTTCTTCATCCCCGCCTCGCGGAGCGAGATGGGCGTTATGCCCTGACGGCGCAGTTCCGAATACACCGCGTTGCGGTCGGCGACTTCGATAGTCGTCTCGGCCATCTTGCCGTCGGCGGTTCTGTACGCTACTTCGAATTTCATACTAGCTTTATCCTCTTCCAGCCACCATTATACCATCTTAGGAGCGTTCCTGCACAGATGACGACTACATACACCACCATCGTTCCCCATAGCGCCGTCATCGTGTTGTGCAACTTCGCGACCGCCCAGACGAGCGGCAGCCACAGGCCGAAGGCGCAGAAAGTCATCCACCACATGACGAAATGCGTGTCGCCCGCGCCCTTCAGCGCACCCGACACGATGACGTCGGTCGCGTCGAACATCTGCCACGCGGCCATCAGCAGGAAGAGCCAGAAGCCAAGTGCGTAGAACGTCGAGAGCTGCACGCCCGGGGAGGCGAAGAGCGAGAGGATCGGCCGGCAGAAGGCGACCGCGAGGGCCGAAAGGACGGCGACGAGCGAAAGCCCGAGGATGAGCGTGCGCATCGCATCGCGGTGCGCCGCGGCGGAATCGCCGCGCCCCTGTGCCTGGCCGACGAGGGTGGCGGCGCATATCGAAAAGCCCTCCATCGGCGCGAAGAGGAAGTAGTTCACCTTGAAGCAGGCGTTCGAGACGGCGAACTCCTGGTCGCCGATTCGACCGGTGACGAAGACGAAGATCGTGAAGGAGAGGATGTTTAGAGCCGAATACGCTCCGCTGGGGACGCCATAGCGAAGCACCTTCCCGACGAGCGGCCAGAGGCGCGGCACATCTGCCGCGCCGCCGCCAGGAAGCCGTCGGAGGTCGCGCTCGGCGCACCACGCGAGAACGCCCCACTGAACGAACATCGCCGCGACAGTCGCGTATGCCGCGCCGGCCATGCCAAGACGCGGGCAGCCGCAAAGCCCGAAGATCAGGATCGGGTCGAGCGCGATGTTGACGGCATTGCCGAGAACGTTCACCCAGAAGACAAGCCGAGTCTTCCCGCGGCCCGTGAAGTACGACGAAGCCGCCATCTGGCCGCAGAGCGCAATCGCCCCGACCGAAACGATGGCATAGTACGAGGAAGCGCGCGCGACGACAGCCGAATTCTCCGACATGAACGGAGCGACCATAAGCCCAAGCGGAATTACGGCGATCGCGAGAATGCCGGCGGCGAGCGTTATGACAAGCCCGGCGCGGTAGCTCATCCTGATGCCGCGCGAATCGTCCGCGCCGTGGTACTGCGCGACGAAAGTCCCTGAATACGCGACGACCGACTGGAAGAACCCCATCACGAGTATCGCGAGCATCGAAGCGGGGAGCGACGCCTCCAGACTCTCCAGCGACTCGCGCGCAAGGAACACTCCGTCGACAAACTGCATGACCGCGTTGTTGACCATGCCGAGCGCGAGCGGCCAGACGAGCCGCAGTATCTCAAGATACCGCTTCACCGACCCCCCTTCGCCGCCGGGAGCGACAGCGTGAAGATGCATCCGTGTGGGCTGTTAGCCCTGACGGAGAGATCGCCGCCCATCGCACGCGCAAACTCGCGGGCGGTGCAAAGCCCAATGCCGAAGCCGCCCTTGCCAGATTCGAGGACGGTCTTGGCGCGGTAGTAGCGGTCAAACGCCCTCGCCATCTCGCGCTTAGACATGCCCTTGCCCTCGTCGGCAAACTCGACGCAGGCAAAGCCGCCTTCGCAGAAGAACCTGACGCGCACCGGGCCGAACGGAAGCGCGTACTTGAGGTCGTTGCCGATCAGGTTCCACAGTATCTGCACGACGAGCGTTTCATCCCCCACCGCCACAAAATTGGGGACAGGCCCCGCGAAAGTGCCGTTTTTCAAGGGTTCCGTGGGGCCTGTCCCCATTTCCACGGGGATGTCAGCCCCATCCGTGGCATCACGGACGTCCTCTCGGAAGAGCGCATACGCCTCTTTGTAGCACTTTACGAGGTCGACTTCCTCGCGCTGCGGCTTGGGGCGCTTCCCGCCGAGCCGAAGGAAGTCCTTGATGTTGGTGACGAGGCGGATCATACGCTCGTTGAGAACCTTCGCCTCTTCGTCATTCCGCCCGATGGAATACCGCATACCGACAAGCGGCGTCGTGAGGTCATGGGCGGTCGCCGCGAGAAAATCGTCGCGCGAGCGCACGTAGTCGACAAAGAACCTCGCCCCGAGGAAGGTGATGCCGACGAGAACGATCAGAAACATCGGGCCGAAAAGATAGAACATGAACGCGTAGTCGCGTTCCTCTATGTCGGTCCAGCGCGCGTACACCGTCTCGCCATCCTTCTCGCCGACGCCGCGAGCCCAGACGAGGCGCCCGCCGTCGAAAGCCCGCCACCCCCACATGTCGCGACGCTTCGTACCGCTTTCGGGGTTCCAGTCCTTCCACGACATGTCGGCCGGATAGTCGCCGAACTGCGCCGTGCCGCGAACAATGCCGCGGCCACGCTCCCAGGCGAAATCTGCGGAAAGCGGTTCTTCGCGCATCGCCTTGGCGGCCCGTTCGGTAGCCGTTAGGACGCGGGTCTTTTCGTCGCGCACTATCACGGGGACATCTTCGACGAGGAATCGTACGCCAAGCGCCACAACCACGACGGTCGGCAGGCTTAGGGCGGCGACGCTCCTCAGCAGTCTCCAGTTGCCGCCGTGCATGTCAAAGCCCCATCAGCGCCCTTGCGCGGGAGAACTCGGCAGAGAGGTCTACCTTGCGGCAGCCGTCGACATATCCCTCTCGCCTAAGGTTCTCGACAAAGCGTCGGAACTTGTGGGGGCCGGGCTTCAGGTTGTCTAGCGCAACGACCTCTGCCTTTCCAAACGTGCACGCCTCGGAAAGCATGCCCGTTGATTCGGCGGTAACGTAGAGCCGCTTCGCAAGCTGCACGAACGCGGGGATCGGATTGAAATGGTCCTTCGAGTAGATGAGCTTGTAGGCCCACGGATAGGAGTCGACAAGCGCCTCGACTTCGGCGGGCGTGCGGCGAGAAGTCGTGACGCAAAGCTGCGCGCCCTTGTTCGCCGCGAAAATCTCGTCAAGACGAGACTTCGTCCACTCGACCGTCATCATCGAACACTTGTTCGGCCCGCCGACGATTACGCCGACGAGGTTGTCGGTCGCGCCATGATAGCGCTCCCTGAACGCGGCGACGCCCTTCTCGTAGAATGCGGCGTCGTTCGCGACGAGGTTCGCCGGGATCTCGACGACATTGGGAAGCTTCGTCGGATTGTCGAACGACGGCGCGAGAATGCAGTCGAAGGAGGAAAGATCGTAGCCACGCGGATAGAGGACGACGCCGCACTTCGCGCCGGGAATCTTCCGCGCGAGCGCCTTAGCAGCGTAAAAAGTCCCCGAGCCAGTGCCGATTATAGTGGGGGAGTGGGGGAGTGGGGGAGTGGGGGAGTTGAGGAGTTCGTCCAATCCATGAAGAAGCCCCGCAGTCCTTATGCCAAGACGGTCGAAGAGATAGCTGAGCGTCTTGTGGAACGGCGACTTGAACTTCACCGGCACAAGCTGGAAGTCGAGCCCCAGCGCGC
>ONVK01000026.1 GCA_900321255.1 uncultured Lentisphaerota bacterium | reverse complement strand
GCTCGTCGCGACGACGACGTCGTTCGTCACCGTGTTGGGCAAGGCTATGATTGCAGCGGCCATTACGGTTAATAGTATACCAAATTTCCGCACGCCACATCCCAAAGGCCGGCGCGCTTTTGCCATAAGAATCGATGTCTTCGTGTTCATATGGCAAAATAGTTTATCACATCGCGCGCGCCCCATGTCAAACTTTTAGTTTACAATTTCGTAAAGTTGAGGATGGTTGAAAAGCGATTGAAGTGTTGGGAAGCGGACGAGTGGTGGTTGAGGTTGAATTGAGGTTGATTAGCGGTTGGAGTTGGAGAATCACGGATGTGGGATGGTTGTGTCGGAATCGTCCTTGGATTCGACACGAAGGATGGTTGAGTCGTGGGTGTTTGCCAAGCGCGGGATCGTCCGTTTGGTGGCTTCGGGCGGCTGGATTGTGGTTGTGATTGGCTCGTGATTGTTGGATGGTTGGCGGCGTCAATATCGGGATTGGGAAATGGTTGAAGCCAGCCAACTTTTGTCCGTAATGCCAGAAAATACGATTCACATGCTGAGAAATACTCTGCTTTGGTTATTCCACGAGGTCGCCACTTTGCCGACTGAAAAAAACAAAGAACTCCCTCTTGTGCGCAAGAGGGAGATTTGGTAAAATTTACGCCCGTTTGGAGGACCGGTAGCTCAGTCGGTCAGAGCGGGGGACTCATAATCCCTTGGTCGTGGGTTCAAGTCCCGCCCGGTCCACCAACACTACTGCACGAGGATTTGCCTCGATTCGTAGTGCCCGGGCTGCCACACGCGGATAACAGTGCCGTTGGGCTGAATCTGGTCGATGTATCCACCTGGAATCCAGACCTGCTGCGTCGTATAGACAGGCGTCGCCACGACGGGAGCCGTAGTCACGACAGGGGTCGTGATGACGCGCGGGCCGATGATCGCGTCAGTCAAGACGCCGCCAACAACCCCTCCGACGAACCCGGGCCAGAAATGACGCCCGCCATGACCCCAGCCGCTGTGATGATGGTGGTGCATTGGAGGGGGCATCGGACGGTGGTGCATCATAGGCGCAGGGCGGTGGTGCATCATAGGCGCAGGACGATGGTGCATCATGGGGCGAGGCCCGCCGAAGCCGCCGCGATGACCGCCGAAGCCAGGGCCGGGACGGGCCATAAGCGTTCCAGCCGCCAGAATCGCGCCAAATACAAGTATCATCTTCTTGTTCATTTTGTCTTTCCTTTCTCCGCTTTTGCGGTCACGACGAGATAGGGTCGGGTCGCCGCAAAAACTGACAAAAAAGTTTTCATTTTTTAATGCGATCCCATTTCTTCCAACTTTCACGCATAAACTTGATAGAACGCGAAAATATCTGATCGACATTCGCCGCAGACGACACATCGAGGAAGTCCTTTATCTCTTCGCTCGAGAGGAAAAACCGCGTTTTGAGAAGGTGTATGTAGCATCTCTCCGGGTCTTCGTTCCAAAGCAGCCGGAAAAAATACAGCGTCATTCGCCACACTTCGATGCGGATAGTCTCCTTGTCTTGGGTCGGGAGAGCCATTGCCTCGTTTTCGCCCTCTGCGTCTGGATGGGCGCCTTCAATCGAGATTTCGCCGTGCTTGTTCGGGTTGGCGTTCAAGACATAGCCGCGCACATACCGCTTGAGCCAGCCCTCGAAACTGCCGTCGCCGCGATATAGGTCAATCTTGCCCTTCCCGATCATGTCGTCGAAGAGCATCCCCATCAGATCGCCAGCCGTCAGCGAGAAACGCTCCATCATGTCGGCCGAGCGCATCGACTTCGACTCGGGTTCGACGACGCGCTCCCAGACGAGCTTCCATCCCTCGTCCTTGCCGTCCTTAACAAGCTGCCACCATGTCTTGTCGTCCATCTCGCCCTCCTCATTCGAACGTCGGCACGCCGGGAACGGGCCTAAGCCCCTTGCGGTGCAGCCAAATCGGAACGGAATGCTTGCCGGCGACGAACTCGGCGAACGTCATGGACGCCGAACCGTCGACCACGGAAAGTTCCTTGCCGGCGAACTCAAAGACCGCCGACTTTATCCTCTTGCCCTCGTCGTCGACGATTGTGATGTCGAGGGGCGTCTCTGCGACAGCCCCTGGAGGAAACACAATGGTCGCCCTCCAGCGCAAGGACTCGTCCTTCGTCGGATGCGAGCGGAACGTGAATGTTATTCTCTTGTCGGGCGGCGTTTTCATGGCTAAATGAATTGATTTGCAACTGACTCATGATGGTTGGGCAACCTTACGGCTTGCGCCAGTGGCGGAAATACTGGACCGAAAACGTCTGCGGGAGATCGGCCTTGTCTGGCTCGCCGACCCAGTCGTACATGATCTCGCAGTCGAAAGTGACGTGCATAGGACGGTGGAAATGGTCGTTCGGGCGCGAGAACATCTCCACCCCGTCCGCGTACCACTTCATCTCCTTCTCCGTCCAGAGGAAGCCGTACTCGTGGTAGCCGTCGGCAAAATCGAAGTCGACCTTTTTGCGGCTCGACTTTTCCGGCAGCTTCTCGACGCTGCCGAGGACGCGGCCTTCAAGATATGGCGTGCCGAGGCGGTGGACAGTGTTGTAGAACGCGCGTGCGCAGTCGGATTTCTTAGACCCCTCCTTGCCGAAGATCTCGAAGATGTCGATCTCCTCGGAGAAGTCGCCGGGGCGGTACTTCTTCTTCGGCTCGTCCGAAAGCGGATCGTATAGCCAGAACGCGTTGCACACCGCCGCCTTCATCGACTTCGCGCGGCATTCGTAGTAGCCGTAGAACGTCTTCTTCTTCGACTTCACGATCGCCGTCGCATACGTGTCGAATCCGCGTGCGAAGTTGTCGAAAGTCTTTTCGTCCTCCCGGAGAAGACGCGCCGTCAGCTTAAGCTCCCCCTTCGCGACGTCGACGTTGTCACGCGAGAAAAGAAACCCGCTGCGCCGCCCCTGGAACGACTCGACCCAGTCGTCCCACTTCGAGCGATCAAGCGTCTCGCCCTCGAATTCGTCGCTCGCCTGCTCGTCAAACACAAACTGGCATCCGGCATCCGACAGCGGACATTCGAAAGTCTGCTGTCGTCCGTCGACTGTCTGCGGAGGAGTTTTTGCAACACCCTTCCAGTGCCTTTCCGCATGCGAAAGATAGATGTTCCAGTCAAAAAGCCCGAGATCGTGCTTCCCCTCGTGGCAGTGGTACGAGACACACGATGGATCCTTCCACGCCGCGCGGGCGAGCTCAGTCGCCTTGCGTTCGCCCTCGGGACCCGCCCAGTCGTCAGTACTCCCCGATCCTACCGCCAAAAGACGCGGCGCGACGCAGGAAAGAAGCTCGTGCTGGTCAAAAGGCATCTCCTGCTCGCGGTTGACCCACAGCGTATAGTCAAGGCAGAACCAGTACTGGAACGTGCGGACGATTTGCGCGATGTGTTCGGACTTAGGAAGATCAAGATGGTTGAGCTTCGCGCCCGCGCAGCCCGAGCCATTTACGCAAACACACGCGAAGCGCGGATCGGTGACGGCAGTCCAGAGCGCGGTCTTTCCGCCGCGGGAATGCCCTACGACGGCGACCTTCTTCGCGTCTATCTCCGGAACTGTCTCGAGCCAGTCGAGCGCACGGCTCGCGCCCCAGCCCCACGCGGAGATCGTGCCCCAGAGCTTCGGGTCCCTGTACGCTCCCGGCTTCTCGAAGGCCTCGAACACGCCTTTTGTGTTGCCGGTGTTGTAGTCAGGAGCCACGTCCCACGTATAGAACGAGACGGCCGCAAATCCGCGCTTCACGATCTCCTCCACTGGAAAGAACGGGCTCTTCTTTTCGCGCTCGGGGTCGCAGTTCGCCTTGTAGTCGCGGTTGCAGATCAGAAGGAACGCCGAAACCGGCCCCTTCGCATCGGCCGGCACAAACGCCGTCACGGGAAACGAATTAGTCCTAAACGAACCGCCGTAGACGACGCGAACTTGCTTGCGCACCATCTTGCCGCCTGGCATAAGCTTGTCTTCCGAAATCTTCTCGAACTTGAGAAGCGGCGGCTTCTCGGCCTCCTTCGGGCGCCGTCCGAACTCATTGTCGGTGAAGAACGAGACAATCTCCTCGCGCGACTTCTCGCCTATCGCGTTGATTCCAGTTTCCGCCGCGCACGCCGCAAGCGCAAGACAAATAGTTGCAATCGACATCTGCAGTTTCATAATCAGACCTTTCTGTTTACAAGCTTCTCGGCAAGCGCCTTCAGGAACGACGTGTCGCCGGGAAGCCCCGCAAGCGCGGCAATCGCAGCGGCGGTAGTCTCGTGGACGAGCGACTCCGTTTTTTCCTTCGGGAACGGCGAGTCGCCGTCGAGGAGATCGTCCTCGTACTGGAACGCGAGCCCGAGGTTGAGCGCGAACGTGCGAAGCTTCCCGACGCGCGCCGCATCACCGCCGCCGGCATATCCGCCCATCGTCGCTGCGGCGATAAAAAGATCGGCCGTCTTGTGGGTGTAGACAAAATCCACAACCTCCACAGGCACGGGTGCGGGACCGCCCGAGGCACCGTCCGTTCCACCCTCGCGTTTCAAGTCCTCGACCTGTCCCTGCACAACGCCGACGCCTGCCGCGCCAAGCGCCGCGACAATTTCCGCGACGTTGCGCGGCGCATTTGCCGCGGCCTTGAACGCAAGCGCCTGAAGCGCATCGCCCGCAAGAATCGCGTTCGCCTCGCCGAACTTCGCCCATACCGAGGGTTTCCCGCGACGCTCCGTGTCGTTGTCCATCGCGGGGAGATCATCGTGGACAAGCGTGTAGTTGTGGAGAAGCTCTATCGCCGCCGCGGGATAACGCGCGTCCTCCGCCTTGCCGCCTACCGCGACTGCGCTCGCCAGGCAAATGAGCGGACGAATCCTCTTGCCGCCAGCGCCGACGGCATAGCGCATCGCCTCGCTCAGCTCGGCAGGGCGCTCCCCTTCCTTCGGCAGAACCTCGTCGAGCGTCTTCTCGATTATGGCAAGGAATTCTTCCTTCATTCAACTCTCCCTTTGATACTCTCCTCGTGATGCTTCTTGATGTCGGGATCAAGCGACGACTGGCAATTGTAGTCCTGGCGCGGGTGCTTCTTGCCGTCGCCGACGCCCTTCGTCATAAGCTCCTTCAGCTCGTCCAAGTGTGACTTGTAGACGTCACGCGGATTGCAGCCGTGCTTTTTGCAGATGCTCGCCGCCATGCCGACGACCTCGCCCATCATGCCGTGCGTGCGCATAAGCCGAGTCGTGCCAAGCGCGATATGGGTGACGGAGATGTCGCGCCCCGCCATGAAGAGGTTCGGGACGTTCCGCGAATAGAGACAGCGATAGGGAATCGGATACGGCCAGATCTTTTCGTTGAGCGAGTTGGACTGATAGGGCTCGCCCTCGAACTTCGACTCGCGCGCCGTCTTCGGGAGATGCAGGTCGATTGTCCACGTCGTCGCGCATGTGCCGTCGGGCTGGAAGTCCTTGTTCCTGAGATGGTTCTGGTCGAGGATGAAGTCGCCGAGAAGACGACGCGACTCGCGGCGACCGGCGTTGTAGGCGACCCACTTGAGCTCCTTGTCGGCGAATACGTCCTTCTTGGAGTAGCCGTTCTTCACGAACGCCCAGTTCGAGAACGCGACGAGAAGCCCGTAGTCGCGGATGTACTCGCCCTCGGCAATCTGGTCGCGGCCGAGCCCTGCCTCCCACCACCAGTCGCCCTTCAAGTGCGGCGAGCAGTTCGCCTCGTTGATTGTCTTCAGCATCCACGGACGCACAGGAAACGCCGCGTCGCCATCGGCCTTCTCCGCATACCACTGGACGGACGCACCCATCGTGATCATGTCGGCCTTCTCGGGCGCGTCTGGTTCGTTCGTCTCGCTCTTCGCCTCGCGCCCCATGCGGAAGTCTGCGCCGGCGCGATATCCGACCGAGCCGTCGCCTGTGCAATCGACAAACCAACTTCCTTTGAACACGTACCTGTCGCCATTGCGCGTGTCCTGCGAGCCGACTGCTATGATACGCCCTTCGTCATCCTTGCAGACACGGTTCACATGCTGGTTTAGGTAGAGGTCGAGCCCCTTCGTTTCCTTGACGACCTTCATCTTGCGGTCATCTTCGTAAACCGACGCCTCGCGCGCGTTGCCACCCGCCTTCGGTCCGATTTCCGCAACCACGTCGCCAAGCCGCGGATATGGAGGGAGGTTCGCGTATGCGCCAAGATGGACGCGCACCTCGGACGAGTTGTTGCCGCCAAGGACAGGCCGGTCGTGGATGAGCGCGGTCTTGAGTCCGAGCCTCGCCGACGAAATTGCAGCGCAGATTCCGGCAATGCCGCCGCCAACTACCACGACATCGTAGGGCGGCATCGTCTTGCCGACGCTTTCGCGCAGCAATGAATCGCGTGGCGTAAACTCCGATGAACCTTTCGTTGAAAAGACGATTGCGTCAACGCGGCCGTCGAATCCGTCGAGGTCGTGGAGAGCAACCGTGTTCTCGCCGACCTTTAGCGTCACTTCGCCCGCTTTGACCCACTCCCATTCTCCACTCCCCTGCCCGCCAATTACATTGGGCAACTTTTCGCCATTGACGACAATGTTGAACGTACCGGCGCCGGGATGGAGACGCCAGCCAGGATGCCAATACGCAGTCCAGTTTCGCGTCCGCACCCAGACGTCGTATTTCCAGCCATTCCCTACGAACGTCGTCTTCGCGTCGGCGACGGGCTTGCCGAGCCCATGCGCGAGGAGATACGGCGAACCCATCTGATCCATGAACTGGGTGTCGTTCACCCATCCGCCCCAGTCGTCGAACGACTCGGCCTCAATGAAAATCGTCTTCGCCTGCGCGGCAATCGCCGCAAAGCAAAGCAACATCATTACCTTCTTCATTGTTCTGTCTCCTTTTCAACGACCTGCCAAAATACATTTTTATCAGAACCTGTCCGAATCAATTCTCCAGCATCCTGCAACGCCTTTATTTGACGCTTGATGGTGCTGACCGACACTTTGAACAAGATTGCAAGCTTTGCCGTTTTGGCTCTTGGGAAAGATCTAAGAGTGTCTTTAAGTTCCCTGCGAAGATCCTCAACCTTGTGCGATTTCTTAAGCATCTTGTCTGGAACACACGGATTTACAGTGTCATTTTTAGCACGTATCTTTAGATATCTATCAGCTTCACTGCGATACTTTATAATTTTAGCAATGCGATTTTGCAGGAAATGCAGTGTCAATTCAAGCCGCTTATCTGGCATCACGAACTCAGGATGGGGCCTAAACTCGAAATTCCCCATTCCTTTGAGCCTGTCGATCATCTTGTCCGTGACGCCTGTGGGAAAGCCAAGCCATTCATCATATAGCTTTGGCTTCTTGTGGGCGAGGAAAAGCCGAAGGTCGTGAAATTCGTCGCCCTTCTTGCCTGGATTGGATATCGCACGTGAGAACAACGAATAGCCGTTGTCGAATATGGGCGCAACGCCGGATATCTCATTGACGTCATTGTCGACGAGAAAACCGAAATTGCCAGTATGCCGGTCGGTGTTGAATACAACGGCATCGAAGAAAAAGATATCGGCAAAGCGAGGGTCGTTCAGGACGTCTTCCTTCCTGAGCACACTCCTTACGGCAAGGTAGCCGACTTTGTCGCTGGTGAAGAGCGGACATGTCGAGCACAGACGGTACTTGAACTGCGCGAGACCATAGTCGACGTGCGGCAGCTTCATCGCCTCCGCCACCTGCGCCGCATAGTATTCGGCGAACGGCTCGAAACCACCGGCCTCGGGTCGCCCGAAGAATCCGTCGGTCGGATGCGCCCCAGCCTTGTAGAGAAGCACTTTTCCGTCGACGCGCCGCCAGCACTTGCGGAGGTTTCCGTCCGTTGAATATTCCGGCGACGACGATGCGTCACGCACGCTCGACCTCCTGTCACCGGTGAACGCCATCGACGCTACGGTCGTGGAAAAGGGATTGTCGTAGAGGTTTATGCCTTCCCACTTCTCCGTCGAATCGTCCTTGGCGATCCAATGGACGTCGTTGAGCGAAAGCGCGCGTGAGAAAGTTATCAGGTTCCTGCGCCAGTCGGGTTCATCGGGAGCAAATCCAAGATGGCGAAGCATGTCCTCGATGCACTCGCGCCGCATTGGAGCCGTGCGGTGCAGAAGCCATTCCTCGAACTCGTACGCAAGAGTCCGTTCGTCCTTGCCGAGAACGCGGTCGCGGAACGCAAGCGGCAGGAATCGTTCCGCCGACTTGTTGAGCTCGACGTCCTTTACTCCGAAAGGCTTGACCCAGCCGAAGCGAAGGACTTCCGTGTCTCGGTGCTTCAGTATCACCCGATTATCACCCTTCTGCCTTCAACGCGGTATTTGCCCGACGCGATGATGTTGAGCGCCTCTGGGAACGCGATGTGCTCCTGCACCTGGATTCGCGCGTGGAGGGTCTCGGGCGTGTCATCTTCGAGTACCGGCACGGCCTTCTGGACAATGATGGGGCCTGAGTCCGTTCCCGCGTCGACGAAGTGAACCGTGACGCCCGCGACCTTGCAACCATAGTCGAGCGCCTGCGTCCAGCTGTGGACGCCGGGGAACGCGGGGAGAAGCGCGGGATGGATGTTGAGGACGCGGTTCGGGAACGCGGCGAGCAGCTTGGGCTTGACGATGCGCATGAAACCCGCAAGTACGACAGTATCGACGCCAGCGCCCTTCAAGAGATCGATGCAGCGGTCTTCCGCAGGGCCCTCCAGCTTCGTCTTCCACGGCGCGCAGTCGAGGTACTGGCATGGAATGTTGTGCCTCTTCGCGCGATCGAGGATTTTCGCGTCCGCGACATCGGCAAGGACGAGCTTGATTTCCGCATCGAGCGTGCCCGCTTCGATAGCGTCGACTATTGACTGCATGTTCGAGCCCGCGCCGGACCCGAGAACGCCGAGGTGTAATTTGCTCATGTGTGAATTATACCAAATTCAGCAGCGTTGCGGCAGACGCAACGCGCGGTTGTACGACTTGCAGCGCCGTTTTTATGACGAGCTTTGGCCGTCCTGTGTGGGTTTGCCTTCCAACGTGCGGCTTTGTTTCGGGCAACCGTGCTCGCCCTCGAGAAACGGCCGATTAGCGCGTCCTTGCGACCGCTCGACATATACATATATGCCTTCGGGTCGCAGTCCTGCGCTACTCGTCTCGTTTTCGAGGGTTCCGCTCGGCTTCGGCCCAAAACAAAGCCGCGCATGGCACCTCTGGTCGAGTTCGGCGCGGTGCTCGGAGCCTCGGCCTCACTCCCGCTCCCTGCGCCGCCGCTCCCGTCGTCTTCGCGGCGATACGCGCCGCAATGCTTTGTCGGCGAAATACCGCCTCCTCGCCTTGCGACGTGTCTCACCGCGCATCCGACGAACCGCGTCGCCGCATGTCGCTCAGTTCGCCACTCGGCCCCTCGTCCCTTGCCTCACCTTCCGCTATGGCGCGTTTCTTTTCGTAGCCTTTGCGCTCGCCGCCGTTCCGCCGGCTCGCTTAGCTACAAGTGTGCATATCCGCACAAAATCGCCAGCTTTTTTCGCTGGCTTCATACCGCAACCAGCAACCACAATAAAACCTTGGTTATTCAGGGCGGCTGCTGCAGCCTTTTGTTGTCGTTATGTGCATCAGCCGCATAAGCGAGCGCCGAGTGACGCGAACCTGATACGACGACGACCCGTCTGTTGCCGTCTTGATCCTTTCGATCTCTATGAATGTATCACTTGCCGGAGATGTCGCGGCAACAACGTGGTCGTCGGCAGATCCGGACATATTCATGCTTATGTTCGCCGCACTCTCAATTTCGCCAATGACCTGCTTCAAGTCTGTCTTTGCGGCGGCCGCATTGGAGAATTCTCGCCTTACAGTTCCGCCGAAGACGGTCAAAGCGCTCCCATTGACATTTACACTTGTCAATCGCCAGCCATTCGTCGCAATTACGCAATTCGGCTCAAGGGCAAGGAACTTGCCACCGACCGGCGAGATCGATTCGCCGCCAAAGCCATCAATGGTCCGCACGTCAATTCCGAACGGTATGCCAAACGTTTTAGAAGCGTACTCTCTCAGCGCTTTCCCACCATCAGGTGTCTTGATATAGGATCCATCCGGCTGACGCAGTAGATATGCACGTGAAAACAGCCGACGCCGCTCCACGGAATCCGCAGAAAGCTCGTGCCAATCATCTACGGCGACAGGATCTCGACATCCGCGATGGTAAGTTATCGACTGCCACCAGTTGCCGCCCGACTTCGACCAGCACGTTCCTCCGTGCGCATCCATTACGGTAATAATCAGCAGGCAAGATTCATATCCATCACCCGTTTTTCTCCCATGACCTTCGAGAAGGACCTGCACTTTAACATTCTGCCCCTTATGTGCAGCGGAAAGATCTCGCTTCCAAAATATCCCACGCTTCGTATCCGGCGACATCACTAACGGAACGCCATACGTGTTGATCAGCGCGTTTGTAATCGGGGACAAGACATGCTCGATTGCGTATTCCACATCTGGACTCTTAAACCAGAACATGCAACCCTTCACCCTTACGGTCCCTCCGTCTGCGACACCGAAGTAAGACGCCCTTGGGAGAAAGAGAAACGGATGCTCCAACTTGACATCATACTCATCACCTGCCGCCATCTGATCACCCAGTGCGCGACCAAGAAAATCTGGTCCCGATATAAACTTCGCGGCAGCCGACCAATCGTCGCCGTCCGCATCAACTGACACGGCATCCTCCTGAGGCTCATCACCGACTTCCGCAAAGCAAGACAACGGCACGTCCAGATAATGCGTCCGGAGCACATGGCGCTCAGACTTCTTGTCCCATTCCCGCTGTTCGCACCGATATGTGCGACTCGCGCCCGAATCCGTTATGGAAAGCCTCGCATCCGCCCCAACCTTGTCCGACATGACATCAATGCCGCCAAGACAAGTCACGGCTGCATATCCGGGGAATATCCTCATGCCGGAAAGCCCGTGTGCAAGAAGGATCCGAGACTTTCCAACCAGCAACATTGGGCTGCGAATGCCAGACCCATACTTCACAGGGGCATCGGCTAACAGGATCAATTCGCGCATGTCGCTTCCATCCGCATATTTCACATTGCCACAGTAAACCGAATAGGTGTTCGCACAATCAGGGGAACGCATGCGCGCCTCGCCAACCTTGTGGACAACCCCTCCTTCGCCATATGCCACCTTCGCAAGGATAGATACATATGTGAATCTTAATTCAGCGGCTACAACCACGAGGACTGCGGCAATCACGCCTGACACGGCAGTCCGAATCAAGAGCATCCACCACTTCCTAACCCCGAGGACCAGCATCATTCCACACGAAACCCCCAAATACACCAGTCCAAGACCAAAGAGGCGGAACAACGGATGCAAAATCACCATCCTGGACACAACGCCGAACGACAATACAAACAGCACGGCGAATATGGCAAGAGACAAGACAATCAACATCTCCCGCATAATGCTTATAGCGTTCAGTTTCATGGCTTCAACATGTTCGCTAAGCATTTTACCAAATATGCAGTCGGATGGCTACCGTCTCAGGAAGCCATACTGATAGACTTTTGGCTCGATCTGCTGCGCGAGGTTCTTCATGGCGGCGCGCAGTTTGGCAAGAAGCGAAGTATAGGTCTCGTCGACGCTCGTCGATTTCATCTTCGACTTGCCCTTCGCGTCGACCGTTGTCCCCTGGAAATGAAGACGGATGTCGTAGTACGATGCGTTGGGGTTCGCTCCGGGCTGTGCGTGGTAGTAGCGCCACAGCTCGCGCCCAGCGTCGAGAACGGACCTTGCGGCGGGTGAAAGATTCTCGCGTAGAGCCGCAGAGTCACGGAGGTAGTCGCTCATGAAGTGCGAAGCAAAGCGCTCCTTCGCGTCCACCTCGGCTTCTGTAAACGGAATCCAGTGGTTTACGCCGTCGGCGGATGAAATGCGATTTTTATCGTGAAATATCGCATTAATAGTGCAATCCGCTTGAAAAATGGGATCCGACATCCATCCTTCATCTGGGCAAAGGAATTGATCATAGTGGTTAACCCATGAAGCTTCAATCGCATGGCGTACAGACAAGTAAATACAACTCTCAACAAGACATGTCTCTGTAATCTGCCATTGAAACTGATGATTCCAAGGCCTGTTCGCTTTCTCAATGCGGCAAAGCTGTTGGTTCTGCAAATCATTAGCGACTCCAATTATAGTGCCAATCGACTTTTTACTATCATCCATAAACGACACAACCCAATCGTTTATGACTTTGACACCATCATAACATATCAATTTCTTTGTTCCGACAAGAACTGCCGCCGTGTCGTACACATCTGCAACACACTCTCTAAACCTCTCCCTTAATCCAGTGTTCAAAACGGAGAAAGAAATGGGGAACGGCCCTTTGACATTGTCAAACGTCCATGCAGGGATGAAGCACATTGCAAGAACCTTCGGCTGCAGAAAATCCCGCAATGCACAAAGCTTTGGTGCTGCGATATCTTTTGGAGTGCTAAACTTGCCAATATAACAGCCTCTTATCTCTTGGTCTATCCTTGTCAAAAACTGCACAAACAATTCCCGCTTGGCATATCCCATTTGCGCACCATACTTCTGCCAGACATCTGAAACTGCAACACCACTTCTTCCAATGCCTTTACGGTTGTCCCCCTCCGCATACGGCGGGTTGATGTAGATTACGAGCTTCTTGCGCTTCTCTGGATCGTCTATAATCTCTTTCAGCGCGGGCGGAAGCTTGTCGAAGGAGTCATTGAGGAAGTCAAACTGGAAGACATGGGAGTCAAGGAGGTTTGCGCCGTTCTTGATACGCTCATGGATAACGTCTATGTCCTGCTGGTCAAGCGTTGAGACGAATACGTTGTACTTGTTCGTCAGCCCGACTTCGAGGTTGCCGGTGCCGCCCGCGCAGTCCCAGACATAATACTCGTCCTGCCAGTTCTCGCCAAGGGCAAGCTCAAGGTAATGCTGGGATAATTCCACCCACTTCTTCGGCGTGAAGAAAGATCCCTTGCGCTCGCGCACGTCCTGAGGGACAAGCAGGTCGAGGCGGTTGACGATGAAGTTCCAGTACTCCTTGCGCGGAGGGCGCTTGTATCGGCGCCAGAACGCGGCGTAGGCGTCGATCCCGCCGTCCTTAAAGCCGAATGCAAGCGTGGAAAAGAGGTCGTCCTCGTTCTTGCGCTTGACCGCGTATGGCATCGAGGACTTCGCGTCGAATGTTATGTAGAAGTCGTTGGCCACGTGGTCGTCGGCGATGTCGGCAGTGCCGTTATCGTCAATGTTCATCTCGGCAAGATAGAAATCACGGTCGTAAATGCCGTATTTCTTCTTGAGGACGTCCCACGGCGCGGCGATGAACGGCATGACGGCCTCGCGCCACTGGCGGTAGATGTGGGTGAAGTTGTTCTTATTTATGAGAATCTTCGAGACGTCTCGGCGTCCCGACTTGAAGTTGGACTTAACAAAGCGCCGAAGCTCCGCCTCGTCACGGTCGTAGAAGAATAGCAGCTTCTCTCGCTCGATGACGCCCTTGGCAAGCGCGTAAAGCTCCCCGAACTCCTTGGTCTCATGGTCGCTCGGCGCAACGGTCCAGTCGAAGTCGTTCTTGCCGAGGACGTCAAGGACGGCATTATAAGGTATGAAGGCAATCTTTTCAGCGTCAAATGCGCCGAGGAAGTGCGGCGGTAGGTTCTTGTCGGCGGTATGCCCTCCGCCTATCGTCAGAATCAGCTGGACAAAGCTCGCGACTATATCCTTCTTGCTACCGGCCTTAGCCTCCGCCCAGAGCATCGGTTCCGCATCATAACCGAGGGAAAGCTCCGTCGCAGGAATGTCAACGCAGAAGTCTATGTTGCCGATGATGCGCGTACAGTCAAACGCGCCAAACCAGTCGGCAGCGACCTTGTTCTTTAGCTCCTCCTCGCGGAGCGATGCCGAATAGCGGACAGAACCACCATCACCCGTTTGAAGCCTCAAATGCACAATACTTACACTTCCCAAGACCGTCCGCGCCGTCGCATTCATGCGTGATATTATGGCGCGGACGAAATCTTCCTTGCGCTGAAACCGCCGCAAACACCCTATTTATGCATGAAAAGAGCGCATTTCCTCTCGTGCACTCCTGCAAAGCCCGACCAAGGGCCCGGATAGAATACACGAAAAGAAAATGCGCCCAACTAGGCGCATCTCCACTTACATGCCGTTCTATCCTAAATATTGGTCGTATTTTGCAGGAACGACGTGTAGCGTAGATGCTACATTGACAAGCGCCCGGCGGAGATTGCTCTCGTTTTCCGGACTATGACCCCGCGCCGCGTGCGGTCGGCACGGAGTGCCGCCCCTACCATTGGGGGACTACCGTTCGCCTCGCGGGATGTGTGTATTATAGCGAAAACGCCGCGCCAAAATCAAGCGCGGTGAAATGAGATTACGGCGCGGACGAAATCGCGACGGACTTGCCATGGGAAACCGAGCGCCTCGGAGATGCGCCCCTGGTCGGCGCAACGGATTTGCCGCGCGGACGCGGTGGGGGTGTTTCGGCGGCATGTGTTTTCTACCGCAAGGTTGTAGCCGCGACGAGCCGATGGTCGCGGGTGAGGCAGGCGGAAGGTCGCAGGCGTAAGAGTGACTTGCGTACGCAACCAGTGATAGACGCCGAGGCACGGCAGGCTAAACTCGGCTCATTGTCTGATGTGCGAGAGCCGTCGCGAGCCTGGAGCCGAACGAGAGCCCCGCGAGCCATCGGGCGGCGTGGCGATTCTCGCCCTAAGCCGAAACACGCCCCACCGCGTCCGCGCCACCGCTATCAGTCTCGCTGCGCGGCGATGCCAAAACCCCGCAGATGTTACTTCACTTCCTCTATCGCAATCTTCCCGCCGAAGCGGCTACGCTTGACGCTCTCATGCCTCGATTTCTCGTTTCTGGTGTTTTCTTACGCCCTCATTATGCCAAAAAATTCGCCCTCTGCCTTGACTTGTCGGCCACAAAAAAGATATAATTTCATACACTTTTTTGGAGGAACGACATGTCTGAAGATCTGCAGAGTCTCTTGGAGAAGATAAACCGCGAAGGCGTCGAGAAGGCGCGCGCCGAGGCGGATAAGATTATATCCGACGCGAAGGCGAAGGCCGCCGACATCGTGAAAACGGCGCAGGCAGAGGCGGCGAAGTCCAAGGCGGACGCGGAAAAGGCCGCCGCAGACTACGCAGCGCGCGCCGCAGAGACCGTCCGCCAGGCCGAACGCGACACGATGCTCAAGATCGAGTCGTCGGTCACCGCCCTTCTCGAGAACGTCCTTAAGGCGGACGTCGACAAGGCGCTTGCGGACGAAAAGACCGTAGCCGCACTCGTCGCAGAAGCGGTCAAGGGCCTCGTAGGGCCCGTCGAGGTCGCCGCAAACCCGAAGCTCGCGGCAGCGCTAAAGGCGCAGCTCGCCGCGCAGGGCAGCATAACCGTTGTAATGGACGATGCGCTCGGCACCGGATTCTCGGTCAAGACCGACGGCGGGCGCGTGGAGCACGCGTTCACCGGCGATGTGATTGCGGAAGAACTCGCCAAGCGCCTCCGCCCGGACCTCGCGAAACTCCTCAAGTAATGTCCGTCGACTACATAGTCGCGAGTCTTCCCGCCCTCCAGTTCGACGCGCCCGCGCCGATCAGCTGGGAGAAGTTCATCGCCGCGGCTCCCGATGCAGACGACATCGTCGCCTCGTCGGGATGGAACGACCTCGAGACGCAGCTGCGCAACGCAATGGCCGCCGCGAGAAACGGCGCAAAGTACATGCGCCGGGCAGACGGCTGCTCGCTCTACTGGAAGAACCGCATCACCGCATGCTTCACCGAGAAGGATGTAGCGAAGCGCCAGAACCTGATAGACAGGGTATGGTGGGATGCGGCCGGCGAGCTGACGCCGCCCGAATCTCCGCTTGGCAAGGGCGCTCTCGCGACATACGCCGTCCGCCTGAAGACGGCGATTCACCGCTCCGCCGCCTCAAAGGAAAAAGGCAACGCTGCCTTCGACCGGCTTACAGAAGACACAAAACTCACCTTCTAACCACCACCGCCATCACTTTAAACTTCAAACTTCAAACTTCAAACTTTAAACTTCAAACTTCAAACTTTTAACTCTATATCTCCATGACAACCACCGGAAAAATCGTACTCGTCAACGGTAACATGATCACGGTCGCCTTCGACGGCGCAGTAGCGCAGAACGAAGTCGGCTACGCCATATGCGGCGACAAGAAGCTGATGGCCGAGATCGTCCGCGTGCGCGGCACGCGCTGCGACATGCAGGTGTTCGACTCGACGACGGACCTAATGGTTGACGACCGTGTGGAGTTCACGGGCGAGCTCCTCGCAGCGGAACTCGGGCCAGGAATGCTCGCGCAGGTCTACGACGGCCTTCAGAACCCTCTCGCCGACCTCGCCAAGGAGGCGAGCAAGATATCCAAGGACGCAGAGTTCTTCCTGCAGCGCGGCATGTACATCCCCGGCCTCCCCCGCGACAGGAAGTGGGACTTCCACCAGATCGCGAAGGTCGGAGACCGCGTCACCGCAGGCGACTTCCTCGGCTGGGTCACAGAAGGCATCTTCGACGACAAGACGATGCCCGGCCACAAGATCATGGTTCCCTTCGCGCTGCGCGGCGTCTACACGGTCAAGTCGCTCGCTCCGAACGGCGACTACACCGTTACCGACACGATCGCGACCCTGACCGGCGCAGACGGGAAGGACGTCCCGGTGCAGATGATGCAGCGCTGGCCCGTCAAGGTGCCGATCAAGTGCTTCAAGGACCGTCTCGCCCCAACCGAGACGCTCGAGACTACGGTCCGCACGATCGACACGTTCTTCCCCGTCGCCATCGGCGGGACATACTGCATCCCCGGGCCCTTCGGCGCGGGAAAGACGGTTCTCCAGCAGACTACCGCGCGCTATGCGAAGGTGGACGTCGTGATTTCCGCCGCGTGCGGCGAGCGCGCTGGCGAGGTTGTCGAGACGCTCAAGGAATTCCCCGAGATCGTCGACCCCAAGACCGGCCAGTCGCTGATGAAGCGCACGATAATAATCTGCAACACCTCGTCGATGCCGGTCGCCTCGCGCGAGGCCTCCGTGTACACGGCGGTGACGCTTGCGGAATACTTCCGCCAGATGGGCCTCAACGTCCTCGTTCTCGCCGACTCGACCTCCCGCTGGGCGCAGGCGATGCGCGAGCTCTCTGGTCGTCTCGAGGAGATCCCGGGCGAAGAGGCGTTCCCGGCCTACCTCGAGTCGCGCATCGCGGCGTTCTACGAGCGCGCGGGCCGCGTGATGCTCAAGAACGGCCAGACCGGTTCCGTAACCATCGGCGGCACGGTCTCGCCCGCAGGCGGCAACTTCGACGAGCCGGTGACCCAGGCGACGTTGAAGGTCGTAGGCGGCTTCCACGGGCTTTCGCGCGCGCGCTCCGACGCACGCCGCTACCCCGCGATCGACCCGCTCGACAGCTGGAGCCACTACAACTCCGTCATCGAGCAGTCCAGGGTCGAGAAGGCGCGCGGCGTCCTCAGGAAAGGCAACGAAGTCGGCCAGATGATGAAGGTCGTCGGCGAGGAGGGAACGTCCCTCTCCGACTTCACGACCTACCTGAAGGCGGAATTCCTCGACGCCGTCTATCTCCAGCAGAACGCCTTCTCCGAGTCTGACGCGACAACGCCCGTCGCCCGCCAGAAAGTCATGTTCGACATGGTGGAAAAGGTGCTCCTCGGCGAATACGCTATTGACGACAAGGCGGCGATGCGCAAATTCTTCATGGATCTCCAGCAGACCTTCATCGACTGGAACGACAAGCCGTTCGAGTCCGACGAGTTCAAGGGCCTCAAGGCGGAGCTCGAGAAGAAGATTTCGGCCGCTACGATCGCTCGCTGAGCTCGACGGTGAACGGGCCGTCGTTTAGAAGGCGCACCTTCATGTCGGCCCCGAAGCGCCCGGTTCCCACCCTTTCGGGGCCGAGCGCCGCCTTAAGATCGGCCACGAAGCGTTCGTAGAGCGGAACTGCGAGATCGGGCCTTGCCGCCGCCGAGAAGCCCGGGCGATTGCCGTGGTCGGTGTCGGCGTATAGCGTGAACTGCGAGACGACGATAACAGACCCCGCCACGTCCTCAATCGACCTGTTCGTCTTGCCGTTCTCGTCCTCGAAGATCCTCAGCTTGACGATGCGCGAGGCGAGCTTGTCTGCCATCGCCTCCGTGTCGCCGTGTGTCACGCCGAAGAGCACGAGATACCCCTTGGCGATCTCGGCGACAACCTCGCCGTCAATCGTCACGCTCGCCTCGGTGACGCGCTGGACAAGGGCCTTCATCGCCTGAAAGCCGATTTAAGCGCTTCGCTGCGCTTCGCGACAGCGCGCTCGGTATCCTTGAGCGTACGGGCTATCTCCTCGTTCTCCGGGGCGAGTTCGTGCGCTCTCTTGACGTATTCAAGCGACTTTTCGAGGCGGTTTGTCTTGCGGAATATTATCGAGAGGTTGTTGAGGACCGCGGGCTCGTCGGGACGCCTCACGAGCGTACGCTCGAGATAGAACTCCGCCTCCTTGAGCTTCTCCTCCATGAGGAACGCCATGCCGGTGCCGAAGTTCGCCTCTGGGTCCTCTGGGTCGATCTGCAGGACCGTCGCGCCGTATTTGCGCGCCTCGACGAAGTCGGCGCGGCGGAGCGACAGCCGAAGTCCCTCGTAGGGCGTCATCTGCATGAACGTGCGCATGCGCTCGTAGTCGATCAGGCGCATCAGGTGCTTGACGGCGTCGTTCCACTCGTCAAGTTCGTTCGCAAGCTGCTCGTCGTCCCTCATGCGGGCGAAGCGCGAGATGCGCCACGAGACGGCCGAGACTGCGCTTCTGAGCGCAGGCGAGACGGCGACGTGCGGATGCTCCTTCGCGGCCCTTATGATGCGCGCGGCGATTGCGTTCGCGACGGATATGCCGCGCTCCGCCTCCGCGTCGGAAAGCCCCTTCTCGCGCGCGACAAAGCCCGAGCACTTTGGAAGCGGCTTCCTCGCCCTCTTCCAGAACTCGAAGCCGAGCTGGACGGCGGCATTGTCCATGCCGTTCGTCATCTCGCCGGCCCACACGCGCAGAAGAACGGGAACGCCGATTTCCGCCGAGGCGCGGTCGGGCGATCCCTCCTCGAAGTTCCTCGTGCGAATGTACTTCTCCCACGACGAAGGCCCGCTCATCATGTTGAGCGGCTTCACCTGCGACCCCATGAGAGAGGCAATGAGCTCGATCCCGGGGTCAAGGCGCCCGTCGGTGAAGAGGAACTTCGAATCACCGCACTCACGCACCGTCTCAACGACGGCGTCGTGCACCAGCGACCTAAGCTCGGTTTCGACGGGGCGGTAGACGCGCAACACGAGCGGCAGCATGCAGACGATGACGACGCCCTGCACGAGGTTGCGCATCACGGGGCCGCGCGGCTCCGCGACCTTGAACGTCATGTCGTCTTCGTCCAGGTAAAACACCTCTTGGCTCCCGATGGCGAAGCACGACGCCGCGAGCGCAAGCGTTATGACCGTCATGAGCATGAACACGCACTCAAGGAAGTCGGAGTTGATCTCGACTGCGCCCGAAGAGAAGGACCAGAGCCGCGTATACGGGAGAAGCCCGCACTGGACAAGCGCCAACACGCCCGCGAGGAGGAGCACAATCCCGATCCTGAACCTTATCGGCTCGGTGTTCCGGCTGAGCATCGGAAACAGGACGAGAGACACGACGAGGGGGAAGAGCGAAAACGTAACGGCAAGCAGCCAGCCGATTGGCGAAGCCGCCGCCGCAAGGGCGCCGTAGTAGTCGACGGCATAGTGAAACGCGAGGTCAAAGGCGCTCCATTCGCTCGCCTCGAGTCCGCCGCGCGAGACGAAGGCCACGATGTTCAGCGACACGATTGCCGCAAAGCCGAACACAAACGAGAAGAACATGCGCCAATACGGCATGAAAGCCAAATGCCCTGGATCGTCGTCGAGCTTCTGCTTGTCGTTGATTGCCTCGGCAAGCGCAAGCCGACTGGCGACATAGTAGACGGCAGGGAGCAGCAACCCGATGATCGTCTCGCCGGCGACGAAACCGGCGAACAGCATCGAGAGGAGAATCCTCCATAAGCCGCCGACTTTCAGGAATCGGAGGAAGACGTGGAGCGAGACTATCAGCCCCAGGAACTGAAAGGCCGCCGACGAGATGGGTGATACTCCTCGGAAGGCGGCATCACCCGCGCAGAAGCAGATCGTCGCGAGCATGGAGAAGAGCGACGCGATCCTACTCCATGGTTCAAGGCTTTTGACACGCGTGAGGGCCGCGAGGATCTGCCGCACCACGAGATACACAAAGAGGGCCGACACTCCGCCCACAACGGCGCCAATGATCCTGAGCGCCTGCGCTATGCTCTGCGCCCCAAAAGCCCCAAGGCAGTGCGAAACGAGAACGCACCACAGGCCATGAAAGATCTTCGCCGGAGGCCTTATCCCGGCAGCTACGGCCATTTCATCCCAGAGCGCGGGATCAAGCCCGCGCGGAGAGAAGATGAGATATACCAAGGTAAAGCCGACAGCAGCCAGAATCGCGAAAAGCAGATCGCGTTTACCGAGTTTGTCACCTTCAAAAAGTTTCTTGTCCATATTCATCTACCTTCAATTCGCCCGTATTATCCCATAATTATTCATTCGCGTCAATGATGGACGACCAGCATCCAGCCGTCGTAGAAATAAGTATGCGTCGCGGCGGACGTGACCTTCTGCACGCGCCTGTCGAGGTGGTCGTAGCGCGACCGCTTGTGAAACCAAACTCTACGGTAAACATATGTCATTTCTTAGCACACATGATTGTACCAGAATTCTCTATTGATCAAATGAACTTAGGAAAACACATTTGTATCCGTTCTCGGCTGCCGCCGCCATAAAATCAAGGCAACGCTCACTATGCGTGCTTCCAGCACAGAAAAGCTTTGCGACCCTGTCACCAACACGACCTTTTCGAGCATTGGCCATGAGAGCCGACGCCTTCAAATACACATTAGTGCATGGTGCGTCTTTGTAATCAAACCAATCCTGACGTTCAACAGATAACTCAGAAAGGTTCTTCCAGGCAAAAAATCTTATACCATCCATCACAAACTCGTCCACCTGACAGCCTTCGTCGACAATATCAGTCCTGTCCTCTGCTATAGAATATGAAACATTCATTAATGTTCCTAGTCGTGTTCTCATATAGAAGTCCGGGGCCCCTGCTGCCGCAAATAATCCCATCACATGAAATATGTCTCTAACCGAAGATCTCTTATCTGGAATAAGAATCGCGTGGAGTTCGGATTCGCTCGTTTGCCGAATTAGCCTTGCGCTGCTAATAGAATCAACAGGCAGTCCATTCGCCACCGCGACACCATTTGGCTTCACTTGCACCAAAACCACGTCGCTACATCTATTGACAGCATCATATCGGCATCCTCCAATAAACATGACACTCGACAAGACAGCCAAGCCAATTACTATTCTTCCCACCATTTCCTCGCTCCTTCTTTGTTATATGGACTGCGTTCTTTCCAGAATCTCTTTGCCTCTCTCGTTCCATAAAATTGCCCGCCACTTACTCTATTGCGCTCTCCCTCGTACACCGTGACTTTTATGGTGCATTTTTGCTTGCCATTTTTCTTGTACTTTTCCGTTAGCACTTTAAGAAGGTCTGTCATTCTTTGATCTAGATTTGATTTTCTGCTCACAACATCTCCGACCCCAGGAACAGCAACCTTTCTATCTTCTGGTGAAAGGTAACAGGCATACACATTTTGGATTTTGAGTTTATTGCCAAATTGAGACAATGGCGTTACCGGTTTCCCATCGTGAGATATATCCAACCATTCAACCACAGAATCTGTTGAGTTCCAAACATAGTAACGCTTTTTCCAAACATTTCCATTCACACTTAACCCACCATGCGCAATCAAGTACACATTATCAGGATTTTTGTCAATCTCATCTTTTATCGCGCTGACAGGTGTTCTAACCATATCTTTCAACTGCGCGTCATACAGTCTGTGCCCTTCCTTGCCGTAATAAGTGTTTAACTTATCAAGAAGAACCATAATTTTCATGGCCGCCTTATACTCTACGCGTTTTGCATCTTTCTCCCGAACTAAGTATGCGCCACTAATCATTCGCCACATTCCTAATGCATCGAAAAAAGATACTGAATCATTCCCACACATCGCGTAAAGATTTCCACCTCCCTCTTCCCCAATCGGATCCCTTGTTATCCAACGCATCAGCTCAGGCGAGTAGAAACGATAGCCATAGTAGTAGAAACCAGTCTCAACGTCAAAATACTTCGTCGAGTAGCGGAATAAGAAGACATCAGACATTGGGCCGCTGCTGGAAATAAGCTTGCCGAACGCGTCGTATGTGTACTGCGCGACTACATTGCCCTGTGCGTCATAGTAGCCCATGATGTTGCCGTAGGCGTCGTAGAATGGAATGTAAAGCTGGCGAGTGGAGGAGTTGGGAGTGGAGGAGTTGGAAATGGCGAGGTACAGCAAGCCGCCGACACCACCAGCGCCGCCGATTGTCCCCGACAAGTCCTTG
>ONVK01000006.1 GCA_900321255.1 uncultured Lentisphaerota bacterium | reverse complement strand
CGTCATGGGCGACAAGAAGTACTTCCTCATGGACGAGATGGAGGTCAAGGCGCTGTTCTTCAACGACAAGGTCATCGGCGTCGACCTTCCCCAGCTCGTAGAGCGCAAGGTCATCAAGGTCGAGCCCGGCGTCAAGGGCAACACCGCGTCCGGCAAGGTCACCAAGCCGGCGACCGTCGAGGGCGGCTATACGCTGGCCGTCCCGCTCTTCATCAACGAGGGCGACGTGATCCGCATCAACACGGAGACGGGCGAATACAACGACCGCACTTCGACGAAGTAAGGCCGCCTTTGCGGGCCGGAGACCAGCCATGCCGGAAAAGAAGAGACGCATAGTCGTTACGAGCGCGCTTCCGTACGCGAACGGTGACATCCACCTCGGGCACCTGGTGGAATACATCCAGACCGACTTCTGGGTGCGCTTCCAGAAGCTGCGCGGGAACGAGTGCGTCTACGTCTGCGCGGACGACACGCATGGCACGCCCGTGATGATCCGCGCCCGCAAGGAGGGCGTCACGCCCGAGGACCTCATCGCGCGCACGCACGCGATACACCTCAAGGACTTCACGGACTTCCAGGTCGCGTTCGACAACTACTACACGACGAACTCGCCCGAGAACAAGGCGTTCTCGGAGCAGATCTTCGCGGCGATGGAGAAGTCGGGCGGCATAACGAAGAAGTCGTCTCCGCAGCTCTACTGCGAGCACTGCAAGATGTTCCTCCCCGACCGCTTCGTCAAGGGCACCTGCCCGAAGTGCGGCGCGGAGAACCAGTACGGCGACAGCTGCGACAAGTGCGGCTCGACCTACGGCGCCGAGGAGCTCGGGGCCCCGAAGTGCACGACCTGCGGCGGAACGCCGGTCGTGAAGGAGTCGGAGCATCTCTACTTCGAGCTCGAGCCGCAGCACGACTTCCTCGAGAAGTGGATCCCGGGCCACACGACGAGCGACGTCTCCAACAAGCTTCTCGAGTGGTTCAAGGAGCCCTTGCGCGGCTGGTGCATCTCGCGCGACGCGCCGTACTTCGGCTTCGAGATTCCCGGCCACAAGGACAAGTTCTTCTACGTCTGGGTCGACGCGCCGATCGGCTATCTCGCCTCGCTCAGGAACTGGTGCGAGAAGAACGGCGAGAAGTTCGAGGACTGGTGGCAGAACCCTGACGCCGAGCGCTACCATTTCATCGGCAAGGACATCATTAGGTTCCACTGCCTCTTCTGGCCTGGGATGCTCAACGTCGCCGGCTTCCAGCAGCCGGACAAGATCTTCGTCCACGGCTTTCTCACCGTCAACGGCGAGAAGATGTCGAAGTCGAAGGGCACGTTCGTCAACGCGCGGACCTATCTCGACCATCTCCCGCCCGAGGCGCTCAGGTACTACTACGCGGCGAAGCTCGGCGGCACGACCGACGACATGGACTTGAATCTCGCGGACTTCGTCCAGCGCGTCAACTCCGATCTCGTCGGCAAGATCACGAACATCGCCTCGCGCTCCGCGCAGATGCTCCAGAAGAAGCTCGACGGCAAGCTCGCCACGCTTGCCGGGCACGACGAGGAGCTGGCGCTTTTGAAGAAGCTCCGCGACGGTGGCGAGACGATTGCGCGCAACTACGAGGACCGCCGCTTCAACTTGGCGGTCGTCGAGATCTGCCGGCTCGCAGACGCGGCGAACGAGTATTTCGACCGCAAGGAGCCGTGGAAGACGGTGAAGACCGACGCGGAGGCGACTCGCGTCGTCCTCACGGCCGCGCTCAACGCGTTCCGCATCTTGGCGATTTACCTAAAGCCCATTCTCCCGGTCTACGCAGACAAGGCGATGAAGCTCTTCGGCGAGGCGGAGTGGACATGGGATTCCCGCGACACGGCCATCGAGGGCGTTTCTCTTGGCGAGTACGAGTATCTCGCGAGCCGCATCGACTCCAAACAGGTTGACGCGATGATTGCCGCGGCAACGGTGAAGCCGGCCGATTCCGGCGAAGTCGCGCACGAGTCGAGGGCGAGCAAGAACAAGGGGTCAGGGGATAGGGGTCAGGAGTCAGGGGTCAGGAGTCAGGAGTCAGGGGTCGGGGGCCAGGAGGGGCAGTCTGCGCCGCTGAAGCCCGAGATCGCGTTCCCGGATTTCGAGAAGCTCGACCTCAGGGTCGGCGTCGTCGAGAGCTGCGAGATCGTTCCAAAGAGCTCGAAGCTGCTCAAGTTCGTCCTTGACGCTGGCTCGCTCGGGAAGCGCACGATCTTCTCGGGAATCCGCGGGGCCTATCCCGACCCGGCTGCGCTCGTCGGGAAGGAAGTCGTCTTCGTCGCGAACCTCGCGCCGAGGAAGATGTCGGTCGGAGTCAGCGAAGGCATGATACTCTTCGCCGGCGAACCGGGTGTCTGCGGAGGGGTCGTCTCGCCCGCTTCTGCGGCCGGCGGCGGAACGAGCGTAACCTGAGCGTCTGCACTGGAGCAGTCGAAGGAGGTCTCATGATCGAGTTCACGGACGGGCAGAAGAAAACTGTGGCGGCGGGGCTGACAGTCCTGTCTCTGTCGCTGGTCTTCGCGTTTGTCGCGTTCGTTGCGTGGGTTGTCTTCAAGGTGCTCTCGTTTGCGTCGGCGGCGATAATCCCAGTTGTGCTCGGGTTCTTCCTTTCGCTCTTTTTCAAGCCGTACTACGCGTGGTGGCAGAAATACATCAGAAACCAGACGCTCGCCCTTGCCGTGATGCTCCTGACGATCTTCATCCCTCTCGGTCTTTTCCTGTGGCATGCGGGCGCGGTGACCGTCGACCAGATATCGAATCTCATCCGGCAGGGGCCGGCGATGGCGCACCAGGTCCTCGACTGGTTCAGGACGACTTTCCCGAAATCCGTCTCGCTCCTCGACCAGCTCGGCGTCAGATACGAGAACATCGGCGATCTCTACACGAACTACGGCGGCGCTGCGCTCAAGGCGGGGTCTGGGGCGCTCAAGTTCGCGAGCGGCGTCCTCTCGGCGCTCGTCACGCTGATCTTCTTCGTGTTCTTCCTGACGTCCAGGCCGAGACGCGGGAGCGACGTCGTCGCGCAGCTCGCGTTCCTCAAGCCGGAGACGCGCGACTTCGTCGCCGAGCAGATCGACGCCTTCGTCGAGATCCTCGTCAGCTTCTTCCAGCGCCAGACGGTCATCTGCCTTATCGAAGGCGTCTACTACGGGCTTGGCTTCGCGCTTGTCGGGCTGCCCTACGGCTTTCTCATCGGCTTCACGCTCGGCGTCCTGAACCTCGTGCCACTCTTCGGCACGGTGGTTTGCCTTCCGATCGCGCTGCCGCTCGCCTACTTCGGCGCCGCCGGGTCGACCACGCGGCTCGTGCTCGTGCTCGCCGTGTGGGCGATCGGCCAGGTGCTCGACGGCTATCTCATCACGCCGAAGATCCAGGGCAACAAGACAGGCCTCGGCTACGCCGGGGTGATCTTCTCGTTCTTCTTCTGGGGCACGGTCCTCGGTCCAGTTCTCGGGCTCCTTCTCGCGATCCCGCTTTCGGCGTCGTGCGTGGTCCTCTGGCGCGCGCTCAAGTCGAAGTACATCCGCCCGGTCGTCTGACGTCGGCTTATACCGATATCGCGCCGTTCTTCGCCGTCACCTTTATCACCGCGCCAGGGAGATACTTCCCCGCGATGATGTTCTTCGCGATCGGGTTCTCGAGCTCTCGCTGGATCGCGCGCTTCACCGGCCTCGCGCCGAACGCGGGGTCGTAGCCGTCCTTCGCGAGCTGCGCGAGCGCCTTGTCGTCGACGTCGAGCTTGAATCCCTGCTCCGCGAGACGCTTTGCGAAATCCTTCAGCTGGAGTTTCACGATCTCGGCTATCTGCTTTTCGTTCAGGGAATCGAACTCGAGAATCTCGTCGAGGCGGTTCAGGAACTCCGGGCGGAAGATGTCCTTGAGCGCGTCCTTCGGTGCGTTCGAGGTCATGATTATCACCGTGTTCTTGAACGACACGGTCCTTCCGTGGCTGTCGGTGAGCCGTCCGTCGTCGAGGACCTGCAGCAGCATGTTGAAGACGTCCGGATGCGCCTTCTCGATCTCGTCCAGGAGGACGACCGAGAACTGCTTCCTGCGCACCGCCTCCGTGAGCTGCCCGCCCTCGTCGTAGCCGACGTATCCGGGCGGCGCCCCGACGAGGCGGGAGACGGCGAACTTCTCCATGTACTCCGACATGTCGAGCCGGACCATCGCGTTCTCGTCGTCGAAGAGCTCCTGCGCGAGCGCCTTCGCGAGCTCCGTCTTGCCGACGCCCGTCGGCCCGAGGAAAAGGAACGCGCCCACCGGCCTGTTGCGGTTCTTGATTCCGGCGCGGGACCTGAGCACCGCGTCCGCAACCGCGTCGACCGCCTTGTCCTGGCCGATCACGCGCTGGTGCAGCACCTCGCCGAGGCGCATCAGCTTCTCGCGTTCGCCCTCCACGAGCTTCGTCACAGGAATGCCGCTCCAGCGCGAGACGACCTCGGCGATTTCGTCCGAGGTCACGACCTCGCTCAGGAGCGCGGCATCGCCGCACTTTACCGCCGCTTCGTGCTCCCTAAGGCGCTTCTCAAGCGCCGGGATGTCGCCGTACTGCAGCTTCGCCGCGGCGTTGAGATCGCCCGCGTCCACGGCCTGCTGGTGGCGGATGCGCGCCTGCTCGAGGTCTGCGCGCACCTTGCGTACCTCCTCGATCGCCGCCTTCTCGTGCTTCCACTGCGCGGTCATCGCGTCCATCTTCTCGCGAAGCCCCTTAAGCTCCGCCTGCAGTTCCTCTAATCGCTTCTTGGACGCGTCGTCCTTCTCCTTCTTTAGCGCGATCTCCTCGATCTCGAGGCGCCTGACGTGCCGCGAGATCTCGTCGAGTTCCTGCGGGCAGGAATCCATTTCCGTCCTGATGCGCGCGCACGCCTCGTCGAGAAGGTCGATCGCCTTGTCGGGGAGGAAGCGGTCCTGGATGTAGCGCGAAGAGAGGACTACGGCGCTCACGAGCGCCTCGTCGCGGATGTGCACGTTGTGGTACTTCTCGAAGCGCTCCTTGATGCCGCGCAGTATCGAGATTGCGTCCTCCTCGCTCGGCGCGTCGACCTGCACGGGCTGGAAGCGGCGCTCGAGCGCCTTGTCGGACTCCATGTACTTGCGGTACTCGTCGAGCGTCGTCGCGCCGACGCAGTGAAGTTCGCCGCGAGCGAGAAGGGGCTTGAGCATGTTGCCCGCGTCGGAGGAGCCCTCGGTCTTTCCCGCGCCGACGATCGTGTGGATCTCGTCGATGAAGAGGATTATCTTCCCCTCGGACTCCTTTATCTTCTTTAATACGGCCTTCAATCGCTCCTCGAACTGGCCTCGGTACATGGCTCCCGCCATCAGCGCGGTCATGTCGAGCGAAAAGACCGTGCGGTCCTTGAGGCCCTCCGGCACGTCGCCTCTCACGATGCGCTGCGCGAGTCCTTCGACGATGGCGGTCTTGCCGACGCCGGGTTCGCCGATGAGGACTGGATTGTTCTTTGTCTTTCTCGAAAGTATGCGGATGACGTCGCGGATTTCCGTGTCGCGCCCGATGACGGGGTCGAGCTTGCCCGTCCGCGCAAGCGCGGTCAGGTCGGTTCCGAACTTCTCCAGGCACTTTTCGTTGTCTTCTGCTGGTTCAAAATTGGCGTTCATTGTTTTGTCTCCTTTTTCTTACATAAATGGAAGCAATTTGAGTGCCATGGGGGAAAATGGGGTTTAGGAGGTTAAAATTGTGACATATTTTCTCTTTTGTGTCATTATGTCGCAATATCCCCTCGCTCGGATCTTTGCTCCAGTATCGCACGTTCTGGCGAGTGAACCCACAGGGCTCTAGGAACAGACCACGCGAAACCGTTGCGGTCGGCACGGAGTGCCGCCCCTACCAGGTTGATTGTGATTTTTTTGAATAAGTTTGTCATCGGGTGTCATCGCGCGCATACATTCACTTGGTTAAACTTGTTGCTCGATACCGAAGCGTCATCTTCAGCGCTTCGGTTTCGTGTTTCTAAGAACTGGGGTTTTCGTCTGGTTGCAAGGATTCAGGTTGGCAGGCGGGGGAGCGAAGGTCCGAGCGAAGGGATACGGCGTATTCGCCGAGGGTCCCTGAGGAGGAGCCTTCGGCCGCCGCCTGCGAAGGAGCCCTGAGGAGCCCTGGGGACAGATCACGCGAAACCGTTGCGGTCGGCACGGGGTGCCGCCCCTACCAGGTTGA
Organism: uncultured Lentisphaerota bacterium; assembly: GCA_900321255.1. Lineage (GTDB taxonomy): Bacteria > Verrucomicrobiota > Kiritimatiellia > RFP12 > UBA1067 > UBA1067. Next base: position 43,434 of record ONVK01000006.1, on the reverse strand, counting down.
TTGTGATTTTTTTTTGAATAAGTTTGTCATCGGCTGTCATCGCGTGCATACATTCACTTGGTTAAACTTGTTGCTCGATACCGAAGCGTCATCTTCAGCGCTTCGGTTTCGTGTATTCTGAGGGGAGAGGTGCAAACCACGAAATACACGAAATGCAAAAAAATTTTTTGAAATTTTTTTGTCATCGTGTGGGGGCTCGTGCATATAGGTATGTAGCAGACCCAATAAAATCAAGGGTTCCGCGCATTTCGTAGGGTATATTATACACACGAAAATTTTTTTTGTATACCCCCTTGCGCACAGACCACAAGATATGCTATAATGTTCGCGTCTTGAGCAAGGAAGAGAATTCGGACGGGTGTCCGGGCCTTGGTTAACAGACTTGGGCACAACGAAAGTTGACTCAACCGAGCGAGGGACAACAAGTTAACCACCTGAAGTGGACTTGGACGAAGGCGGTCGGGTGACCGCAAGAGTTCTGGAAAGCGGAAGGTATCGGGGAAGGGTCAACAAGCCCGACTCCAACAAAAAGGAAAAAAACAAATGAAGAAGCTCATGATTGCTGCGCTCGCGGTTGCTTCGATCGCTGGTGCGTACGCTGCATGCACTCCTGGCAAGGATCCCGTCATTGAGGACGCTTGGGTCTACACCTGGAAGTTCACCGGCAAGACCACGACTGGCGTGCTGGTTTCCTACACCATCAACCCGTCTGGCAACTGCAAGCCGGGTGGCGGCGGTGTTGAGATGTGCGCGATCCGCGTTCCTACGTCCCTCAACATCCAGGGCTACACCTACAAGTGCCTCCCCTGCTGCGGTGGCTTCACCGAGCTCGCGGATGACGGCGAGGTGTTCTGGACCACGAAGCCCCAGAAGGAGCTCTTCGAGGTCACCAACGCCAAGAAGCTCTTCACCGAAGGTCTCACGATTGACTTTGGTCACGTGATCGGCAAGAAGGCGAAGGACTTCGAGCTCAAGGGTCAGTTCGCGGCTGCTACTTCCGACTCGGGCGAGAACTATGACTTCACGTTCGCGGGTCTCGGCAAGTACGACCTCAAGAACACCAGGTTCTCCTCCGTCAGCGGCAACTTCGCCGGCGAGAAGATCAACCCGCACTACCTCAAGTATATTGCTGGCGTTGGCTGCCCTGATGCCGACTACTGGGTGTGCGATGGCAGCGACTACGCTGGTGCTCCGACCGATCCCACGGTTGCCTACGGCTCCTGGTCGGCCAAGCTCAACAGCGCCGCTTCCAAGAAGTTCCTCAAGAACGGCACGCTCATCAAGGTCAACGTCAAGTAAGATGGAGACTTGAGCAGAACACTCGAATAGAGTGTTAGTGAGCGGGGGTGAGGAAGAGAAGTTTTCCTTGCCCCCGTTCATGTTGTGGGGAATAAGAAATTTAGCGCTAAATGTTCTTGAGATCGTACAGTCTGCCTAAGGTGTTTCTTTCCGCCGTGCTGCTCTTTGCGGGATGCGGGAATGAAGAGCCGAAGGCTCCTGGCATTTATGTCGACGAGGCGAAGAACGTCCTTATGAAGGACCTTTCGCCAAGCGACGTCATCGTGCGCGTTAATGGGGTTGATATAACAAAAAAGGATTTTCTCGTCCGCCGCAGTTTAAACGAGAAGGTCTATCGCCTCCGGAACAAGATTGAATTGGGGGCTAAGAACCGTAAGGCAAAAAAATACATCCAGTCGATGGAAAGGTCGATACCCGACGAGTACATAAGACATGAGCTTGTGCGGCAGGCAGCTGACGAGGCCGGGATTGTGGTTCCCGAGAAGCTTATCAAGGCCGAGTTCAAGAAGTTTCTCAATTACATCGGGCGGCCGAAAGATTCGATGGATAAGGTTTTAGCGCGTCTTGGTAATGACGAGGGACGTCTTCTTATTGATTTCATGAAGGATGGGCTTCGCGCAGAGATTTTGCGGGACACCTTGGCTACGAATGGGTACTACACGGTGACTGATGAGATGGTGTCCAACCATCTTGCGCGTATAACCGCATGGAATGAAAATGCCGACAGGTTGAATGAAAAGGCGCGAAAAAAGGCAAATCATTTTCGCGAAAAAGTTGTAAATGGCGCCGATTTCGCGGAATTAGGGAAGAAGTCAGCGCAGATACATCCAGAATATGCGGAGGAGTGGGATTCTTTCCAGTTGATGGAGTTTACAGAGGAGAATCAGCAGTTGCGTGATTGGTTGAAGACGGCAAATGCGGGAGACATTTCTGGACCTATTGACCTTGATGATGGAATAGCAATTGTAAAAGTCGTCGACAAGTGGAAAGAGCCGCAGGGGCAAGGTCATGAACCTGTCGACGAATTCGAGCTTGTGCGCTGCACATTTAAGGCCTACCAGTATACGCTTGTTGAAACGGAGGAGGAGATTCGCAAGCAGTATCGCATAGAGCTTGAGAAAAACTTGATGTCTCAGCTTGGAGAGCGGCTTTGGAAGAATGCGGTGATAGAATTTCCAAACGGGGGCGATTTCTGGGGTGATGCTAAAAAAACCGACAAGGAGGCTGTTTCAGAAGAAGCTGCCGACAAGGAGGAATCCAAATGAAGAAAACAGTAAAATTCGTGATTGCGGCAGTGCTTGCCGCTTCAGCGCTTGGTGCTTGGGCGAGCGACACGGGAAAGATTCTCGCGGCGCGCGCAAAGGCGGGTGCGCCCATAAAGCTCGGGCAGTGGCATGCCGGATTTACCGAGGTGAAGAATTATGCAGTGAACAACGGGCTTCCGCTTTTGGCCATCTGGTCGAACGGCGAGGACTGCTCGCACTGCAAAAAGCTTGAGCGCTGCATGGCGCAGGGCGTCTTCACGACCTGGATGAAGGAGAGCGGTGTCGTCTTCTACTTCGGCTGCAATGAAGACAAGTCCTCCGATGACAAATACGGCGGGACGGCATACAACTGGTGCTGGAAGAACCAGTCGTTGACGTTTTTCCCGTTCGTCCGCTTCTACTGGAAAGCGAAGAAGGGCACTGTACTGGCCGATGGCACGGTGTTGACGAAGGATACGCTGCTGGTCGACACGGCGATCACCGGTGACAAGTTCGACAACTTCAAAGACAAGGCCGATGGTGCGAAGTACGCCGTCAGCTACGCGAAGAAGATCTTCAAGCAGTATGCCTACGATCCGAATCCGGCACCTGCCTACACTGGCGGCGAGTTCGGCTTTGCCGATGCGCCGAACGCACGTCTTCAGGTCTCCGCTCCGGGCGCTGCCCGCACACTTTCGGTGTACCTTACGCGCACCAATTCCGCTGCGGCGGCCACGGCCTATACGAACAAGGTCGTCGCCGTGTATCCCGATTCCGCGGCCGCGCAGCTTCTGCAGCTTTCGGTCTCCAACACGTCTGTCACTACTAACGACGTCATCTGGGCTGCTGGGCAGAGCAAAGCGACGCTTGAGCTTGATATTCCCGCGCTGAACAACGGGGACATCGGCAAGCAGATCACGCTGTTCATTCTCGGAGGGACCACGAATCTCGAGACTGTTGCAACTAACCACATAGACTATGTTGGCGAGATCGAGAATTCGCCTTCGAACCCGACCTGGGTCGGCAAAAAGACTGTCGATACGCTTGGATGGGGCGAGTGGACCATGGATATCGATGTCGCCACGAACAAGGTGGCGAAGCAGAGCGGCGGCGGAACGCTGATTCTTGTCGGCGGCTCCCAGTGGTGCCCCGACTGCGCGGCGACAGACAAGTGGGTGCTTGACACGCCGGAGTTCAAGACGTGGGCGACGGAGAAGAAGATAGCCTGCGTCGCAATAGACATCCCGAAGCTTGCCGACGGGCTTTCCACGCCTTCGCTTCTCACATACGACTCCTATGCGACCTCCGCCAGATTCTATACCTACAACTACTCGTCCGAGACGAATGACGAGCTCAAGGTGATGGGCGGCGCGGGGTACCTATCCCGCAACGGCATAACGGAGGACGAGGCGGCGGAGATAGCCGCGCGCAATGCCGCTTTCTTCAACAACGCGGTTCCGGATGGGCTGTGCCGCCCCGAGTGCATGGCGACGTCCAACAAGAAGACCGGGAAGTTCAAGACTGGCATCCCTGCGCTTATCCTTCTCCGGCCCGCGGGCGACTTCGCCACGGGAATCGCCGGTCGCATATACCAGTTCAACAACGTGAGCCCCAATTCGGCCAATACGGTCTATGTCGACCGCATCAAGGAGCTGCTCGAGACGTCCACCGACGCCGACGAAGAGTCGAACGACGACGTTTTGACTGCGACGGCGACGATTGGCACGCGCGAGTCCAGGACTGGTACGCTATCCTTTGCGGACGGCGCGGATTACTACAAGGTAGATGCCGCGGCGGTAGGTTCGCTCGTTTCCTACCGCCTGACGGGGAGCGCGAATGCCGATGTGACGCTTGCCCTAATCAACCGCACCGCGAACGGCGCGCTTGACACGCTCAAGGAAGTCACGACGAATCTCGCCGACGACGTGGTGTTCAGCTACGAGATACCGAAGTCCAAGACGAACTGCTACGTGAAGGTCTCCTATCCTGCGGACAAGAACGGCTATCCCGATGCCGGATCGTACTTCGCCTTCCTCAAGGACGGCTCTACCGTCGCGGCGTACACGCTCGAGTCCGACATTGTCTACGTGCCCGATCCGACGGGCAAGGAGCTCGCGGGCACTATCACGGACGGCAACCTCACGATTTCGATGAACATCACGTCCGGCAAGACCTACTACATCAGCAATGTCGACACAAACGCAGTCGACTTCTCTGAGTACTTCACGATCGGCAGGAGCGTCAACACGTATTCAGCCCGCCAGACGACGACGGCCAAGATTGCGCTCACGGCGGACACGTTCACGTATCGCATCTGGGAGACTGGCGTCATCTCGTTTGACCCGGTCGCGGCATCGATAAAGGAGAAGGGCGACGGAGTATACGAGATCCAAATCGCGCGCATCGGGGGTGCGGCCGGAGAGGCGGCGGCTATCCTGTGGCTCGATCATTCCACGACGAACTTCCTTGACCTCATCGAGTTCAGCGACGACGGGCATCCCTTCCACTGGGACAACAACGATGCGAGCGTCAGGACTTCCGTCGTGAGAATCGTCGACAATCCCTATTCCGACGGCAACCAGACCATCCGGTTCTTCCTCACGCAGGAGGACGGGACGAGCGATGCCGGTCTCGGCGCGAAGAACTTCCTCCTCACGATCGAGGACGACGACAAGGCGAACCCGGGGCGGCTCTCGCTGACGAGCGTAGATCCGCCTCTGGCGAAGGCCGGCGCCGTGTATGCCCGCGCGGGCGCAACGGTTACGCTTGCCGTGGAGCGCGTTGGAGGCACGAAGGGCGACATCGATGGCGTGCTGAAGGCCACGAAGGGCACGCTCTCGGAATCGGAGGTAGGCTTCCCCAGCCGCGTCGCCGAGCCGCAGCTGGTGCAGCTTGAGCTTCCGGCGAGCGGCGCGACGTCGTCCAAGGTCACGCTTTCCGGTCTGCCGGGCACGAAGGTCGACTCCGCGACCCGCACGCTTACGTACACCATAGTTCCCGCGAACGCGCCGCAGTTCGAGACTGACGCTTTGGAGATTGCGGCTGTGCGATACATCCCCGTTCCCGAGGCCGTTGTCAATGTCGATGCTGCCTACCTCGATGCGGACGGCGCTCTTTCCATTGCCAAGGTCAGCGGGTCTCTCCCGAGCGGTGTGAAGGCGACTTATTCAAGCGATAGGGATGCGATCACCTTCAGCGGTGTCCCGACGGTCGCCGGCACGTTCACGGCGGTCTACAGGGTCTCGAAGGGGAAGACCGCGGGGCTCGCGCTGTCCGTGACGGTGAAGGTCTCCGACCCTGCTGTCAAGCAGTCCGGCGCGACGTCGCCGCTGAACGGTTCCGTTCTCAAGACACGCACGTTCTCGGATATCCGCGTCATCGGCAAGACGACGAAGCGGCTCGACGGCCTTATGACGCTGACGATTCCGCGCACCGGCAAGATCAGCGCGAAACTGAGGGCGATCAACCTCGGGAATGTGTCGTTCGCCTCGAAGAGCTGGTCTTCCTGCGGAGTTGACGGCGCGTTGACGGCGACCCTCGCCGGCGTGACGGCCGGGGCGCAGCACTGGACGTTCGACGTGACGGCGAAGGCCGACGGCTCCGTCGAGATAACCGACTTCGACGACGAATACGACTGCGAGATTCCGTTCGAGGCGTACAGCGCAGCGAATCCAGCCGACGATTTTGTCGGCAGCTACACCGTGAGCCTCAAGAACAGCGGTGCGTTCGAGGGGACCGCCCTCTGCGCAGGAGACGGCAGCCTTGCGATGAGCATGACGGCCAAGCAGGCAAAGACCGGCGTCGTCAAGTATGCTGGCACGCTCCCGAACGGCGTCAAGTTCAGCGGTTCTGCGACGCTTGCCCCGTACGAATGGGACGACGAGCTGACGACGCCCGTGTGGGCGAACGCGAGACTGCCTCTGCTCTCGCTGTCGGCCGCTGATTCCGTCGCAGGCGTCATGCGTCTCGACCGCGAACGCGCCGCGGACTACGCGAAGGCCGGCAAGGGCTTCAGGCGCGTTGTCTACGGAGATGTCGACGGCAAGATGCAGTGGCGGCATGCCGAGAAGAAGGCCACGACCGCCGGCTATGCGGTCTCGCTTGATCCGGCCGGCGGCAAGTATGTCGCGACCGAGGACTTCTCCGAGATCGTCCGCACGCTGATGGAGGATCCTTCCGCGGTCATGACGTTCTTCGCGATTCCAGAGGGGATGGGGGCGCTCTACGACGGCGATGTGCCGGCGGCATGGAATCCCGCGGGCTACGACTTGACGTTCTCGTATGATTCAAAGAAGAAGGTCAACGCGATAACGAAGCAGGCGAAGAACGCCGCCGCGGGCTTTACCGTGAAGTTCACGGCCTCGACCGGCGTGTTCGAGGGCACCTTCAGGCTGCCGACCGTCAACGCGGACAACGAAGGGCTCGCCGCGATGAAGTTCAGCGCCGTCGTGCTGCCTGGTTTTGGCTCGACAAGCTGCACCGACTGCGGCGGAGACGACGAGGCGACAGTGCGGCCGATGGTCTGCGGAGCCGCATGGCTCGACGATGACATCGACTACGTCGACGCGCTGGATCGAGTCAAGACGACGACGACGAGACGCGGATGCGCCGTCTCCGTCGGCAAGGAAGCCGGCAAGTGATAAATCTTCGATAAAGGAAAGGACTCACCGACATGAAGAAGACATTGGCGTTTGTATGGGCCGTAGCGGCCGCCTCCAGCCTCTGGGCGGCGAAGAGCGGGAGCTGCGAGGCCGCGGCGATGAGCCTCAAATCGTCGCAGTCTGTCGTGCTGACTGCCGAGTACGACTCGTACGAGGGCGAGTATGACGACTACTTCGGCGTCGCATACTACAAGATACGTCTCAACCGCGGTGCATCCGCGACGATCTGGATACAGGGCGGCGACGTTGACGACCTGGGCATCGATGTCGCGGAGAGCGAGAACTTCGAGGACTTCCTCATGGCGTCGTTCGACTACGAGGAGTACTCCAGCGGCGTCAAGGCCTGCTTCCTCGAGTCGAGTTCGTGGGACTACGGTGACGGGACGAGCGAAGACCCCGGAGACCCCAAGAGCGTAACATTCTACGTCAGGATCGACGGCGAGGTCGGGCAGAAGACGACGCTCTACTACCAGAGCGGGATCAAGAGCTTTACCGTGACGGGCGAGGAGGGCGCGCCAAGGGCACTTACGTTCAAGACGGCGGAACAGTCGCTGAGCGCGAAGCTCGTCGGCGACACTGGCGAATACTGGTGCAAGGCGAAGCTTGTCAAGGGGTACAAGTACGTCGTCCGCACCACGAAGGAGAACGAGGCGATCGACATCAACTTCGAAGGCGACGTCGACACGATACAGGACTTCAGCTACACCACCAACTGCGTCAAGTACTGGATTGTCCCGGAGGCGACGGCGAACTACAAGTTCTACGTTTCCGGCGACGACGTTGGGACTGCGTTCACCATGAAGTATATGACTGTGACGCAGCGCAAGCCGGCGAACCATCCGTTCACCGACCTGAATGCCGACAACGCCTTTGCGGCTTCCGTGTTCGCCGGCCGTCTCAACGCCTCCCACGACTACTACGACCAGGTCGCAGACGAGTCCCTCTGCAGGATATACCTGGAAAAGGGCGAACGGTGGGCATTCGAGACGGTGGACGCTCCGGGCAGCATAAGACTCGACGTGTACGACAAGGACGGCAAACTGCTTGCCTACAACAGCACCGTCGGCAACAAGAGCAACGACTGCCGCGCGGCCATAACGGCAACCTATTCGGGATACTACTACGTCGGCGTGTACGATCCGCTTCTCGAAGTCGCGGATGAACCGCTGCCGGACGCTTTGTTCACATTGCGCGCCGTGAACTGCGCAACCGCGCCGCAGGGCGACGCCTTCGATCCTACGGACGACAAGGCCTCGGCATCCACCGCGACGCTTCTCGCCGCGGCGAGCGGCACTGCCGAGTCGGATGTCGTGGCGACTGCCACCGCCGCCGGAATGTCCAGCACGCCGCATGTCTTCAACATGGGCGACTGGTATGACTGCTACATGATCCCCGTGCGCAACGGCGTAACCTACCGTCTCCGCGCCGCGCTCGTGGAGGAAGAGGCGGATACGGATCTCTCGCTCGGCGCAAAGGTATTCACGCTCTCGGGCACCAAGGAGACGGCGGTCGCCGCGACGGGATCGCTTTTCTCCGCCGACGACGGAACTCCGCTTACGTTCACGGCCAAGGCGAACGCCGTCTACTATGTGCGCGTGTGGGTCAAGGACTCCGAGGGGAACAGTGGCCTTGGTCTCGACTTCCCCCTGCACTCAATGAACGCGGTCGCCTTCAAGAGCGGCTCCGCGCTCGGCATGCTGCAGGTGAAGACGAAGGGAACCGACGGTTCCTGGTACATCGGGACAGACAAGAAGTCGTATCCCAACGGCGCGATCGTCAATGTCCCGGCGGATGCCGCGGTCAAGGTCGTCTATAACGCCGTGAGCGGCTTCTCCACTCCTGCCGCGGAGAACGTCCAGGTTGCCGCCTCTGGAATCACGCCGGCGCTCGGCATATACAACGACAGCTACGACAAGTACACCACTACGATCAAGAAGAAGAAAGTCCAGGTGTCGGACGATGACGAGGCGTACGCAATCGCGCTCGCCGCGACCGGCGGGAAGACCGTCGGAGCCAAGCGCACTCTCTGGACCGACGATCCCGAGGACAACTTCAAGTTCACGGCCGCCGCCGGCGTATACTACAACTTCTCCCTCATCGACACGACTCTCGACGGAATCGGCGACGCGGTGTTCACCATCACGAAGGACGGCGCCGAGGTGGTGTCCGCAACGGACTGCGTCGAGAAGCGCATCTTCGAGCCGGGAACCTACATCCTCAAGGTCGCCCATGTCGACGACGCCGCCAGGGCCGATTCGTCCTACAGGCTCGACTACGGCACGTTCAACACGGGCAGCGTAAAGTTCTCGGCCGCCACGTACACGGTCGCGGAGAGCGCTGCCTTTGCGACGCTGAAGCTCCAGCGCACGGGCAAGGAAGGTGTCGTGCGCGTCAACTGGGCGACGCAGTCCGGAACCGACGAGAACGCCGCCGTTCCCGGGAAGGAATACTATCCGACAAACGGCATTGTTGAATGGAAGGCCGGTGACAAGGCCGACAAGACAATCCAGGTGCGTCTGATCCCAGACCTTGTCGCGACCGTCGAGAGCAATAAGACGTTCACCGTGAAGCTGTGGGAGATCGACCCCGACGACATTGAGGTCGACGAGTTCCCGGCCGTGATCGCGCGCGACGAAGCCAAGGTCGCTCTGACGGAGGTGACGGCCAAGGGTGCGGGGACCATAAGCGCCGCGTACTACGGCGACGACGATACGCCGTTCGCGAACGCGAAGAAGCCCGTGATGACGGCAACTGCCGGCAAGACAGCCGAAATCACGCTCAGGCGCAGCAATTACACGGCGCAGACCAGGGTTGCCGTCAAGGCGACGGTCGTGTGCAACAAGAAGAAGTACAAGGACACCGCCGTCATCGGCAAGGATGTCGACGCGTTCAGCGAAGTCCTCGAGTGGGAGGATGGCGACGACGACGAGAAGAGCCTGTCCATTCCGCTCAACGACAGCACAGACTATGCGCTGACAAAGCAGTTCACGGTGACGCTCGCCGCGCTCACTACTGGCGAATACAAGGGCTGGAGCAAGCCGACGCTTGCCGCGTCCGCCATCACGGTCAAGATCGCCAACGACACGGCGACGAAGAGCTTCGCGACTTTTGCCAAGGAGGCCACGTCCGGCGGTGTAACCGCGAAGAGCACGAAGGGCTCCTGGTTCGTCGACGAAGACGGCGCGCTGCGTTCCGCTGAGGCCGCGTCCGCCGCACTGTCGCTTACGGTGACGGGGCCTGGGCTTTTCGCCGCCGACCCTGCGCTTGCCGGGGGATGCGAAGGCGTCCTCTGGTGCAAGATCGGAAACGGCGAGGCGTTTGTCTGCTCCGGCGACAGCCAGAACAGGTTTGCGCGCATCGTCCCGGCAGGCAAGCAGAATATCGTCTTCACGCTCACGGAGGGAGATGCCGAGACATACGTGACGCTGAACGACATCGACGGAAGCCCATACAAGTGGGTGCCCTTCAAGGCCGTCGTCCCGGACGATCCCATGGGCAAGGCCGTCGTCTCTACCAACCTAAGCGCGCTTGCCTGGATCTCGCCCGAGGAGCTTGCTGCCGAAAACGTGTTCTACCGCGTCCGCATCGGCACTTCCGCGAAGTCCGTTGCGACAATCGTCACCAACGCGACGGTCGACACTTCCTGCGAGCTGCCGGCTGAGTCCATTGCCCCTGGCGGAACGTATTACTGGGCGCTCGACTTTGCGTACGCGGGCGATACGAAGGAAGAGGTCGCAGCCGCGCTGAACGATCCTTCCGCGCTTGTCTGGACGGCAGGCCCCGCTGTATGGAACTTCTCCACGATAGCCGCATGGGATGACGCGAAGAGCCCCCAGGCGAACGCCCAGGAGACGGCGACGGACGGAGTCGACGTGTTCGGGAAGGACTTCTACGACTCAATCACGAACAATCTGCCGATCCAGCTCGTCCAGGGCGTGTACACGCGCTTTGAGGTCGGTCCGAGCGACGGAAATTCGACGATGAGCCGCGTTCTCGCCGGCACGCTGCCGCCTGGGCTTTCTCTCGACGGGCGGGAGAAGAAGGGCATCGTGAGCGGCACGCCGACCAAGGCAGGGACCTACACTTGCCTTCTCCAGACGGCGACCGGAACGGCCAAGAAGCCCATCTGGGGGACGACGCTGAAGATGACATTCGAGGTCATCCCGCTTGGCACATCCGTCGGTTCGTTCCGTGGTGTGCTGACGGAGGACGGTTCTGCCCTCGAGATCGGTGCGCCGCGCATAGGACTCATAACCCTCACCGCGACGTCCGCTGGCAAGCTTTCGGCGAAGGCCGTCATAGCTGGCAAGACGTACGCCGGCTCCAAGACCGGTCTCGACGAAGTCGTCGACGGGTCGGCGGACAGCGAGAGCCGCACGTTCGAGGTGACGATTCCCATGGCGATCGACAAGAAGGAGAAGGCCAAGGTGGCCTGCACCGGAACGCTCGTCGTGACGCTCAAGGACTGGTCGACAGACGATCTTGACGCCTTTGACGACAGCGTCGGCTCCGTGGAGCTCCGCCTTAACGTGCCGAACAGCGGCAAGACGGCTATCATTGCGGAAGCCAACTATATCGCCGAACTCTACCGCAACAACTCCGGCCTTGCCAACGCAGCGGCTGTGTTCGAGCCCTTCAAGGGGTACTACACCGTGGCGCTTGCCGCCCCCGGCGTGACGGAAGATTCCGGTGTCCCGGCCGGGCACGGCTACCTGACTCTTACGGTCGATGCAAAGGGCGGCGTGAAAGTCGCTGGACGACTTGCCGACGGAACAGCCGTCTCCGGCTCCTCGACTGCGACACCCGTCGGGGACCTCAACACCCCAGAGAGCTGCGATCTCTACATCCCGATCGCGTTCAGCTCCGCTTCGTATTCGTTCGGCGGGATCGCGAAGATCGCCTGGGCCGAGGGCGAGGACGGATATACCGCTTCGATTCTCGATTCTGCGTCTACGCTTCGCTGGTACAAGGACGGTGCCTCGGCCACGCTTTCCGGCGAGATGCTCGACCTTGAGCTTGAACCCGCCGGCGGCTGGTACAACACGATTCCGAACCTCCAGCGCTACTATCTCGACCGCGACTTCGAGCTCGACGGTGTTTCGGTGACGCTGTCGGGGAATTCCGTCAAGCTCGGGTCGACGAAGGGCGATTCGGCGAGCGCGATGAACTATTCGCTCGCCCGTGCGACGGGTCTTGCGACCGGAACTCTGACGTATGCGGGGACGAAGAAGATCAAGCACTTTGGCGTGCTGCTCATGAATCGCGACGCAGGCGTAGCGGCGCTTGATGCGGACGTGTGGACCGCCGGCTTCTTCACTCACAAGGTCAGCTCTACGTGGACGGAATCGCTTCCCTTCGACATCCTTGCCGTCCAGATCGACCGCGACTGGAACGAGGCGTCGGTTCCCGACGACGGGGAATGAGGTTCCCTGCCGCCAGGGCGTTTCTGCTTGCCGTCCTGCCGATGATGGCCGGGGCGGCGGCAGATTCGCTTGGCTTCAATCCCGAAAAAAATCCCGAGAAGGCGCTCGGGATGTACATTGCGCCGGAAAACAGCCTCATCTACCGGATGCGCCAGCCGGACGGGTCTACGCGCGAGTTCGAGCGGATATATGCCAGGCCCGGCACGCTCGCCAGCGTCAGAGGATGGAAGGGGCGCTTCGCTAAGGATGCAGTGGCGGTCGAGTCGGGGCCTGATGTGAAGGGAGGACGAATCTCGTATCTCTTCGAACGCGGCAGACTCGTGGGCTTCTCCCGTGATGGTTCGCAGCCGGTTTCCTTCGACTACGAGGCGCCACGGCCTGTTCTTCCCGAGGAGCAGTCGCCGATACTGAAGGCGCTTGTGCCGATTCCGCCGGGCACGAAAAGTGCGATTGACAGGGAGTTCGACCGCAAGTGGAAGAGAAGCCGCCGTCTTCGGTTCCCATATCCGAATCCAAACCGATCTGCGATGCTCTACTGCGAGATCGCAGTTCTGGCGCTCGCGGGCGTCCTTTTCTTCGTTCGGCGGCGGTCGCTCCGGATCGTGTGCGGCGTTGTCTTTGCGCTTGCCGTGGGCTGTCTTGCGTGGGCTGGCTCGCGCGGCGCGATGCTTGGCTTTGCGCTGGCTCTTCTCTGCTTTGCGCTTTCGCGGTTCCGGGAGATCTGCCTCGCGCTTCGGCGGAAGAGGGTTTGGATTGCGGTTGCGGCCGTCATTGCGCTTGCCGTAGCGTGGCTGTGCGTGCAGGATTCCCATTTCCTTTCGCGCGGCTTCAGGGGGCGCAGCTCGTGGAGCAACAAGATACGCCTTGAGATCGCGCAGAACACGCCGATGATGCTCGTCGACGCGCCGGGAGGGTGGACCGGCGGGGGCATGAAGATAGGGAGGTCCTACCTTGACTGGTACCAGCCTCTCCATGTCGTTGCGCTTACCGGCTCGCTCATATGCGACCATCTGACTCGCCTTGCCTCCTGCGGGTGGTTTGGCCGTTTTCTGTATGTGTTCGGATGGCTCCTTGTCCTGATGTGGGGAGCCGTCCATCTGGCAAGAAAGCGAGATGCGCTTCCTCTTGCGATGTGGCTTGCCTGGGGCGTTACCGCGTCGTTCAATCCGCTTATGTCCGACTGGACGCTCTGGATCGCCGTCATCCTCGCAAGCGTTCCGCTCGTCATGGTGCGCCCCTGGCGCGAGCCGAAGCCGTACGCTGTCGCGATTGCGGTCTCCGCGGTCTTGTCTGCGCAGGTGCTGGCATCGCTGTATGCCGCCGGCGTCGCGCGCGAGAGGCCTGAAGTCAAAGTGTTCCGCGACGGAGAGCGGACGATGGTCAAGTATAAGAACCCGACGATATGGATCGTGGACGACGGTCTGTCTTTGGGCGGGGTGCTCTGCTGGAAGGACGTGCGAAGGTACATGAAGAACCATCCGCACGCGCCAGGCGTCGGCTGCGTCGACTCCGTGGAGGACCTCCCCGGCGCTCCCAGGATCGAAAGACTCGTTCTTGCAGGCAAGGCCGGCGACGATTGGCTTAAGAAAATCAGCGCCGACCCCGAGGCGCGGAAGAATCTTCCAAGGGCGGTCGTCTTCATATCGCCGCCGTTCCCTCCGCAGGCGGTTCCTCCGCCGCTTCTGAAGGCGTGCGAAGTCCGTATCGTGATCGGCGAATTCGCGACATGGTACCATTCCTCTGCCTATGCCGGCGCACCGGATTGGGTGAAGGTAGTGCCGGGCATGGAGCTGTACATAGCGGATTGGATGCACTATGCGCTCGGCGGAGAGTGATGGAGGCCTTGTGACTCGGTTTGACGGCAGATTTCGCGTCCTGGTGCTGATGGCTGCCGACGCCGTCTGCCTTTTCAGCGTCTGGACGTTCACCGTGTGGGCCTATCGAGCGCTCGGTCCCGGGCACTACAAGTACGGCGCCGAGTTCTATCTCCGTCTCTGGCCAGTTGTGCTCGTGTACATCGCGCTTAACGCGATGTTTCGGCTCTACCATGGCAGCGTGATGCATCCGGCGGCTCCTGTGACGCCGCCGGAGGAGCTCAGACGGCTCGTCGGCTCGTCGCTCCTCACGCACCTCGGGCTCATCGCCTACCTCGCGCTCGCGTACCAGACGACGGAGCACTACTCCCGCGCCGTGATCGTGATATCGGGCTGCCTCGCCGCGTTCCTCGCCCAGCCGTTCAGGGATTTCGCGCGGAGAGCGGCGTTCGTGCTCGGCTTCGCGCGAATCCCCGTGATTCTCGCTGGCGAAGGTGATCTTGTCCGCAGGCTCGAGCGTTCCCTTTCGGCGGATTCGTACCTCGGCTTCCGCGTCGTTAGGACGCTTGGCGCGGATATCGCGGAGATTGCCGCCGCGGCGAAAGAGACTGGCGTCAAGACGCTTGTAAGCTGCCTCGACCCCCGTGTTCTTCGCTGTCAGATGCCGGAGCTCGTACACCTCTTCTCCCACATCGAGTACATGCCGAGCGGCTCGTCGTTCCCCGTAAGCGGCGGGCAGATTGTGTCTTTTGACGGCCTGGGCGGGATCGAGATGGTGAACCAGCGCCACTTCCGCGCCCTGCGGATGGAGAAGCAGATCCTCGACAGGGTGCTCGCGCTTGTCGCGTTCATTGTGCTTTCGCCGTTCTTTGTCGTTGTTCCGATTCTCGTGAAGCTTACGAGCCGCGGGCCGGTTTTCTACAGGCAGGACCGGCTCGGGAAGAGGGGCCGGCCCATCCGCGTGTGGAAGTTCAGGTCGATGTACGCCGATGCCGACGAGCGGCTCAAGGCGATTCTCGAGTCCGACCCTGCGCGGCGCGCGGAGTGGGATGCCAGCTTCAAGCTAAGGGACGACCCGCGCGTCACACCGCTCGGCAGGTTCCTGCGCAAGACGTCTATCGACGAGTTCCCCCAGCTTTTCAACGTGTTTGCCGGTGACATGGCGCTCGTCGGCCCGCGGCCGATAGTCGAGAAGGAAGTCCACTACTACGGTTCGTCATACGAGACGTTCGCCTCCGTAAAGCCGGGCATCACGGGGCTCTGGCAGGCGTCGGGAAGGAGCGACACGGACTACCCGCGGCGCGTGGCGCTCGATGTGCACTATGTCTTAAACTGGTCGCCGTGGATGGACATCTGGATTCTCTTCCGCACCGTGTACGCGGTGGTGTTCATGCGAGGCGCCCGTTGACCCGCAAAAGTCGGCTTTATTATGGTATAATATCCGCAAATGAATTTTGCGGTAGTCTTTGCCGGCGGAAGCGGCGAACGAATGGGCGGTCCGGTTCCGAAGCAGTATCTGGAACTCGACGGCAAGCCGGTGCTCGCGCATACGCTAGAACTGTTCGAGCGTCATCCGATGATAGACGGCATCTACCTCGTTGTCGGCGAGGGCCATGTCGAGAGGGCGAAGGGCATCGCGGCGAAATACGGGGTGTCGAAGCTGCGTGGCGTGGCGATCGGCGGTGCGACGGCGCAGGACTCGATATATTCCGGGCTCAAGTTCGTCGAGGAACGCGAGAGCGCCGACTCCATCGTGCTGCTCCACGACGGGGTGCGCCCATACGTGCTTCCCGAGGTGATCTCCGCGAACATAGCCGCCGTTGAGAAATACGGCAGCGCAGTGACCTATACGCCGTGCTACGAGACGATCGTGCTTTCGAAGGACGGTGCGCGCGTTGATTCCATCCCGCAGCGCAGCGAGTCGTACACCGCCCAGGCGCCGCAGAGCTTCCGGCTCCGCGGCATAATCGCCGCGCACGAGCGCATCCGCTCGCGCCCCGGGGGATACGCGGGGATGGTCGACCAGGCGACGATCTGCTTCGCGCTCGGCATCCCGGTGCACCTCGTCCCCGGAAACCGCGGCAACGTGAAGATCACGACGCCCGAGGACCTCGTCACCCTCGGCGCGCTGATGAAGTGGCGTGGAGCCACATGACAGACAGATGGGCAAACTGACAGACAAGGTCGCGAAGGGCGTCTTCTGGGTGCTGATGGAGAAGTTCGGCATCCAGGCGGCGCATTTTGTCGTCACGCTTGTCCTAGCCCGGCTCCTGACTCCCAACGACTACGGCACGGTTGCGCTTTTGTCGGTGTTCGTCGCGGTCTCCAACGTGCTGGTGGACAGCGGGTTCAGCAAGGCCCTCGTGCAGAAGAAGGATGCCACGCAGACCGACTACAACACGGTGTTCTACATCAGCATGGCTCTCGCAGCGGTCCTGTACTCCGCGCTGTTTTTTTCGGCTCCTCTTGTCGCGAAGTTCTATGATGTCCCGGAGCTTGGGGCCATGCTGCGCGTTATGGCGCTTTCGCTTGTCTTCCATTCGCTCAACAACGTGCAGGGGGTGGAGATGAACCGCAAGATGCTGTTCCACCTGAGCTTCAGGATAAGCTGGGCCCGGGTGGCGGTGTCTGCCGTCGTAGGCGTTGCGCTGGCACTCGCCGGATATGGTCCGTGGGCGCTTGTATGGGCATCTGTGTCAGGCGGAGTCGCCGGCGTAATCGCCCGGCAGCTTGTCATCCGCTGGCGTCCGACCCTCTCGTTTTCATGGGACTCCGCCAGGTCTCTTTTCCGATTTGGATGGAAGATGATGGCAGCGTCGCTGCTGAACTCTGTTTTCAGCAACCTGTATGCCCTTGTAATCGGAAAGTTCTACACGAAGGCCGACCTTGCGTTTGTCAAGAAGGGCTCGCATATCCCAAAGCTCATCGGGAATACGGCGGACGCCACTTTGAGCAAGGTGACGTTCCCGGCGCTCGTCAGGCTGCAGGACGACCCCGCGAAGCTACGCAATGCCATGCGCCGCATGATAAAATGCTCGACGTTCGTCGTGTTCCCCTTGATGGCATGCAGCGCTCTCGTGGCCGAGCCGATGGTCGCCCTCATGTATGGCGACCGCTGGCTGCCGATCGTGCCGTTTATGCAGCTGACCTGCTTCGCCGTGGCGTTCAAGCCGTTCGATTCGATCAACTTCCAGGCGATAAACGCGCGTGGCCGGAGCGACATATATCTCAAGCTGATAGTGCTTCGCCGTGTTGTCGGCCTGCTCCTGATGGCGCTTGCGCTGCCATATGGTGTTATGACGTTCATGGTGTGCTCTGCAATCGTCTACGGTCCGATTGGCGTTGTCATGAATTCGCTTCCGAACAGAAATGTCCTGAAATACTCCATTGCCATGCAGCTGTGCGACGTGCTCCCGTCGCTCGCGCTCACTGTCGTGCTTGCGGCCGTCGTTTTTGGGATCGGATGCATCCCCGTGGGCGGAAAACTGCTGCTGTTTCCGCAGGTTGCGGTCGGCTTTGCGGTGTACGGCGCTCTTGCCGTGTGGCTGCGGTTCAGGCCGGTCGGCGAATTCGCCGACATGCTGCTGCCGCATGTAAGGAAAAGATCGGCCGGGCTGTCGCGGCCTGTGGAGTGGCTGAGCAGGAGGTGTTCAAAGTGAGCGGGCGGCCAGATAGTCTGTCGTCCGTGTTCGAGCGCTTCCTGTCCTTCGAGCGGCGCGGCGATCTCTTCCGCATGGATGTGTGCGGCATAGGGATCTGGCACTACATCAGGTTTTCCGTATATTCCAAGCTGGTGCTTCCGTGCTTTGTCACGATGGATGCCGCCCATCCCGACAAAACGGCTAAGGTCAGGCCTCGGTGGGGATGGAACCCGGTGAATATCCTGCGCCGCCTGTGGCGGGCGTTCCGCCTGCGCGTTCTGCGCAATCCTATGTTCCGCCGAGGGCGATGCGACGTCTTGATCGCGCTTTCGCCGCGCACCACGCGCCTTGCCGACGGGCGTCGCGTGCGGCTGGCCGTCGACTTCGTCGTTGGTCTCCTGAAGTCGACTTGGGCGGTGCTGGAATCCCCGATGATAGACGGCGAGTATGCAACCCATGACGGCGATGGACGGACGTTCTACCTTGAAGCGGCAAGAGCTGCCGCCGCGAAGTACAGGAGGTCGGCGGAGTTCAGCGGCATGAAGCCGGAGATGTCCTCCGCCGCAAGGAGGATTGCCGATGGGATTTCGGAAGACTTCGGGATAGAGGTCGACGTGCGGCGGTTGACGCGGACGATTGAAAATGCCGTTGCGCGTGACCGCGCCGCTGTACCGCTGCTCCGCAGGTGGATCCGGCGGCTTGGAGTCAGGTGTGTCGTCGAAGTGGTCCACTACGGTGGCGACAACATGGCACTCACGAAGGCGGCTCACGAGGAGGGGATCCCCGTCGTAGAGCTGCAGCACGGGACGATATACCCGGCGCATGCCGCATACAACCTGCCTGTCGCGGACTCACCGTACGTTCCGGACTATCTGCTTGGCTGGGGTGACTACTGGATTCGGCAGGCGCGTAATTTCCCGGCGAAGCGCGCTGTCTCTACGGGATATCCGTATCTTGAATACTTTCTTGAAAGGTTTCCCCGCCGGACTTCAAGACAAGGAGAGACGCGCATCTTGTTCATCTCTCAGGGAACCGTGGGCCGAGAACTTGCCGAGGCGGCCGTGCGGTTGTCTGAAATACTTCCGAGCGACCGATTCCCGGTTTCGTTCAAGCTCCATCCCAGCGAAACCCGTCGCTGGCGCGAACTCTATCCGTGTCTGGAGTCGTCGAATGTCGTAGTCGTGGAGAATACGGCCAAGAGCGTCTATGAATGTTTCGCAGAAAGCGATGTTACGGTTGGAGTCTGCTCGACGGCGCTTATAGAGGGGTTCATGTGGGGCCTTAAGGCGTTTATCGTCAGGGATCTCGCCGGCGCCGATACGATGGAGGCGTTCTGCGACGGCGTGCGTGCGCAGTATGTGGCGCACGCGGAGGAGCTTGCCGAGTGCCTGCGCTCCGCCGAGGGGCCAAGCGGTTCGGCGCAACCGCCGGAATGGCGCGAGGCGCTGTTCAGGCGGAACGCGGCGAGCGCAGACGCGGAATTCATAGACGGTGTTGTGCGCATGCGCTTAGGGAAAACTCAACAACAGGTCTGCACAGGAGGAGGCTGAAAATGCTGTCGCAATCGACAATACTTATTACCGGCGGAACCGGGAGCTTCGGGCACACGTTTGTCCCCATGACTCTCGAGAAATACAACCCCAGAAGGCTCGTCATATACAGCCGCGACGAGATGAAGCAGTGGAACATGGCGAAGCTGTTCAAGAACGACCCGCGCGTGAGGTTTTTCATCGGCGACGTGCGCGACAGGGAGAGGTTGTACCGTGCGCTCGACGGTGTGGACTATGTGGTGCATGCCGCCGCGACGAAGATCGTCCCTACCGCGGAGTACAACCCGTTTGAGTGCATCAAGACGAACGTCATGGGCGCGATGAACCTCGTGGACGCCTGCATTGACCGCGGAGTCAAGAAGCTTGTCGCGCTTTCGACGGACAAAGCCAGTTCGCCGGTTAATTTGTACGGTGCGACGAAACTCGTGTCGGACAAGGTGTTTATAGCGGGCAACTCGTACGCCGGCGGGAAGAAGACGCGTTTCGCCGTCGTCAGGTACGGCAACGTCATGGGCTCGCGCGGCAGCGTGATCCCGTTCTTCATGGAGACGGCGAAGAGCGGCGTGCTGACAATCACCGATCCGCGCATGACGCGTTTCATGATTACGCTTGAGCAGGGGGTTGAGCTCGTCTGGCACGCCTTCGACGACATGGTGGGCGGCGAGATTTACGTAAAGAAGATACCTTCTATGAACATCTGCGACATAGCGCGGGCAGTCGACCCGGGATGCGAGCAGAAGATTGTCGGCATACGGCCGGGAGAGAAGCTGCACGAGCAGATGATCGGCGTGGAAGACGCTCCACATACGTATGAGTACAGTGATCACTACAAGATACTTCCCGCCATCCACAACTGGGACAGCGACGGCGGACGGATCAAGGACGGCAAGCGTGTGCCAGACGGATTCAGCTACTGCTCGGACACGAACAGCAGCTGGATGACGATCCCCGAGCTGCGGGCGTGGATTGACGCGAACCGCGCAAAGATAGGAAGCATTTGATGAGGACGTATGGTTATGGCCACCAGTGCCTGGACGAGGCGGATGTCCAGGCCGTTTCCGAAGTCCTGCGTGGGGACTTCCTGACGTGCGGTCCGGCCGTCCGGAAGTTCGAGAAGGCGATTTGCGAATACACCGGCGCGAAATACTGCGTGGCTGTCTCAAACGGAACGGCGGCGCTGCATATTGCGGCGCTCGCCGCAGGCATAGGGGCGGGGGACGAGGTGATAACCTCCCCAATCACTTTTCTTTCGTCCGCCAACTGCATCTGCTTCGCTGGCGGGACGCCCATATTCGCCGATATCGACCCCGAGACCGCAAACATCGACCCCGTGGAAGTCGAGAGGCGCGTTACCTCGAGAACGAAGGCGGTTATACCGGTCCATTTCGCCGGGCAGAGCTGTGACATGGAGAAGATATCCGAAATCGCAAGGGCGCACAATCTTGTCGTAATCGAGGATGCCGCACATGCCATTGGGTCGGACTACAGGGACGGCAGGGTGGGTTCCTGCAGATATTCCGACATGACGACATTCTCCTTCCATCCCGTCAAGACTATCACCACTGGCGAAGGAGGGGCCGTCACGACCAACAGCCCGCAGCTTTACGAAAAGCTCTGTGCGTTTCGTGCCCACGGTTCGCACAAGGATGGGGCGATGGCGGATACCTGGGAATATGAGATGCGCGAACTGGGCTACAACTACCGCATAACGGATTTTCAGTGCGCACTGGGGCTGTCGCAGCTGGGGAAGCTCGGGAAGTTCAAGGCGAGGCGCCGCGAGATAGTGTCCTACTACAACGAGCATCTCGGGCTTCCTCATCTCGTCGAGAGGGAATTTTCCAACGCCTGCTTCCATCTGTATCCAGTGCTTGTTGAGAACCGCCGCGATTTCTACTTCAAGGCGCGGGAAAGGGGGCTCAATCTGCAGGTCCACTATATACCTGTCCACACGCAGCCGTATTACCGTGAAAAATTCGGCTATGGATACGGCGACTGCCCGAAGGCGGAGGAGTACTATTCGAAATGCATTTCGCTGCCGCTGTATCCGTCGCTGGCCGACGACGACCTGGCGGAGATTGTCGCGCGGCTTAAGGGGATCATCGGATGAAGTCAGTTGCGATTATCACCGCGCGCGGCGGATCGAAGCGGATTCCGCGCAAGAACGTGAAGCCGTTCATAGGCAGGCCGATGATTGCCTACGCGATTGCAGCGGCGCTGGAGTCGAAGCTTTTTGACGAGGTCATGGTGTCGACGGATGACGCGGAGATCGCCGAGATCGCCAAGGCGTACGGTGCTGCGGTTCCGTTTTTGCGCAGCGCCGCGACGGCGAACGACTTCGCGACTACGGCTGACGTCCTGAACGAGGTGATTGCAGCGTATGCGAAGCTCGGCGTCGCGTTTGACGAGTTCTGCTGCATATACCCTTGCGTGCCGTTCTTGACCGGGGAGCTGCTGCGCGAGGCACACGATGTCTTTGCGGCGGGAGCTGCGGATTCGCTGATGCCGGTCGTGAAGTACTCGTTTCCAATCCAGCGGGCGGTACGGCGCAATGCTGAAGGTTTTCTGGAATATCGCGAACCCGAGAATATGCTGAAGCGTTCGCAGGACCTGGAGCCGATGTACCATGATGTCGGGATGTTCTATTTCCACAAGACCGCGTCTTTCGGCAGGAACGGCAGGGTGGCGATGTTCGAGATGCCGGAAGAGCGCATCCAGGACATCGACACGATTGACGACTGGAAGATGGCCGAGCTCAAGTATAAGGTTTTGAACGGATGAAAATCGGACTCAAGCTCTGGTCGGTCAATACAGACGCCTATCTGCGCGAAGCCAGACGGCTTTACGCGGAGAAGGTGTTTGACTATCTTGAGCTTTATGTCGTGCCCGGAACGTTGGAGACATTGCCACTTTGGAATGCGCTGCGGGAAGAGAAGAATCTTCCCTTCATCATTCACGCCCCCCATTCTTTCCATGGTGTGAACCTCGCCGACGCGGCAAATTCCGTGGCAAATAAGAAGTCCTTTGACGAGACCAAGCGCTTTGCCGACATTCTTGGCGCGGGGAAGATCATTGTGCATGGCGGCTGGCGTCCGGAGGATGGCAATCCGACAGATGCCCTTGCCCAGCTCATCGCACAGCTCAAGCCTCTCGCCGACGAACGCTTCCTTGTCGAAAACAAGCCCTACTTGCCGATTGACAATCTGCCGCGGCGGCTGGTGGGATCGACTCCTGGCGAAATCAGAAGCATTCTTGCCGCGGTCAAATGCGGATTCTGCCTTGACATTGGCCACGCCGTCGCCTCCGCCAACGCGCACGGAGCCGACTGGCGCGTTTGGCTTGCCGACTTCCTCTCTCTTAAGCCGGAGATGTTCCATCTTTCGGACATCCAGGCGGATTCCAAAATCGACCAGCATCTTCATTTCGGCACCGGCACACTTCCCCTTGCAGAGGTAGTTTCCATGCTTCCTCGCGACGCCAGCGTTTCCATTGAGACCAAACGCGATTCTACCGACAACCTCAACGATTTTGCAAAGGACGCTGAATGCCTGAGAAATTTTCCATAAGGCGTGCGGGGCCGCAGGATGTGCGGGCCGTGTTTGGTGTTTCGAACGATCCGGTTGTCCGCGCAAATTCGATACATCGCGAACCGATTGCCTGGGAAACACACGCTGCCTGGTTCAACCGTGCCATTGCCGATCCTGATGTTGTCTTTTTTGTCGCGGAAACCGAGCCGGGTGGCGACTTTGTCGGCCAGATCAGGTTTAACCGCCGTGCTGATCAGTGGCTGGTCAGTATCAGCATCGCGTCTGCGTACCGGGGCCGTGGCCTGGCCAAGGCGCTTTTGCTCGACGCAATGAGCCGCGTTCCGCAAGAGACGTTCGTCGCGGAGATCGCCGAATCCAACACCGCCTCAATACGGTTGTTTGCGTCAGTTGGATTCAGTGAAGATCCGTCTGGGACTGCGCCATCGGGTTTTAAAACATTCAAAAAGGCTGCCAATGCTTTGTAATCGCGTCTTCATCATAGCCGAAATGTCGGCGAACCACTGCGGGGACATTGACCTCGCGAAGAGGATCATTTCCGCGGCAAAGGACGCCGGAGCGGATGCGGTCAAGATCCAGACCTATACAGCCGACACGATGACCATCGACAGCAGGCGCGACGAGTTCCGCATCCGCGGCGGTTTGTGGGACGGGCGCTACCTCTACGAGCTTTACCAGAAGGCCTCGACGCCGTGGGAATGGCAGCCGCTTCTGAAGAAGTATGCGGACGAGGTCGGCATTCCGCTCTTCTCGACTCCGTTTGACAAGACAGCAGTCGACTTCCTCGAGAAGATGAACGTGCCGATGTACAAGATCGCCAGCTTCGAGGCGTTCGACTATCCGCTCATCCGCTACGCGGCAAAATGCGGCAAGCCCATGATAATATCGACAGGCATCTCGACCCTTGACGAAATTCAGGGCGCGGTTGACGCCTGCAAAGAAGTCGGCAACAGCGACATTACGCTCCTCAAGTGCACTTCGGCGTACCCCGCCAAGGTTGAAGACATGAACCTTGCGACGATCCGTGACATGATCAGCCGCTTTGGCCCGCAGGGCGTCAAGATCGGGCTGTCCGACCACTCCATGTCAATCGTGCCGCCAATCGCAGCCGTCGCGCTTGGCGCCCGGGTGATTGAAAAGCACTTGACGCTCGACCGCTCGCTCGGCGGCGAAGACAGCGGATTCTCGCTCAACGCCGACGAATTCGCCGCGATGGTGGATGCGGTGCGGAGCACCGAGGCGGCGCTCGGAGGCGTCGACTATTCGGTAAATGAAAAAGGTCGTATGTTCGCGCGGTCGCTGTTCGCCGTGTCCGACATCAAGGCCGGCGATGTCTTCACGGAGAAGAACATCCGGTCTATCCGTCCCTATGGAGGATTGCCCCCCGGGAAGATGGAGTCGGTTCTCGGCAGGCGCGCTGCGTGCGACATAGCGCGCGGCACGCCGATGGAAGTCAGGTTTGTCGAGGGTGGGTGTGCTGAATGAACGGAAGCGTAGAGTCCAGGATGGCAAACATGGCGGTCGTCTGCGCCTGCATTGTGGCGCTGTCGCACGTAGGATACAACACGGCGGCGGGAAGCGCCGGCTGGTGGTTCGTGCGACTGACGCGTTACGGACTTTGCTGCCTCGCCGTGCCGTTCTTCTTCGCGGTCTCCGGCTATTTCCTCTCGCGGCATTTCGACGAACGCGGATGGTGGCTCCGCGAGACCGGGAAAAGGGTGACTTCGTTGCTTCTCCCGTATCTCCTCTGGTGCATTGCCTTTTTTGCGTTCTGGCGAATTGGGGCCGCCGCGGTGAAGGCCGGGTCCGCCGGCGAGTTCCTCCAGGCGTTGCGTCTCCCCGCATCAAAGCTTGCGATCGCGTTCGGGCTTCGCATGGACGTGACTCCCTGTCTGGTGCCGGTGTGGTACATAAGGGCGTTGATTGTGATAGTCCTCGTTTCTCCGTTCTTGGCCTTGATGTCCAGCTTCCGGTACGGTGCGGCGCTTTCCGCCGCGGTGTTCTTCTGCGCGTACGTCGCCTTCAGCCCCCACCGCAACGGCCTCGCGTCGACGCGGCTGGAGCATTTTCTGTACTACGGCGTCTCGCTCATGGGCATGGCCTACTTTCAGCTCGGGATCCTGCTCCGCAGGACCGGATTCCTCGAGCGGACTCTCCGCGTGCCCGCATGGTTCGGTGCGGGACTGTTCGCGCTGGGTGTCGCCGCCCTCGTCCTGCGCACGCGGATCATCGCCGCGACTGGATCCGAGCCGTTCCCCGTGCTGTGCCTGGCGATTCCGCTGCTTGTGTCGGGACTATGGCTGCTGCTGCCTGCGGCTGAATGGCCCCGGAAGCTGACTTCGATGTCGTTTCCGATCTATGTGATGCATTACTTCGTTGTGTTCGCGCTCGACGGTTTCCACAAGCCGAGTGCGGACAAGTCGATCTGCCTCATGCTTGTGCAGGCGGCACTTGCCGTCGCGATTCCGTGTGCAATTGCCTTTGTCGCTCGCCGAATGCTGCCGCGTGCGGCGTCCACGCTGTTTGGAGGAAGGTGAGATGAAGCTGTCCGTGGAGGCTGCGAGGCGCGCTGCAAAGGATGCTGTGTCCGTTCTGTGGCGTGCGCGCTGGTGGATTTTCGCGGCCGCGCTCCTTTGCGTCTGCGACCAGGCGATTCGGATGTACGCCTTCCGCCTCCCACGGAATCCCCCCGTCATGCTCCGCTGTGCGCGTCTGTGTCTCTTGTACGGCTCGCTTGCGACGGTGCCTGTTTTCCTGTGTGGCCGTTTTTCGCGCATCCTCGGGCCAGTCCTTTTCGGGTCGTGGCTCCTTGCGGAGTCCATCCAGATATGGGTTCTCGCCAATTTCAACATGGTGTTGGGCGGGAACTGGATCCTCACGGTCTTTTCGACCTCGGGCACGGAGGTCGGGGAATTCGCCTCCGGTTTTACGACTCTCGGCAATGTCGTCTTTTTCCTGCTGTCATTCGTCGCCGTTGCGGTCGTAGTGTGTTTCTTCTCCTCGCGGCGCCGGGCCTATCCGGCTGTGTCACGCATGTCGTCTTGCCTCGCGCTTTTATGCGCCGCGCTGGCGTGGGCCATGGCGGTGATGTCGTTCCGCGCACCCGTCTCGTGGGCGCAGATAAGCAGGGATCTCCTCGCGCTGAACTTGCCTGTCGACACGGTTGTAAACTGGAACTCCTACCATGCCCTTGCGTCCGCATGCAGCTCGGAGCCGCGGTTCGGGCTTTCCGTTGCCGGTGGCGCGGAGAAGGGGCCGCTTTGCGTCTTTGTGATCGGCGAGTCCACCGCGCGCAGCCACATGGGCATATACGGGTATTGGCGCGACACCACTCCGGAGCTCGCCTCGGTTTCTGCCGAAGGTGGGCTCACGGCCTTCACCGACCTTACGACAACCCATCCGACCACGCCGGAGGCGCTGTGCTCGCTGCTGACCGGGAACGACCTCGCCACGTCCCGTTCCTTCCCGGCGGTTTTCCCCGCGATGCTGAAGAAGGCCGGGTACAGGACGGCGCTTGTGTCGTGCCAGGGAAGCTGGCAGAACAAGGATGTCGTCGGGTCGCATCTTTTCCTCTCCTGCGACAGCCGCATGTTTCTCCAGGGGGGGCATGTCGCCGGAACCCTGCCTGACGGCGTGGCGCTGCCGGTCGTGGAGGAGGCGCTTGCGGGCGCCTCTGGCGGGCTGGCGCTGTTCGTGCATCTCTACGGCTGCCACAACCCCGCGACGCGCAGGGTCCCGAAGAACTTCAGGAGGCAGTGGCCGCGTGACGCGTCCGCAAAGCCGGAGAAGGTGCGCCGGAAGGTGGACTCGTACGACACGGCCGTCGCGTACGACGACCATGTAGTGGCGTCCATCATCAGGTCTGTCGAAAGGCTCGGAGTTCCTTCGTTTGTGTTCTTCGTTTCCGACCACGGGGAGTCCCCGTCGTCCGCGATATGGCGGGACGCAAAAAGCAGGGACACGTTCGAGGTGCCGCTTCTCGTATGGCTGTCGCCAGAGTACAGGTCTGCATATCCCGACACCGCCGCGAGGGTCGCAGCCGCGAAGACGAGGAGCCTGTACATGGATCAGCTTCTGGAGGGGATGCTTGAGCTGGCGCGGGTGGAGGGGTATCGTCCGTGGAACTCCGGCGGGAATTTCATTGCGGAAGAGTTCGACGAGGCGAAATCCTTCAAAGGAAAGGGGCAGGACGATGAGTTGTGAGGCAAAGGGTATGAAACACATGGCAAGAGCCATGGCTGCGACATTGGACGGCCTTGCGGCTTGTTTCCGCAGGGAGACGGCTTTTAGGCAGGAGGTTGTCTGCGGCGTAGTCAATTTTGCCGCAGCGATTCTGCTTGCCGGAACACTGACGGAGACGTTCGTCCTTGTAATCGTGTACATGCTGCTTCCACTTGTTGAACTTCTCAATTCGGCGATAGAAGAGATTGTCGATATGGTGTCCCCGCAGTTCAATGAATGCGCCAAGCGCGCAAAGGACTACGCAAGCGCGGCAACATTCCTTGCAGTCATCGTCGTGCTTGGCACTTGGGGCTGTGTTCTTTGCAGGCGTTTCTTCGCAGCATGACGCCGCTTCTCCGCAGAGTGGTGTTTTTTTGGTATAATATCGACATTCAGTCGTAATATTCTGGCTATATGAATAAAAATCTCGAATGCAGGGGGACGGTAAACGTCGGCATCGTCGGCTGCGGGTTCGTCGGCGGCGCGCTCAAGAGCTGGCTCGAGGAAAACAACCGCGCATGCAGGCTGTTCATCAGCGACCCCCCGAAGGGGTACAACGACGACCTTTCCGGAATCGACGTGGCGTTCCTGCAGATCCATGTGCCGACGGAGGACGACGGAACGCAGGACCTGTCGCTCATGAAGGAGCTGATACGCAAGCTGCCCGATGTGCCTGTTTTCGTGCGCACCACGATCCTGCCGGGAACTTCGGAGAGGCTGACCAGGGAGACCGGACGTCGAGTCTACTTCATGCCGGAATTCCTCACGGAGCGCACGTACATCGAGGACTTTAGGCGGCAGCCGATGGTGTTCACCGGCGAGCTCGAGCTCCTCTGCCGGATATTCAAGGGGAAGACCTTCACCTATATGACCCCGCTCGAGGCGGAGATAACCAAGTACGCGCACAACGTGTTCGGCGCGTACAAGGTGACGTACTTCAACGCCGTCTACGACTACTGCCGCCGCATGGGGGCGGACTGGGCGCGCGTCCACGCGGGCATGCTGCTCTCGGGATACATCAACGACACGCATACGTTCGTGCCTGGGCCGGACGGAAAGTTCGGCTACGGCGGCAAGTGCTTCCCGAAGGACGTCAATGCGTTTGCCAAGATGACGCAGGGCACTCCGCTCGGCACGCTCCTCGCGCCGCTCCATGAACTGAACGTCGGGTTCAGGGGGCGGGAAGAGAGAATCTGATGGACCGTCCGGTCGATATAGTCTACACCTGGTGCGACGCCGCCGACGAGAAGTGGGCGGCCAAGAAGGATGCCGTTGCGCGCTCCTGCGGCCTGCCGGCGGACTCGAAGGCGAACGCCGCCTGCAGATTTGCCGCAGGCGAAGACCTCAAGTTTTCGCTTCGCTCGGCGGAGGAGTGCGCTCCCTGGATCAGGAGAGTCTTCCTTGTCGTCGACGACGACGCGGCTCTCCCCGCCTGGCTGGATTCCGAAAATCCGAAGCTCCGCGTCGTGCGGCACTCCGAGATCATCCCGGCGCGCTATCTGCCGACGTTCGACTCGTCGTGCATCGAACACCATCTTGCGCATATACCCGGTCTGTCCGAGCGTTTTCTATGCGCAAACGACGACACAATGTTCTACAGGAAGGTCGAGCCGTCCTTCTTCTATGCACCGGACGGGTTTCCGTACTGCCGGTATGCCGGGAAGCCGAGGCCTGCGGACTGGAAGCCGGCAAACCCCTATGAATCGCGTCTCAGGCGGGCGCTTGATCTCGTCCTGGCGCGTCATCCGCATCCGTGCAGACAGCTGCGTTCCGCCGCGGTCCGCTATCCGCACCACAATATAGACGCGTATCTCAAGTCGGACATGCTGGCTACGTTCGACCTGTATTCCAGCGAGATCGAAAAGACGCTGGGATGCCATTTCAGGTCAAAGGACACCGTCCAGAGGGCTGTCTACTACTACGAGGCCCTTGCCTCGGGACGTGGACACTACCGCCTGGCGCGCAGAGCCGTGGGCGTGAAGAGAAGCTGGATACGCAGTCTCCTCCGGCCGGCATACGCCGAATCGCTGCAGTTTGTAAGAAAGCGCTGGGCGACCGGGCTGGACGAGTTGCGGCAGTGGCGTCCAGGGCTTTTCTGCTTCAACGACACGCTTGAGATAACGGATGAAGACCGTGCCGGGCTCGTCAAGGTGTACGGCGAGCTGTTCCCGGACAAGTCGTCCTTCGAACGGCGAGGGGACCGGCGATGAAGCGAGGGATCTTAGTCTGCTCCGCAAAGGGAGCGAGGAAGAACATAGGCGACTACATGCAGTCGATCGCGGCAAGGCAGTTTGCCGGGGCCGATGCAGTCCACGTCGAGCGCGAAGGCATGTGGCGGTATGACGGTGGCCCTACGAAGCTGATCATGAACGGATGGTTCATGCATTATCCCGAGCGCTTCCCCCCGAGCGGCGACATATCCCCCCTGTTCGTCTCCTTTCACCTCTATCCAAAGAAGGCGGATGCCTTTTTCACAGAGCGGACCGTGGCCTACCTGCGGCGTTTTGAGCCTATAGGATGCCGCAGCACGGACGCCGTGCAGCTGCTGGGGAGATACGGGATCAAGGGCGAGTACACCTCGTGCCTTACCTTGACTCTCGGCAGAACGTACCACCACAAGGACACGGACGACCCTCCGGTGTTTGTCGACCCGTTTTTCCGGAGATTCAAGCGCGGGACGGGGCTCTTCCGGGCGTGCGCGCGCATGCTCCGTGTCGTTCCACATGCGCTGCTGCATTTTGCGGTCGTGGCAAAACTTGCCGGGAAGTTCCGCGTGTTCCATTCCTGGGCCGGCATAAGGATCCCTCCCGTGCGATGGTATTACGCCGCTGAGTTCCACAGGGTGTACGCGCAGGCGTTCGGCGACGACGTCCTCTGCCGGGCGGAGTATGTGACCCACTCGGTGCGGAGCCGCGACTGTCCCACGGAGGAAGCCATGTTCGCCAGGGCGGACGAGCTCTTGCGCCGCTACGAGCGCGCGCCATACGTCGTCACGAGCCGCCTGCACTGCGCACTTCCGTGCATAGCCATGGAGACCCCGGTCTGGGTTCCGCTGCATCCAGATTTCACGACTGGCCGGTACGGGGGGAACGAGGAACTCATGAATGCCGTCCGCTTTGGGCCCGATGGGCGGCTTTCCGTTGCGGACGGGAAGCGTCTCGGAGTGCCGCCCGTGAGGACGGAATACCGCGAGTATTCCGCCGCGCTGTCCCGCCGGTGCGAGCAGTTCATGGAGTGGCGGGGTGAAGAGACGTCCGAGGGAGGCGAAGTGCAATGACACCGCTTCTACTTGCAATGATCCTGCTGCCCATTGCGGCGGCCTTCAGAATCCGCAGGGCGGCTGACCCCGTGCTGTATGGATTCGGGAAAGCCGATACCATGCCGCTGCGCGGGCTTCTTGCGCTCGTGGTCATGTTCGGCCATCTCGACACGAAGACGCAGTTCGCCGTTCCGGTTCTTCACCTTGTGCACTGGGCCACTCCTGCCGTGGCCGTGTTCTTCTTCCTTTCCGGATACGGCCTCGTCAAGTCCTACTCCGCCGCCGAGTCGTCCGGACGCATCCCGGGATACTGGCAGGCGTTCTGGAAGCGTTCGCTCGCGAGGCTGATGGTGCCGCTTCTCGTCGTCGGAACCACGTGGGCGGTGACAAGGTTCTTCGCGCTGGACATTCCCCTGCATGTCTTTTTCCGCCGGCTGCCGCGCTTCGTCCTGCATCCCCCGTTCGCCTGGTACGTGTGGGCGCAGCTCGCGTTCTATGCCTTCTTCTTCCTCTCGTTCAGGTGCTTCGGTCGCCGCTGGAGGGTGCCTGCCGCGTGCGCACTGACGCTTGCGTATTTCCTCGTGATGAAGTACGCTGTCGAAACGGTTGTGTACTACTGGATAACGTCCCCTGCGTTCGCTGTCGGTGTCGTGTTCTCGACAAACGAGGAAAGGGTGCGCGCCGCGGTGCGGAAGCATCCTGTGGGCGTCTATCTTTTCGCCGCGGTGGCTGCCGCGTCGTTTTTCGCCGCGAGGGAGATCGGATTCTGGAACATCCCGGTGAGGGAGGCGTTTCACCTCCTCATCGGCCCGTCCTTCGCGCTGATCTTCTATGCGTTCGAATGGCTCCGGCGCGTCAGGCCACTCGCGTTCGTGGGCGCGATTTCGTACGAGGTGTATCTGCTCCATGGGGTCGTGATGAAGAATCTGCTGCCGCTCGGCTGGCCGCCGGCGATTGCCGTTGCGGCCGTTGCACTGGTTACGATCGGTCTTTCGTTTGTTCTCAATCTGGCCTGCAGGGGAAAGAGGCGGACATGAGGCGCGGAGGTTTCGGTCTTCTGAGACGTGCGTTCAGGTCTGTCGTGGGCGGCGGATTCGCCGCGAAGCTCCGGCGACGCGCGCTGCTGTTCCGCCCCCTGTGCCGTCTGCTTGCGCGGTTTGCGCAGAGGCGTCCGGTCGAACCGGGGAAGGTAGTGTTCGCGTCTCTTTCCGGAGTGGTCTCGTGCAACCCGAAGTACATCGCCATGGAGCTCCTGCGCCGCAGGGGCGATCTCGACGTCGTGTGGCTCGTCGAGGGCGGCACGGCGGCTTCCGGCCTGCCGCGCGGCGTGCGCACGGCGCCGCTGTGGTCCCTCCGCGCCCTTCGCGAGATGGCGACGGCGAAGGTCCTGGTGGAAAACGCCCAGCAGATGTTCCTGTTCAACGCCGCGCCGAAGCGCGGGGGGCAGGTGTATCTCAACACCTGGCACGGCTCCCTCGGAATCAAGCGCCTCTCCACTGCGTCGCGCAGGATCCGCGAAACGGCCGCACGCCTTTCCTCGGCCGTGGACGCGGTGCTGACGAACAGCACGTTCGAGGAGGGGGTGTTCGCGGAGTCGTTCTTCCCCGGGACGCGGATGCTGCGCCTCGGGCACGCGCGAAACGACGTGTTCTTCTGGCCGGAGGAGGGGAAGTCCCGCCTGCGTGCCCGCGTGCGCGGAGCGGCGGGCCTCGCCGAGGGCGAGCGCCTTGCCCTGTATGCGCCGACGTTCCGCGAGGCCGCGTTCTTCACCGATGCCGGCGGGCTTCGCTTCGGCGAATGGGCGCGGGCCTTCGCCGACCGCTTCGGCGGCGTCTGGAAGATCGCGGTGCGCCTTCATCCGCACGATGCGCGCGGACTCGCCGAGGGGCTCTTCTCGCTGCCACCGGACGTGCTGGACCTCTCCTCCTACGACGACGTGCAGGAGCTGCTCGTCGCCGCTGACGCATGCGTCACCGACTACTCCAGTCTGATCTTCGACTACCTTCTCGGCGGAAGGCCCGGCTTTGTGTTCGCGCCGGACAAGGCGAAGTACGACGAGGGGCGTGGCTTCTGCTACCCGCTTGAGGAGACGCCGTTCCCGATCGCGGAAAGCGAGGACGCGCTCTGCGCGAACGTCCGCGCGTTTGACGCCGTCCGCTATGCCGCGCGCAGGGAGGAGTTCCTGAAGGCGCGCGGCTGCATGGAGGATGGACATGCCGCGCGGCGCGCGGCCGACCTCATCGAAAAAGTCCTGTCGGGCGGGGAGGTGGAATGAAGATAGGCCTTGCTGCAAAACTGCGCAAGCTCCGCTCTCCCGGCGCGATTAGGAACAAGCTGCTCCCGTACTTGTGGTTCTATCTCGGCGGCGCGGCGCTTGCTGCGGCCGTTTGCCGCCTTCGCCCCGTCAAGAGGGGCAAGATCGTGTTCTACAACATGCGCGGCAATTCCTTCGGCGACCACCAGAAGTACATAACGCTGGAGCTTCTCCGCCGGAAGTCCCCAGTCGAGATCGTCTGGCTGGCGAGCGACTCCGAATCCTTCGCCAAGGCGGCGCCCGACGGAATCCGCGTCGTGCGGTACGACTCCTTTGCGGCGCTTCGCGAGCTCTCCACCGCGCAGATGTGGTGCGTCAACCAGAGCCAGAGCCGATTCATCCTGCGCGGACTAAGAAAACGCAGTGGACAGCTCTACCTTCAGACCTACCACGGCTCGCTTGGAATCAAACGCATAGGAGCCGACCGGGCCGGAGACGGGACTGTGCGCCTCTGGGAGAGGATCCTTAGACTCGATGCATCGATGATCGACTATCTCGTGGCCGACTCGGAGTGGGAGTCCAGGTGCGTCTATTCGACGCGCTTCTTCGGATGCGGCGAGCACAAGGTTTTCGGCCATCCTCGCAACGACGTGTTTTTCCGCGACAACTCCGCGCTCGTGGCGGGCGTAAGGGCGCGCCTCGGGCTGGATTCCGCCGAGCGGATACTCTTCTACGCCCCGACGCACCGCACCAATCGGCGCACGGACGTCATAATCAGGGATCTCGAGTCCCTCCGCGCCGCCGCATCGTCGCGCTTCGGCGGCGAGTGGCGCGTCATGGTGCGGCTGCATCCCAACATGCTCTCCTACGTCGGTGACCTGGGCTTCGGAGCGTCGGTCGTCGACGCGACGCGCTACCCCGACATGCAGGAGCTTTTGATCGCGAGCGACATACTCGTGTCGGACTATTCAAGCTGCATGTTCGACTTCATGCTGACGCGCCGCCCGGTGTTCGTCCATGCACCGGACCTCGAGGAATACCAGCGCGTGCAGGGCTTCTACTATCCGATGTCCGAGACGCCGTTTCCTGTCGCCAAGACCGAGGCGGGGCTTGCGGAGAACATCGCCTCGTTCGACGAGGCGAAGTACCGTGCGGGCGTCGATGCGTTTCTGAAGGGCAAGGGCTGTGTAGAGGACGGGCATGCAACCGAGCGCGTCTGCGATCTGATTGAGTCCCTGCTCTGATTTTGGTACAATAGCGCGGTCAAGGGAACTGGCGAATGACTTATATCGTTACAGGCTCGACGGGGTTGATCGGCACGGCGCTCGTCAAGGCAATCGCGGCTAACGGCGATGCCGTCGTCGCGGCTGCGCGCAACGTCGAGAAGGCCAGGCGGCTCTTCGGCGGCCTGGAAGGGGTGCAGGTCGTTGGATGGGACGTCGCCCGCCCGTTCGACCAGTCGCTTCTTCCCCATGCGTCCCTTTCATCCTGCCGTCTCATCCATGCCGCCGCGGAGACCGCCTCGCGAGGATTTGTGGAAAGGCCTGTCGAGACGATTGCGACGATTGTCGACGGAACTCGCAACGTGCTCGAGCTCGCGCGGACCGCGCGCATCGGCAAGGTGGTGTTCCTCTCGACGATGGAGGTCTACGGCGCGCCGACGTCCGACCCCGTGGCGGAAGGCGACTTCGGCGTCCTCGATCCCGCTGCGGTGCGCTCGAGCTATCCGGAGGCGAAGCGCCTCGCTGAGAACCTGTGCGCCGCGTATGCGAAGGAGTTCGGAGTGAACGCCACGATTGCGCGGCTCACGCAGACGTTTGGGCCCGGCGTTGCGCGCGGAGACACGCGCGTCTTCGCCCAGTTCGCGGAGGCGGCGCTCGAGGGGCGCGACATCGTCCTCCACACCGAGGGCCGCACCGCACGCTGCTACTGCTACATCGACGACGCCGTTTCCGCCATACTGACGCTTGCCGCAAAGGGCGCTCCCGGCGAGGCGTACAATGTCGCGAACCCCGCGACCTTCTGCACGATACGCGAGATGGCCGACATGCTCGCCGCGGCGCATCCGCCGACGCGCGTCGTCGTCGATCTCGCGGGCGCGGAGGGACGCGGCTACGCGCCGGAGTTCAGGATGCGTCTCTCGACGGCAAAGCTCGAGGCGCTCGGATGGAAGCCGCGCACCGGGCTTCTCGAGGCATACGACAATCTCATCGCCTCTTGGCGGGAGGGTTGAATGGGGCTCTCGACTGTAGATGCCTTTAAGCACCTTGTGTCGTCGGATGCCATGGAGATTACGCAGCCCGACCTGCGTCGGCTTCAGCTTGTTCTTGTCGAAATAGTTGCGGACGTGGACAGAGTATGCCGTGAAAACGGCCTTAGCTATGCGCTTGGCGGCGGCACGGCCCTTGGAGCTCGCCGTCACAAGGGGTTCATACCGTGGGATGACGATGTTGACTTGAATATCCCCCGGGCCGACTACAATCGGTTCATCCCACTTTTCAGGGCCAGGTTCGGACACAAATACTGGATACACACACCGGCAGAGACATCCGGATACGGGCTCGCCCTTGCGCGCATCCGGCTGAAGGGGTCGTGCGTGAGGACGCGCGAGGACCTTGCGAACGTGCAGATGGAGTGCGGCGCGTTTGTCGACATCTTCATTGTTGAGAGCGTCCCGTCGTGTCGGGTTCTGCGTTGTGCTCATGGGATGGTGTCTCTTGCGCTTGGGCTTCTCTACTCCTGCAGGAAGTTTTATTTCGAAAGGCGCCTTGTGCGCCGCTGGTCCATGGAGAACGCGGGCATGTCACTGGCCTTTCGCATAAAATGCGCGATAGGTTTTTTCACGGCGTTTGCGTCTCTTGATTTCTGGACTCGCCTTTGGGATTGGTGGAACCGCCTGTGCAGTGGCGGCGACAGCGAATATGTGACGATTCCAGTCGGCAGGCGGCACTACTTCGGGGAGTTGGCCCGCAGAGAAGACCTGTGCGAGACGGTCGATGTGGAGTGGGAGGGGGCGTTGCGAAAGGCGCCGAAGGACCTGGACGGATATATGACGCGGCTGTACGGCCCAAACTACATGACGCCGCCCCCGCCGGAGAAGAGGGAGAGACATGTCGTGTTCCGCCCGTTTTTCCTCAATCGCGAAGACTCCGAGCTCGCGATGGTAGTCGCGACGCACAAGCAGTACGCGATGCCACAGGACGCCGTGTATCGTCGGTGCGGCGCTTTCGGGCGATGCGGCGGTTCCGCCCGGCTTCGCGCGCGACGACGAAGGCGAGAACATCAGCGCGAAGAACAGGGGCTGGTGCGAGCTTACTGCGCTCTACTGGGCATGGAAGAACACGAAGGCAGACGCCGTCGGGCTTGTCCACTACCGACGCCATTTCAGGGGGCGCGGCGGAATCGCGAGCGGTGCCGAGATATGCGAGGCGCTTTCGCGCGCGGACGCTGTCCTGCCGAAGAGGCGCAACTACTTCATCGAATCCACCTATTCGCAGTACATCCACGCGCATCATGCCGAGGACCTCGACGAGACGCGCCGCATACTGGAGGAGAGGCACCCCGACTTCCTGCCCGCCTTTGATTCGGCGATGAAGTCCACGAGCGGACACCGCTTCAACATGATGGTCATGAAGCGCCCGCTCCTCGACGACTACTGCACGTGGCTTTTCGGAGTCCTCTCCGAGCTGGAGCGCCGGCTCGACATTTCGTCGTACTCCGACTACGACAGGCGCGTTTTCGGGTTTGTGGCGGAGAGACTGCTCGACGTGTACATCGTCGCAAGGAGCGTGAATTACGTCGAAATGCCGGTCCTGCACCTCGAGTCTCAGCACTGGCCGCGCAAGATCGCGTCGTTTCTTAACAGAAAGTACAAGAAAGGGAGGTAGTAATGAAAACCATGATAGCGACCGCAATGGCGCTTGTCCTCGGCATCGCCGCGTTCGGCGAGACGTGGAAGGATTCCAATGGCATCACCTGGGAATTCCAGGTGTCGAGCTCCGGATATACCTGCATAGCGAAGATCACCGGCGCCACCCCCGCCCCAAAAGGCGCGTTCTCCATACCCGCCACGGTGTCGGATCCAGGTGGATACGGGACCTGCACGGTGACAGAGATCGACGCATATGCGTTTTACAACAACGGCGGCATCACCAGCGTGGCCATTCCGGCGGGCGTTACGAAGATCGGCTACAGCGCATTCGGCGACTGCGGCAAGCTCAAGTCCGTGACGTTCAAGGGTGCGCCGCCGTCTGGCGATCTCGACGACGTGTTCTACGGCACGCCATTCCTTGACGTGGCCGCCGGCCGCGAGGGCAACGGCGACTCCAGCTATCCAAGGGCGATCTCCAACGCGAGCGGAGAGGCGAAGGACGACAACTTCCTTGCCTGGGACAACACGTTGACCGGCGCGAAATTAGTGAAGTGGTTTGTATGGACGGCGCCGAAATCGGGGACGGTGTGGTTCTGGACGCACGGGAGCAACTTCAATACGTTCCTCGGGGCCTACGCATTCGGCAGCACGAGCGACATAGCCCACAACGACAACTTCGCGAACGGCGCGAGCCTGATAGCGTTCCCCGTGACGATGGGCGAGAAGTACACCATCTACGTGGGCGGATCCGATCCGAACTGCCGCGGCGAATTCACGCTCAAGTGGCGTATGGGCACGCCGGTGGTAGTCACGTTCGACACCTGCGGCGGCGTGATGGACCTTGGGTTCGGCGGGGACCTTGCCCCGTATCCGAAAAACGCGGCGGCCGCCGCGCTGCCGACGCCGGAGAAGGAGTACTACACTTTTGCCGGCTGGTACACGAAGAAGTCGGGCGGCACAAAGGCGACGACGGCGACGAAGTTCACCAAGGAGACGAAGCTCTACGCGCGGTGGTCGAAGAAGAAGCTCAAGGTTACCGTGACGAAGGAGAAGGGCGGGAAGTCGGTGAAGGGCTCGGGCTCCTACGCCTGGGGCACGAAGGTCAAACTCTCCGCCACGGCGAAGTCCGGCTATGTGTTCAGGGCGTGGGAGGCTGTCATGGAAGATGCTTGGTACGAGGCGTCCCGCGATGCGTTTCCGAATCTCAACACGCAATGCCGCAAGAACCTGACCCCCACGGTCACGGTGCCGAAGGATTCGCAGATATCCTACTATGCGAGTTTCGTGAAGAAGTCGGAGGACATCATGGCGATCAACGTCACCGGCGGCTCGACGACGCTCTATGCGGAGGACGGTGCTGGCGGCTTCGTGGAGCTCTACGCCCAATCCTATTCGTATCCGAAGGTCACGACGAGCAAGTTGCCGGCCGGCGTCAAGTTCTCGCTTCTGCCGCCCCCCGACTCGCCGGGAATGGGGGTGATCTATGATTCCAGGTACAGGCTCGAGATCGCCGATCCCGACAAGGTCCCGGCCGGGAAGAACGTAATCAAGGTCACGGCGAAGAACCGCTCTGGCAAGACGGCGACGCAGAACGTCGTCGTGTGGGGCAAGAACAGGACGGACGCGATCATGGCCGGCGTGCTCTCCGTCTTCGCCGGCACCGAGGTGAGGGACCCCAACGAGATCTACGTCGGCGTGAAGTACAAGCCGTCCGACTGGGGCGTCGTGCCGTCGAGCGGATGGAAGATCTCCAAGATCGGCGGACTTCCCGACGGCATCACCTGGGACGCGAAGAGCCAGAAGCTCAAGGGGTACACCAAGAAGACCGGACTGTACACCTTCTCGTTCACCCTCGAGAATGGCAAGACGAAGTACGTGGAGACGGCGACGTTCAAGGTGTCCTCCCTGCCGGAGACTGCCGTCGGCGCGTTCAACGGCTACGCCACTTACGAGGAATCGGGCGACTCTTTCATCCCGACTTCGATCAAGTTCTCCATGTCCGTGACGAAGAACGGCAAGGTGTCGGCGAAGGTTGGCAACGTCAGCTTCTCCTGCGACGGCCTCTCCTATGAGCCGGACGGCATGAAGTTCAAGGCCAGCATGAAGTCGAGCTACGCGAAAGGCAAGGTCACCTGCAACCGCTCGCTCTTGGTGTTCATCGATCCGTACGCGGAGTGCGACGAGAATTCGCTGACGGGCAGCTACACCAGCGAGACCAAGACCGACGGAGGCAAGCACAGCTATTCCACCGTCGAACTCGAAGAGCGCAACGTCGTGGGACGCAGGAACGTGTTCGAATGCGACGACTCGGGGAATCCGCTCTTCGAGGACGCGGTGATCGCGCGGGATGCGTTGAACGTGGCGGTGTTGACCCGCAAGACGTCGACGATCGCATTCGACGAGGGGAGCGTGACGGTCACCATCGACGGCAGCTGCAATGGCGTCGCGACGCTAGCCGGCACATTCGACGGCCAGCCGTTCAGCGAATCGGCGGTGATCTGGTACGAGCCCAATCCGAACAACGTCAGGAAAGCCTATCTGATAGTAAATTCGTTCAGCATCGGGATGCCGATCATCTACGTGGTGACCCTGGACTCGTCCTGCTCGTATGTCGAGACGGTCGCCGCGCCGGGCGTCCCCGTCGGCTGACCTCAGAGGAGAGCTTTCTCCTCCCACCGCGCCGCCTGCCTCCAAGTGGGCGGCGCGGTCGTAAATTATTGTGAATTGATGCTGAAAAATTGGCCTTGATTTCGTATGGCTGGCTATGCTAAAATTATATACCGACTTGAAAGGATCAACTTGAAAGCTTGGTTCTGTATTCTGGTTTTCAGGTAAAACGATGGAGGGGGTTAACATGATTATGAAGTTTTCTGCGGCGGTGCTTGCGGCGCAGCTTGCGCTGACGGCTGCAGCCGACATAACGTTCGGAAAGTGGTATGAGGCGCTTGCTGACGATGTAGGCACTACATGCGTCGGCTGGCGTGATTTCTATATGGGGGCGAACATCGCGATTCCAGTCGTTGTGACAGATGAATACGGCAAAAATGTCGAGCTCTCTCCGGGTGACGTTACCGTCTCCCCCGGAACATACATTGATTTTGGCGATCCATACATCATGTCGGAAGAGGGCATGTGGTATACGTATGGTTGTCCGATATTTGATGTGCGCGTGTCCGGCGATCGCATCGATCTTGAAAAGGACGGCGGAGTGTGGGTATACAACAACTGGGAATGGGAAGATATCGTGGGTGTCACTTACGAGCTCGAGAAGGGGATATGGCCGTTCTTCGATGACAAAAACAGCGGTTACAGTGATGCAGAGAACTGGATCAAAGCACATTCCGATAGGCAGTGGATCATCATCCCCACAGGAACACGTCCGCAGAAGGGGACGCATACTTTCACTGTCAAGGTGAATGCAGGCGGAAGCACCGCGAGCTACCCTGTGTCGTTCAAGATGAGCCCCGACCAGAAGGCAAAGGCAGCGACGGTGCGCTTCAACGCGAACGGCGGCACAGTCGATGAGTACGGGCGGGTCGTTAACCTCAATTCGGCGGTGGGCGAACTGCCGGTTCCCGATGAACGCACTGGCTACTCGTTCTCCGGCTGGTGGACGGACAAGACCAAGGGCACGAGGATTTCCGCCTCCACAAAAGTTACGAAGGCGATGACTGTCTACGCCCGCTGGACGGCGAAAAAGTACAAGGTGACGGTGGAGGGCGGCTCGAAGTCGGTGGGCACGGTGAGCGGCGCAGGGCTGAAAGCGTATGGCTCAAAGGTCACGCTCAAGGCGACGCCTAACAAGGGGTATGTGTTCGTTGGATGGGAGAACGTCGACGACGATTCTCCGTGGCCCAGCGCACTGAAGAGTCGCCAGCCGAGCGCATCTTTTACGATGGGCGCGGAACCGGTGTCGGTGAGGGCTGTGTTTGCGAAGACGACGGCAGACGCCGCGCCGCTTCTTTTCGTTGACCCTGCCGAGATTTGGTATGTCGAGGATGACCCAGATCGCGAGATATTCGTTGAGGTCGAGTCGCTCTCGTACCCGTCCGTGACGCTCTCGGGCGCACCGTCCGGCATCGGCATCGTGCGCGTTGCGGGCACGGACAACTGCTATTTGCTCAAGGTGACGAACTGGACTAAGCTGGCTCATGGTGCCGTAAAGACGGTCAAACTGACGGCGAAGAACCGTGCAGGGAAGTCTGCGGCAAAGTCGATTCGAATGGTTCTTCCGAACAAGACACAGGCGGTGAATAATGGCGTTCTGGCTCTTAACACGTCCTCAACGGAACCATATAGACTCAAGGCGGGAATGAAGTTTTCGTGGGGTGATCTTGGTATTTATCTCAAAGCTGACGGGTGGACAATATCGTCCGTCACTGGGTTGCCTGGCCTCGCATGGGACGCGAAGAAACAGAAGATGACGGGTGTGCCGTCCGCCGGCGGGACGTATGCCGCCACTTTCACGGTGAAAAAGGGAAAGACGTCATATGTGGCGACGGCCACTTTTGTCATCGAGGCGCTTCCTGCAGGCGTGGTGGGTACGTTCTACGGATACTGCAGCCCTCCTAATTGGTATGGCGAGTTCGCCGATAATACATCATATGCTCTTTGGCGCAACTCGCGCAAGGTCGCTGTTACCGTTGCGTCGAGCGGAAAGGTCACGGCAAAAATCGGGTCCGTTTCACTTGCAGGAACAGGACTGACGCTTGATGACGATGGAAATTACAGGATATACATCCATTCCGCGAAGAAGTACTCGGGATATCAATATGTCAATATGATTGAAGCAACGATCAACCCTAATTCCGAATATACCCAAGATGCCCTGACGGGCAGCTTCGGCTATGGCGCGGTCACGCCGATGACGGGGGCGCTAAATGAAGAAAAGATATTCGCCCGTAAAAACGCAGCGGCGACTTCTGCCGATGCGGCTGATATCGCGGCGGAATATGCCAAACTCGGCAAACAAAGCTTTTTTGTCCTGAAGG
The DNA here is from genome assembly GCA_900321255.1 of uncultured Lentisphaerota bacterium. Taxonomy (GTDB): domain Bacteria; phylum Verrucomicrobiota; class Kiritimatiellia; order RFP12; family UBA1067; genus UBA1067. Next base: position 1,664 of record ONVK01000006.1, on the reverse strand, counting down.
CGCAGCCTGATAGTGGTTGTGCATACGAGCTTGCCTGCCCAAATTGCGTCTATATTGAGAGTGGAATGAAGAAAACTGCATTCGTAAAGATCGAGGAGGGCGGAAAGGTGACGTTGTCTGGTTCGATAGCGGGGACAAAGGTTAGCGGCACGACATATCTGTCCTACGAATACGACCAATATGATGGCGAAGACCTTGAAGTTGTTGCCCGGTTTTTCGTCGGCAAATTCGTGATTGAGATTAGGGGGGATACTGAATACTTTCTCAGCAACGGCTCGCTTTGGGGCCGGGTGTGGAAGAAGTAGAGTGAGGGAATTCATTATAGAGGGGGATAAATGACAAAGAGGCTGAAAGGCATGCTGCTTGCGGCGGTTCTAGCGGCGGCGCTTGCGGCGCGCGCGGACGAGGACGTGCGGTGGTACGACTCGGAGCAGAGGTTGTTGTGGGGGTACACGGTGGTCAACGGCGAGGCGACGATCTCCACGCCGGGGTTTGGGGACTCCAACGCGAGGGACGTCTGCAAGGGCGACATCGTCGTGCCTTCGCGGATCGGTCCCGACGGGCCGAACGGGAAGACGACGTATCCGGTGCGCGACATGGCGCCGGGGCTCTTCGGGAACTGCACAAAGGTGACGAGCGTGAGGCTGCCGGACGGAATCAGGCGCATCGCCTCCAACGCGTTCTACTTCGACAGGGACTCGTCCATCACGAACGTTGCGGTCGGCGCGGGATGCCTCGACATAGGTGAGAACGCCTTCTGCCGCTGCGTGGCGCTCGAGAGCGTGAACATTCCGAACACGGTAACCAACATCGCCAAGGACGCGTTCACCATGTGCCGGGCGCTTCCTCGCGTCGACATTCCGGGCAGCGTGAAGACGATTGGCGACAGCGCCTTCTCGGCGTGTTCCGCGCTTGAGACGGCGACAATCGGCGACGGCGTCGAGATTCTCGAAGCCGACGCGTTCATGAACTGTCTCTCGCTTGCGGCCGTTGACATTCCGTCGTCGGTCAGGCATCTCGGCGACCGCGCGTTCTGCGGATGCGGCGCCCTGGCGTCCGCGACCCTCCGCGAAGGTCTTGAGACCATCGGCTTCTGCGCGTTCAACCAATGCAAATCCCTTCGCAGCGTGTCGATTCCGCCAAGCGTCGTTTGGGTCGGCGAAAGGGCGTTTGAAGGTTGCCCCGATTCGATCTTCGACAAGGAAACCGTCCCGGACGTCTGCCTGCTCTCCGGCTGGGCCGTGGGCGTGGACAATCCATTCGGCGCGATAGACCTCTTCGGCGTGAATGGCGTTGCGGACGGGCTCTTCAAAGATTGCCGGGACGTGACAAGCGTCGTTCTTCCCCCGGGAATCGAGACGCTCGGCGACTCGATGTTCAGCGGCTGTAGGTCGCTTGAGGCCGTCTCTCTCCCGGCCGCACTGAAATCGATCGAGAGCTATGCTTTCCAGAGCTGCCAGAAAGTTCAGGCTGTGAACATCCCCTCGGGTGTCACGAACATCGGGCAGCTGGCGTTTGGGTACTGCGAGAAGTTGGCGGCCGTCTCGTTGCCCGACGTCCTTGTCGCGATGGGCGACAACGCGTTCGATGGCTGCACGAATCTGACGTCCTTGACAATTCCCGCGTCGCTCAAGCGAATCCCGATGGGCGCGTTCGAGGGCTGC
>ONVK01000027.1 GCA_900321255.1 uncultured Lentisphaerota bacterium | reverse complement strand
CCGGTCGCGCTTCCTTGCGGCGCGGCCACCCTTTATATTAGCCATCTTTTCTTATCCTTTTTGTGGGAATGTTCGCGTATAGTATATCATAACCGCCCCACGCGGCGCAAGTGCCGCGGGCGAACGAGTTTTCCAAGAGTGCGGCGCGATTTATGCAAGAATACGGCAATTGCCAGCATTTGTGCACTGCGCATATATTGCCGTATATGTGTGTTTGCCGCTGACACGGCGCCTACCGGCGCGAACCACGAACCGCGGCGCATCTGACGCGCGGCTAACGCCGCTTGAGACGACGCGTCTACGCCGTGGCTTGAAGGTCGCGTGGTGGTTCCCGTCGGCTTTAACATGGACAGCTCTGCACAGGCGACCTTCGCCCGTCGTCGCCGCGTCGTCTCGACCTTCGGTCTGCGTCAGATGCCCGCGACACGAAAACCGCCTAAAGCGGCGCACGAAAACGCCCACGCGGGCCGCTTCGCGGCTCACTTCGTTCAGCCAATCTGACGCCTTGGGCACAGGTGAATTCAGCCGACGCAACAAGAAAGTTCGTGCAGCCACGAAGTGCCTTTTCGTGTCCCGCCGCAGGCAGGGTTTCGTGTCACGGGGCTTGCCGAGGGCCGAAGGCCGAAAGTTCGCGGAGGCGCGTGGCGAAGGTCGCCCCACTGTAGTGACGACTGAATTGCTCAATGAAGCATCCAGACGACCTTCTGGTCAACGCGCTGCCGCGAACTTTCGCGCGGCGGAACGCCGCAAGGCAAGCCGCCGTGGTTCGTGGTTCGCGCCGGTAGGCGCTACGTCAGCGCTATCTGACGAGCTTGTAGCGTATGCCGCGGGTGTTGGAGATGAGCTCGCCAGCACGGCCGAGCTTCGCCTTGAGCCGCTTCGCGATGCACCTGACGGCGTTGTCGTCGCCAATGTACCCCTCCCCGCGCAGTGCCGCGAAGATCTCGTCGAACGAGAAGCAGCGGCCACGCTCCGACGCGAGAAGCCGCAGAAAAAGCGCCTCCGACTTAGTGAGCTCGGCCGAGACGCCATCGCCGGACGCCGTCATCGCGGCGAAATCGACGGTCACCCCGCCAAGGCCGAGCGCATCAGCGCGCGGCTTCGCGGCGGCGGCTGCGCGCCGCAGCACCGCGGCAACGCGGGCGAGAAGCTCCTCTGGCGACTTCGCCTTGTCGATGTAGTCGTCCGCTCCCAGGCCGAGCGCGCGGACAGCACCAACGTCGGACGGCATGGCGGTGAAAAAGAGTATCGGCACCAGCAGGTCGGCCTTGCGCATCTCGGCGCACGCGGCGATTCCGTTCATCTTCGGCATCATCACGTCGAGAAGAACCGCGTCGGGACGGCGCTCAATGAACTTCGCGACCGCCTCCTCGCCGTCGCGGGCAGTTCGCACCGCGTATCCCTCGCCCTCGAAAAGCGCGCGGAAGCCACGGCGGGCCGACGGTTCGTCTTCGGCTATGAGGATTTCGGCGCGTGGAGCCACTCGCTATTCCTTCCTCACGAGAACGCCGTCTTCGAGCGTGAGCGTGCGGTCGCACACGGCCGCAGCCGCCGGCGAATGGGTCACCATCACGAGCGCCGTCTTGCCGTCGCCTGAAAGCTCGGAGAGGATGTGCAGAATGTCCGCACCGGTCATCGCGTCGAGGTTGCCGGTCGGTTCGTCGGCGAGAACGAGCGAAGGATCGGTGACGAGCGCACGTGCGAGCGCGACGCGCTGGCGCTCGCCGCCCGAAAGCTCGGCGGGAAGATGGTCGAGCCGCTTGCCGAGGCCGACCTTCTCAAGAAGATCACGCGCCCGCGCCTCGCTCGCCGCCCGCGTCGCAAGCGCCGCGGCGCGGCGGGACATCGTCGGCAGCAGGACGTTCTCGAGGACCGTAAGCTCCGGCATCAGATGGTAGGACTGGAAGACGAAGCCGAAGTTCTTCGGGCGCGTGACGACGCCGGAGGTGGGCTTGAGAAGCCCCCCGAGGATGTTGAGAAGCGTCGACTTGCCGGCACCAGAACGCCCGATGATCGCGACCTTCTCGCCTTCGCGGACCGAGAAGTTGACACCCTTCAGAACCTCGATGGGCTTCTGCCCCGGGATCTTGAATCTCTTCGTCACGTCTAGTGTGCTCAGGACAACCATTTTGAACTACTCCAACGCCTTGACTGGGTCTTTCGTGGAGGCGATGAGCGCCGGAATGAACGACGCGAGCCATCCGAACGCATACACGAACGCGACAGTCCAGACGATGTCGGAGAATATCACGCGGTGTGGTATCTCCGCAAGACCGTAGACCGACTCCGGAAAGACCGGCAGGCCTATCGAACCGAGCCATTCGACGATGCGCTGGAGATTCGAGAGGACGGCCCAGCTTGCGAGAAGCCCGAGGACAATCCCCGCCGTGCACTGGACGAGGCCGTGCGTCATGAAAACGCCCATTATCTCGCGGCGCGAGAAGCCGAGCGCCTTCAGAAGCCCGATTTCCGGCGTCTTCTGGACGGTAAGGACGAGAAGCGTGTTCATCACGCAGAAGAGCGCGACGAGGGAAATCAGCAGGAGAAGAACGGCCGTCATGTTCTTCTCGACGGCGAGCGCAGAGAAGAGCTCGCGGTCGGCCTCGCGCCAGGTGAGGGCGCGGACGGGAGTGGGGGAGTGGAGGAGTGGGGGAGTGGAGGAGTTGGCAGTTTCCACGACAGTTTCGACGAGGGCGCGGAACTTCGCGGGGTCGGTAGGGCAGTCTGTCTTGACGTGAATCGCGAACACGCCCTTCTCAAGCCCCATCAAATCACGCACATTCGCGAGCGACGCGACTGCATACCCGGAATCGTAGTCGTACTGTCCGCACGAGAATATGCCGACAACCTTCCACTTTATCGGGAGATACACCTCGTCCTGCGAAGCGAGCGTCTTGGGCGAATAGACCGTAACCTCGTCCCCGACCCAGCACCCGAGCTGGCGCGCGGCGTGGACCCCAAGCACGATGGAGTCGCCGTCGAGATCGAACGTGCCCGCGCGGGGAGCGCCGATCTTGTACGCCGCCGTGAAGTCATCCGCGTCCACGCCGAGAAGAACCGGCGCAAGAACGCGGTTGCCGTGGGAAAGGAGGATGCGGGTATCGACCTCGGGCGTGACGCAGGAGACGCCGGGAATGGCGCGCACCGCCGCGGCGATCCTGTCCTCTTCCGCGACAACGTTGCCGCGCGAGGGCAGAATCGAGATGTGGGGCTTGAAGCTCAGTATCTTCTTCTCCCACTCGTCGCCAAAGCCCGTCATCACGCTCCTGACGATAATGACGGCGGCGACGCCGAGCATGACGCCAAGAATCGAGACGCAGGTAATGACCGACGCGACCGAGCGCTTCGGCTTAAGGTACTTGGTGGCCAAGAAAACCGAGAAACTCACAACTGACCCCTGACTCCTGACCCCTAACTACTGACCCCTAACTCAGATGTCAACCGTGACGGCGACGTCCTTGGACTTGTCTATCGCCTGTGCGGCGTCTTCGCCGCCTTCGGCCGCTTCATCCGCACCGGCCTTCACCGATGTCGTCGGGAGGTAGCGGTAGTAGACCATCAGCTGGAGCGCCGCGAGGCACGTATCCATATAGGGACGCGACGAGTGGGCGTCCTTGTTCTCGAAGTAGCCCTGCTTGTGCTCCTTGCCCGTGTGATCCGGAACCTTCTCAGGAAGATCGATGATCGACGACGGGTAGAGCTTCTTCATGGCGAGGTTCCACTGCTGCCAGGTCACCTCGTCGTTCTTCATGGCGCCCGCCTTCATGCCCGCCTGGTACTTGCACTGCGTCGCGTAGTAGCAGTAGTACTGGGGGCTTCCGCCAGGCTTCTTGGCCGAGAGCCCGTCTGGGTCGAACGACGGCTTCCAGTCGCGCATGACCTCAAGCGCATTCATCGCCTCCGGCTCCGAGCCGCGGCCAAGAAGCTGCATCGCAAGGGTGCCGACTCCCGCAAGCCCCGTCGCTCCGCCGTTGTTGCCGTTGGTGGGCGTGTAGGTGAAGCCCGAGGACTTCGAATAGCTGCGCCTCTTGAGGCAGTTGATCGCCTTGTTGATAGCTGTCTGGAGGCCTTCGGGGTGAAGCCCCGCCATCTTGCCGGCCTTGAGCGCCTGAATCGCCCATCCCGCGAAGGAGAGGTCGTCGCGCGTCGAGTTCTTGTTCAGCTTGTAGTCCCAGCCGCCCGTAGACGACTGGTTCTCGACGATACGGTAGAGGCACTGGTGCGCCGCCTCCTTGCAGTTCGGGTTCTTCGTCATGCCATATGCTTCGCAGAGCGCGTATGTGCCTATCAGGAAGCTGTACTCGTTGCCGTCGGACCCCTGGAAGTACGGCTGGTTGTTCGGGCCCGTGGTAAGGTTGCCGATCAGGTAGTCGATCGCCTGCTGGACCGTAGGGCCGAAGTCGTGCTTGTAGGGCGAAGGGCTTCCCGGATATTCGCCGTGCGCGAGATAGGTGAGAATCGCGAGCGCCGTATTTGCGATTTTGTTGGGGCCGCCCCAGCTGCCGTCGGTGTTCTGGTGGGCCTTGAGCCACCATAGGACCTTCATGACGGCCGCCTCGGTGTTGGCATCGCCGTATCCCGCGCCGCCGCGCGTCGCCGCGCCGATCGAGCCGGGGGTTCTGGATCCCGTCATCGACTTCATCGTGACAGGCGACTTGACGATGGCGACCGAATCCATCGGGGCGGGCTTCACGGAGACCTGTGAAGACGGCGGCGAGGGGACGGGCGTCACGTTCGAGACGGGATTCGGGTTCGGCGTGTCGACGGTGATCTCGACCTCCTCCATCGGCGGGGGCTCGATGTCGTCCGGAGGGATTTCCTCCTCTTCCTTGAGCTCCTCGGGTTCATCCTCTATCTGGGCGATGTCGACGACGATGGAGTCCTTCTTCTGGCTCGATATCATCGTGACGACGCACAGCACCACGCCGAAGACGATTGGAACGACGATTGCCGTGAGCGGGGCGGCAAGCCGCTGCAGCTCTATTCTCGCAAGCTTGTAGTCGCGCGTGTCATGGGGCTTGCTGAGGCCCTTGAACATGTCGCTGAGACGCCTGAAGAAACCCCTCTCCTCGTATTTCTTCGCGATTTCGTCAAGGTCGATAACCTCGCCGACTTCCTCTTCTATTATTTCTTCGCTCATTTTTCCCTTTTCCCCCTTGTGTAGACATGTTTAAAGCGTAAAGACGCTGACGCTGAAAAGCTCGTTGTGGTAGCAGATGTCCAAGACGTCGACAAGCGCCTTGTGAGGACTGTCCTCCGCGCACTTCACGATGATCGGCGTCGTCTTCTTGACCTTCGCGATCTCGCGTAGAGCGGCGTCAAGCTCGGTGCGCTTGACCTCGCGCTTGTTGTATAGGATGACGCCCTGCGGGCTGCCGTCGTAGCGGCGGCCGATCTCGATGTTGACGGTGATGTCGTCCTTCTCGGAAGCCTGGCCCGTCGCCGGAGCGGGGCGGTTGCAGTTAAGCTTGGAGAACACGTCCTCCTGCTTGATCGTGACGACGAAGAAGATGATGAGCTCGAACACGACGTCGATCATCGGCGTCATGTCGAGCTGCGGATTTTCCTGTGGTTTTCTCGCCATTTCGATGCCTCCGCTACTTCTTCAGCTTTCCGAGCCGCTTGCGCGCATGCGTCTTGTCCTCCTGGACTGCGACGAACGAGATCTTCCAGACGCCGGCCTCGGTGCATGCGTTCATGACCTGCGCGACCGCCTTGTGCGGAACGGCGAAGTCTGCGCGGACCATCACCGGGAAGTCCTTGTACTTCTTGAGACGATCCCTTACGCGTTTGGAGATTTCCGCCGGCGTTATTTCGATGTCGCCCATGGAGATCCTCGGCTTGCCCTTCTTCGGCCCCTTCTGGTGAAGGCCGATGTCGATCTGCATGTGCGTCGGCGGCAGCTCCTCCGGCACAAGCACAATGCCGTGCTTGCCGTCCTCCAGCTCGATCGACTCGTCCTTCTTCTGCGCCTCGACGAGCGTGACGACGAAGAAGATGATGAGTTCGAACACGACGTCGATCATCGGCGTCATGTCGAGCTGTGGGTTTTCCTGTGGCTTTCTGCCCATGGTATTTCTGTGTCAGATAGTTTCCTTACGCCATCTCCGCCGCGCCCTCTTCAGGGGCGACCTCAACGTTCCTGAGGCCGTTCAGGAACTCCATCGTGACGGCTGTCATGCGGAGGATGAGACGGTTCGCGTTGTTGCGGAGCGAATAGAACACGGTGATGGTCGGGATCGACACGATAAGGCCGCCGGCCGTCGTCCAGAGCGCCTGGCCGATCGAGCTCGCGAGCGCGGCCGCGTCACCTGCGCCGCCCTGCGCGAGGGCCTGGAACGTCAGAATCATTCCCTGCACCGTACCGAGAAGGCCGAGCGACGGGCCGAGGTTCGAGCACACCGAAACCCACGTCAGGCGCTGCATCAGCTTCTCCTGCTCGAGGTCTGAAGCCGCGTTGACCGCCTCCTGGATGACGTCGAAGCCCTCCTCCACGTGCTGGAACGCCGCGGTGAGGATGTTGGACATGACGGAGGGCGTGTTCTGGCAGGCCTCCATCGCCGCCACTATGTCGCCTTCGCTCATCGCCTTCTGCACCTGGTCGATGAGGCGGGCGGGCATGAGCTTTTCGGGCTTGATGAGGATGAAGCAGTCGACCGAGAAGTAGATCGCGAGCGCACCGTCGCCGAAGAGCGCGAACCACAGAAGCATGCCGACGATGCCCGAGCCGAAGACGATGTCTACGAAGCCGCCGCCCTTCTTGCCGCTCGACTTGACTGTGCTCTGCTCGACCGCATTTCCGTTTTCATCGGTCAGTTCCTGCCCCATCGACTGAAGCGCCGCCATCGGCGCGACAGTTGTTCCGACGAGAACCATAAAAGCCATCAGTGATTTTCTTGCCTTGCTCATTTGTTTGTTTCCTTGGGTGGTTGGTTAAGGTGGTTAAGTAGTTTGGTGGTTATGTGGTTGTGTGGTTAGAGTTTGCGGGCCTGAGAGCGAAGCTGCTCCGCACGGGCGGCCTGGCCGAGCTTGTCGAAACAGTCGGCCGCGCGCTGCATCGCGTCGACACGCGCCTCGCGGCACGGCTCGTCGGCGTACATGAGCGCGACCCGGAGATATGCGTCTGTGAGCGCCTTGCGGTAGCCCTCCGGCGAGGTCCCCTCGGAGGCGAGGATCATGTCGCCGCGCATCACGAGGGCGTTTGCGCTCGCCGCCCTGTCGCCGCTGATCGCCGCCTTCTTGACGAGCCCTTCGAGCTTCTGGGTCTTGCCGAGCTTGAGAAGCGCCTGCCAGTAGGCCGGGGCGAGCTCGCCCTTCCATTCCGCGGACTTGTCGTCCTTGATGACGCCCTCTGCAACCTCAAGCGCCTTCTGCGCGTTGTTCGCGGAGATGTAGGCCTCGACGAGATAGCGGCCCGCCGGCTTGTCCCACTTGAGCATCTTGTAGTCCTGCACGACCTTAGAGAGGACGCCGATCGACGCGGCGCCGTTGCCGCGCCTGACGTTCTCGACGGCCTTGTCGTAGCCGGCCGGCTTTTCGATGTCGAGCTCCTCGACGTCCGCGAGGGGGTACTCGGCGCTTACCATGGTATTCCCCTTCTTGAACGAGACGGCGTAGGACTTCGAGCGGGGCTGCCACTTTATGTCGCCCTTCTTGGAGTCGGTCGCCGTGCGGATCGTGCCTTGAATCGCCCACAGCGGCGAAGTCGCTGCGGTGACGGCTAACAGGATCATCAGTCTCTTCATTTGGTTCTCCTTAAGATCAGTTTTCAGAATCGGTGTCGGCGGCTTCGGCGGCGGGCTCGGCGGCTTCGGCTGCAGGAGCGGGCGAGTCGCCCGCCTCGTCGGGCTGGTCGCTGGCCGTCGGCGCGGCCACCTTGCCGCCAGCGGTCTTCGCGAGGTTCATCGCGTTCTGCACATCGGTGCGCGCCTTGCCGTTCGGGAAGAGGTCGAGATACTCCTGGCCGAACTTCAGCACATTGTCGGCGAAGTCGCTGCCGAGCTTGGCGCAGAGCGGAACCAGCGTCGCGTAGCAGCGCTCAAGATTGGCGAGCTCGCCCGGGGTCATCTTGTCGGCCGGGTGGTTCTCGTCGACGCAGTGCGACTGCAGGAAGCCAAGGAGCGTCGAAGCCGCCGTGCGGCCGGACTTATCGGCCTCCTCCTTGAGGTCCATCGCCTCTTCCGCCGCCATCTGGCGGAGCTTGACGTCGGCCGACATCAGGTCGACCGTATCCTGCTCCCACTGGGGCTTGTTCTTCCAGTAGTTGCGCAGCTTCTTGACGGAGCCGATCGCCTTGCCGAAGTGCTTGGAACGGAGCTCCGAGTCCTTTTCGGTGCGGCCCTGCTCGGAGGCGACCTCGATCATGAGCTGATGGGCGTCGACGGCGATCGACATCTTCGACATCTTCTCGTCGTCGAGGAACTGGTCGAGCGCGTCGCGCGCCTGGGCGTAGGCCTTCTGCTTGTAAAGCGACTTCGCCTCTCCGAGACGCGCCCTGGCAACGGTCAGGAGCTGGTTGGTGCCGGCCTTCTGGATGGCCTTCTCGAACGCCTCGTTCGCAAGCCCCCAGCTCTTCGCATCGATAAGCGCCTCGCCGGCGTTCACGAACTGCCACGCGGTGTAGGCGCCGTCCGTGCGGAGCATCTCGGCGTAGATCTCGGTGCCTTCCTTCTTCATGCCCATCTCGATGAGCGACTTCGCGAGCTGGGGCTTGGCGTTCTTGGCCTCGAGCGAGTCGGGGAACGCCTTTGAGAGGCGGTCGAGCGCATTGCGCGACTTTTCGGTATCGCCGAGCGCGGTGTAGATCGTGCCGAGGCGGACATAGGCGTTGGTGGAGTAGCGGCCCTCGGGATAGGCGGAGAGATAGTCTTCGTAGCTCTTCGCGGCGTTCTCGCGGAACATGTTGAGCTTGGCCTCGGGCTTCGTCATGCGGCGCCAGCAGTCGCCGACGAGGAAGAGGGCCTGCTCCCTGAGGAGATTGTACTTCGCCTTGTCGGCCTTCGTGAGCGACGGGTCGGCAAGCGCCTTGTCGGCGACCTTCGCGAACTCGCGGAACTGCTGGATGCCGCGGACGATCTGGGCGGAGCCGGCCTTGAGCGCGGCGGCGACGGCCTCGGGCGTCTCGTTCGTCTCAGCGCCGGAGACCATGTCGAAGCCCTCCTTCTGGTACATCTGGGCGAGCGCCATCCTGGCCTGCTCGCGGGCGATGCCGTCCTTCTCGACCTCGACGTACTTCTTCATCGTGGCTATCGCCTCGGCCTGTTCGCCAAGCTTCGAGTGGCAGTAGGACTCCTGGGAGTAGGAGGCGGCGTAGTAGATGGAGTTGGTGTAGTATTTCTGGATTATCTCGCAGAACTTTATCGCGTCACCCCAGCGTTCGGCGCGCATCGCCTCGCCGAGAAGCTGCGAAGCCGTGTTCGGGGCGCTGACGTGGCGGCGGTAGTTCTTCAGGAACTCGCCGTAGAGCCGGTCGGCGCGGGCGAGCTGGCCGAGCTGCTTCTCGAACGCCGCGAGACGCAGGACGGACTCGCCGGCCATCGTCATCAGCTCGCGGTCCTTGAGCCCCGCGAAGCGCTCGGCGAGATAGCCCTCGATCGCGTCGGCGTCGATGCGCCAGTCGGCGGCCTTGGGATCTTCCTTGTTGGCCTGGATAAGCCCGAGAAGACCGCGGATCACCTCTTCGACCGCGTAGATCGACTCCTTGACCTCGGGATAGCGGGCGAGAACCTCGAGATACTCCTTGATCGCCTCCTCGACCTTGTCCTCGGCCATCTTCTCGGCCGGCGCGCGGAACTGCATCTTGCGGACCTCGGCCAGCTGTTCGGGCTTGATCCTCGTCTGGATGTTGGCGTTGTAGTTCTTGCGCGCGAATTCGCCTATCTTCTCCGACATCTCGCCGGCGTCGGCGGCCCACGTGGACTCGGGATACTGGATGAAGACGTTGAGCGCGTGGTTGTACGCGCCGAGGCCGTTGCGCTTGCCGGAAGACGTCTTGTCGCCGAAGAGCAGCGACTTGACGCGCTCGTCGTCGCGCTTCGGCTTCTTGTACTCGGCCTGCGCCTCGTCCCACAGCATCTTCGCGAGCATGAAGCGGCAGAGCGGCATCGGCGAGAACTTCCTCAGGCCCTCCTTGCCCTCGGGGTCGAACTCGACGATCGACTGGTGGAGCTGCTCGAGCTGCGGCATGTACTCGTTGATCGTCTCCTGGGCCTTCGCGACATCGCCCTTCAGGAGCTCGATGTTGGCCTTCATCGCGATGGCGCGGCCGAAGTAGACGGGACGGTCCTGCTCCCAGAGGAGCTGGTCGACGATCTTCTTCGCGGGTTCGATATACTGGCCGCGGTTCTTTACGTTCGGAGTGTCGGTCGCGAGCTTCAGGTACATCTCGGCCGTCTCGCACGCGACGTTGCACCACGTGTTCGCGTCGTCTTCGCTCTTCCTCTTGTTGATCTGGGAGAGAAGCCCGGCGTAGACCTTCACCGCCTCGTCGAAGCGCTTGTCGCCGACGAGAATCTGGCCCCAGGCGTAGCACGCCTGCATGTAGAACTCGCGGATCTCCTTCGTGGGCTTGGGGAACGCCTTGAAGAACTCGTCGTAGATCTTCGAGCACTCGGCCTTCTTGCCGCGGAAGAAGAGGTTGTTGGCGACCTCGAGGCGCGCCGCCCAGTATTTCGGGCCGGTGCGGTCGGGGAGAGCCGCGATCTTCTTCTCGGCCTCCTCGAACTTGCCCAGCGAGAGCATGCCGCGGATCTCTATCGCGAAGAACTTCGTCTCGGCCTCGGGCCATTTCTTCTTCGTCGCCTCGATGACGGGCTCGGCGAAGTCGGGGTAGCCGTATTCGATGAGCGCCTCGACGTAGCGGATCTCGAACTCGAGCGCGGGGTCTGTCTCCTCGACGGGAGCTTCGGCTGCGGCGGCCGGCTTGTCGTCAGCGACGGCCGAAATCGGCGCGGACGCGGCCAACATCAGGGCCGCGCACCCGCAAAAGACTGGTACCTTCCTGTACATCATGAGATAAGTATACTACAATCCGCCCTTGGAATGCAAGTGAAATCGGGTAGGGATTTATGGTGTGGAGTGGTTTAGCCGTGTAGAACGTGTAGAAAATGCGGAGCCGCGGCAAATCTGCCGCGGCTCGTGATGGCGCAGTTCTCTGCCGAGCACCGATCAATAGATCAGGAACATGACGCCGGCAGGGGCTTTTGTTGTATAAGGGCCGACGACATCCGAGTTTTTGACGACATGGCCGTTGTTCTCACTGCGCAGACGGAGGTAGTAGGCCGTCTCGGGCTCGAGCCCCGTCAGCGTGAAGGACCGGTATCCGCGCTCCGTGACGCCCGTTTCGGTCACCGTGTAGGCCGCGACCGTCTGGAAGTTCGCGTCCGTCGACGCCTCCAAGCGCAGGTCTGCAGAGGTAACGCCGCCGCTGCCGGGCGTGAAGAGGTAGCCCCACGCCGTGATCGTCGTGACGCCGGGAACCGGAGGCGCACACTCCGCTGGCGGATTCTGCACTTTCGTCAGGTCCGTGACAACCGAACCGTTCGGCGCACCGGGAACCTTCGTCCGGAACTCGACCGGATCGGTCTCGAAGGATGCCGGGACGTCGTTCGTGAGCGACGCGCGGACGAAGTAGGCCGTGTTGAACGTCAGCCCAGACGCGGTGCCGGTCAGCGTCCCGACATTCTCAAGCGTTCCGCTGGCCGGGAAAGTCAAGTAGGTTCCCTCCTCGAAGTCCTCATCGGCGCAGACCTGGAAGACGCCCGACACGCTCGTCGCATTGTCGTCACCGAGTTTTGTCACATTCGCGGCGAAGGTCGCCGAGGTTGTATCGGTGTCCGTCACGGAGACGGTCGCCTCTGGCGCCGCAGGATTGACAAACGGAATCGTTTCAACCTCGGGCGAGAGGGCCCCAGCAACCGCATTCGTCGCAAGGAGGCGGACATAGACCGTCCGGGTCTGGTCGGGCAGCGTGAACGTATCTGTCCCGCGCCCGATCACGCCTGTCGCGGACGACAGGGCGTTCGTGTGGTCAAGGTCGCCCTTCCGGAAGCCCCAGACCGCCAGGACGTCCGCGTAGTCGTAGCCGTCACCGGCCCACGCGACACGGTAGCCAATCGTCGTGACGCCGGTCTCGTCGTTGCGTTCCAAACTTTCGAGCGCGACGGCCGGCTCAACCATGCCCTGGCCGTTGCCCTGCACGGCGTATCGGAAAATCACGATGCCGCTGCCGCCGTCGCCGCCCTTGTAAAGGCCGGTTTCGTCGCTACCGCCGCCACCACCGCCGCCAGTTCCGGCCTTTCCGGATTCGGCAACTGCGCTTCCGTTGCTCCCGTCGCTGTCCGACCTCTGCCCGCCGCGGCCGCCGCCGCCCTTTCCACCCGCAGCTGCGCCTGCGATAGTGCTGTCCTTTTGCGAATATATGCCGCCGCCGCCGCCGCCGCCTGCATAGTAGACTTCTGCGCCGGAAATCGTGAAGGGCTTTCCGTCGCCGCCGACACCGCCAGAATTAGTGCTACTCATCCCCACGGAACCGCCTGTGGCATTGGCGCCACCACCGCCACCGCCCCATTTGTTATTTGCGACATCAGACCTTCCGGTGCCGCCTGCATATCCCTGCCCGCTCTCGCCAGCGCCAGCTTGGGTTGCGACATTGGGTTTCGCGCCAGCTCCGCCACCGCTGCCACCATCTCGACCATTGTACAGTTCATTTGCCCCCGAAGAATCGCCGTTTCCGCCCGCGCCGCCGCCGACGGTCGTGACGAGCACCGCTCCGTTCGCGGAGATGGACGAAGCCCCGCCGTTCCCGCCGAATTCGGTGTTTGATTCGGAAGCCAGGCCGCCAGCACCGACTTCGATTTCGTAGGTCGCGCCGCCCGTCACGGCGAAACTGTCGTAATGGAGTAGGCCGCCACCGCCGCCACCACCGCCGCGGCGGTAGCCGCCCGCGCCGCCGCCGGCCACGACGAGCGCCTCTACGTTCGTCGCGTAGGACGGGGGAACGAATTCGAACGTGGCCTTCCCGTCGCGTGCGATTTTGAAGGAATGGACAATGTTGTCGCCAACTCGCTTGATGTCGCCGCCTTCGCCGATTTCACCCGCGCCGGTCGTCGTGAACGTGTCGCTAGAAACGTCGGATTCCTCGGAGATGTTGTTCACCGCCTGGATCTTGTAGGTGTAGTCAGTCTGCGGCAGGAGATCGACGATCGCACCCGTGAAGGTGCCATGAAGGGCAAGGTTCGTCGCAAGTGTCGTCCAGCCGGCCGGCTCCTCCATTCCCGTCGGCCACGCCTTGGCGCGGACGAAGCACTCCGTGGCCGAATCGCCGCCGAGGCCGTTGATTTGCCCGGAGAACTGCGCGTAGGCCGCGCCGAAGTCGACGAGATCAAGGGTCGCGAGAGGTTTGGCGACGACGGCGATCTCGGTGATGGCCGATGACGAGAGGAAGACCGTATTCGTTGCCTGGTCGAAGTCTGCCTTCACCCAGTCGGCCGTTCCGGCCCCGCCAGTCGCGTTCGCATCGAACGGCACGAGGCGCACCTCGTCCATGTCGCCCCAGAACGAACGCTCGTTTCCGGTGGGCTGGCTGCCGATGGAGAGCGTATCCGATCCTTGGACCGGCGGCTTATTCTTTGCGTGGTTTCCGGATTTTACGCTGGCGCCGTTGGCGAACACTTCATAACTGGAAGGCTTGTAGACGACATCAAGTTTCATCCATTCGTTCTGGACGAGGGGAAGGATGGAACCGGTATTTCCGCCCTTATTATCGGTTCCGATGTCGCCATCTACGGTCTGACTCGTCCAAATGCGCATATTTGTACTAAGTTGGCCCAGCTGTAGCTGCCAGGCCTGGGTGTTGGTTGCCGGTTTGCGTCCGATGAGTTCGCAGTAGCGGATACCGGCATCTTGCTCCGTAACCTCGCCCACCGGGCGCATCCAGAGCGAAACGACGAAGCTCGTGCCCAGCGTGTTGAGGGCGGCGAGCGAGTCGTTGGTCTTCCGCACGGTGATGCCGTAGTTCGCCTTCTCGCGCTTGTTCGTGATCTGGCGCGCCCCGCCGATCCGCCCGGAAACGGCGGACGAACGCTCGGAGGCATCGCCCGTCAGCGCGTTCTCCGTGGAATCGTTGATGACCACCGCGCCGCCGCCGGATTCGCCCAGGTGCCAGACGCCGACGAAGTTCTCGAACGCGTTGTCGCCGCAGACGTCCTTTCCGCTCTTCTGTCCTTTGTAGAACATCGCAAACTCGGTGCCGTGCGTCATCGTCGGGAGCGTGACCCAGACGAGGGACGTGGCATTAAGTGTCGTGTCCCAAGTGTCGATGTCAAAGGCGAGCGGCGTACCATCCTCCGCCACGAAGCAGATGTCGGCGTTCGCCTTTGCCGGGAAGTTGATGTCCGAATACGAGAACCCGGGAATCGTTTCGCTGGAGATCCGCACGAGCACGGGGAAGTCCGTGAGCGTGGTGCGGCTGGCGTCGTAGCCGTCGACCGTGAGGACGACACCTCGGGCGAAGCCGTCGGGCTTGTGGGCAAAGTTCTCGATGTCGATCGCGGCCCCGGCGAAGAGCGGCGCGAAGAGAAGCGAGACGAGTGCAAAGCGTATGGATTTCATCATTCTATTTCCTTCTATATGCTGAATGTGTTTTGACATGGCTGGCGGAGTTATTCTGCCTCGATCTTCAGGCGATAGAAGCGGGCGGCAGGAATCGGCGCACCAGACCCGTCGTCGGTCTCTTCAACCGGGAATGTCGGCGGGTCGATCTGGATGTAGTCCGTCGTCGTCGCAAGGTCTTCGAGCGTGTCGGCGTAGTAGAGCCGCAGCGCACCGCGAACGGTGGTCTGCACCTCCGTGCCGTGGTTCAGCAGCTCGCCTTCCACGACCGGCTTGCCATTCGCGTCGAACGTGATCGACGGCATCGTGAGCTCGACCTCCGGGGTCGACTCGGGCGGAATGTCAACGAGATAGCAGACCTCAAGGGCCTCGGCCGTGCCGTTGAAGGCCTCGACCGCAGCGCGTCCGGCGGGCGTCGCGCCCATTTCGTCGAGCCAGGCCTTCACGTCCGGATCGGCGGCCGCCGCGGTGACGACGGCATAGCCGTCCGAGCTCGCGAGCGGCGGCTTGAAGGACGGAATCCAGTCGACATCCTTAATTGACGGCGAGGTGCCGAAGGTGATCGCGACGAAGTGCGCACCCGTCTGCTTGCAGGCGTACTTCGCCTTGCCGTCGGCGGCGGTTCCGATCTCCCACCAGTTGCCGCTCACGGTCGCCGTCTGGACAACGGCCGCGCGGTTCGTGTCGATCAGCACGACGTCGATGTCGCCGTTCTTGAGCTTGCAGGTCTTCGTGGCGGCGGCGGGCTGGGGCTTGTCGAACCACCAGGGGTTCGCCATTAGCTTCATCGTGCCGTTCGCGGCGATGTTGGTCTCTCCCAGCGTGAAGGCGACGGACGCCTTGCTTTCCGGATCGCCGGTCGACATGCTGACGACCTTAAGGTCCGCGAGGGACACGGCCCGATCAAGCAGGTTCGTGAGGATGATGAAGTCATTGCTGTCGCCATCGCCCGCGCAGGCGTTCATGACGCCCGCGACGCGGATGCCGAGCATAAGGTCGGTCGGGGCCTCGGGCTCCTGCTCGAGCTTGATTTCGCCGAGCGCGCTGACCACGCCGTCCGCCACAGCGCGGGCGCGGACGGTCGTGAACTGCGCCGTGAGGGCGAAGCCCTCGCCGGTGTAGGCCGCGGCCGACGCCGTCGGCTGGTCGTCCGCGCCGATCGGGTCGGACCCGTCGAGCGTGTACCAGACGTTCGTACCAGCGCCGAGACCGGCGAGGAACACCTTCGCACCAGAGGCCACCACGTCGCCTTCGGAGTAGGGCGCGCCGTTGGCGTCGACCGCCCGCGGCGGCTCGACGCCGGGATACCAGCCGTGCTGCACGTACTGCCTCTTCATGTAGGTGATGCGGGCGTTGATGAAGTTCGTCGCCGTGTTGCAGGCGTTGGTCCAGGTGCTGCGGTTCTTGCCCTTGCCCCAGCGCGCCGCCTCGCAGACGATGGCGTCGTCGATCTCCGCCATGCGGCTCCGATAGCGCTCGAGGCTCTTCTCGACAGTCATCGCGCCGCCTTCCGCGAGGAAGAACTTGTAGAAGGCGTCGGCGTACTGGCGCGCGTAGGTCGGGTTCTGCATCAGCCGGTAGTGCAACTCGGCCGGCGTGAAGTAGTCCCGCGTGAGGAACTTCTTGTTGCCGAGGCCACCGGACTTGTCCGGAGAGGAACCATTGGGCCACTCGATCGCCTCCGTGCCCCAGAATGTCGGATCCTTGCTCGCCGCGGTGTTGCCTCCGTTCATGTTCATCGCCATCTCCGCGTCGTGGCGCAGGAAGACGAAGCCGTTCACGTCGCCCGCGTCGTCGCGGTTGCGCAACGCGGCGAAGTTGTTGGCGTGGCCCTTGTCGATCGAGCTGTAGGGCGAGGTCGGCCCGTCCTGGTCCACCATGAAGTGCGACGAGAACATGAACGACATCAGGCTCTCGGGGTTGAGCAGGATCGGGTAGGCCGGGTTGCGGGTTCCGTCTGGATTGAGGCCGAGGACGCGGTTGTAGTTGGACTCGTACTCGCCTTCGAAGCCCTCGTCCACGGCGATGTGCCGGAGCGCTTCCCAGGCGTCCCACGTGCCTTCGTTGCACTCGATGAGGTAGCCGAGACTGCCGGTCGCGAAGGACGAGGAGGCCTTGATCAGGTCGTACTGCAGCGAGTCGCCGCCGAGGTAGGACTCGCCGAAGTGCTCGTCCGCGCGCTCCTGGGTCTGGTAGAGGCCCCAGTACTGCCCGTTGATGAACAGGTTGTAGTAGCGGCTCCTGGTGTAGGGGGCGCCCATGTCGCGCTGCGAGTCGCGGGCAAAGACTTCCGTGACGAACGTGTCCGCCCCGCTGTTCTCGTTCGCCCAGGAGAGGTTCTGCGAGGTCCTGAGGTCGAGCTTGTCGTATTCGCCGGCCTCCTTGGCGGACTCTCCGAGGAACATCTTCGCCGCGAGGCTGCTCTGGCCGTATTCGCTGCGGAAGAACAGGCGGAACGAATGCTTGG
This sequence comes from uncultured Lentisphaerota bacterium, assembly GCA_900321255.1. Taxonomy (GTDB): domain Bacteria; phylum Verrucomicrobiota; class Kiritimatiellia; order RFP12; family UBA1067; genus UBA1067. Next base: position 10,107 of record ONVK01000027.1, on the reverse strand, counting down.
GCTTGCCCGTGTTGCGGCTGTTGCCGCCGCGGATGCGCAGGCCGGCGGGAAGCGTGAGGTCGGCCTCGACGCCCTTCGGGTCGAAGAACTCGAGCATCATCCCGCGCTCCCACTCGCGGCCTTCGCCGCGCGGGTTCACGTAGATGCCCGTCGAGCTGTTGAAGAGGTTGGACGGGTCGATGACGAGCGAGACGGTCGAGATGGAGTTCGTGAAGCCGCGCAGCAGGCGGTCGCGATCGGAGCCGTTCACGATGTTCTGGTCCATGCCGTAGAGCATTTCCTGGCCGTTCGCTTCCGCGGCGTTGTCGTCCGGGAAGCCGACGGCCGACGCGGGCGCGGTCGTCGAGCGGCCCTGCGCGAGGATGTCGTCCAGGAAGAGGTAGGTCGCGGACGTCTCGAACTGCAGGACGGCGGTCGGGTCCGGCACGGCGGCTCGGATCACGGTCGTCTTCGAGATCGGGATCGCGTTCGTGTAGAGGAACGAGGCCGTCGTGGGCGAGGAGCCGTCGAGCGTGTAGTAGATCGCCGCGTTCGGATCGGAGCACGAGAGCACGAGATCGAACGGCTCGGTCTTGTAGCCGTGGGGCTCGGAGTAGGCCACCGCGGGCGTGAAGTCGCCCCAACCCTCGGTCACATTGGCGGCGCCGGGCGTGGCGGTCTTCATGTAAACAAACGGCCCGTTTCCGGCAACGACGGTGTCGCCGGACTGGACCGCAACCGGGCCGTAGGAGTAGCCCTTGACCTGACGCTTGGTTGAGAAGTCGATCTGCTGGAGGACGTTCGTGGCGGCGTCCGCGAGCTGGATCAAATCGCCGTCGGAGGAGAGCTTGAGGATCGCGAAGGCCTCGGTCTCCGCGTATTCCGTGGCGTTCGTGTGGATCTTGTCGAGCCAAACGATCTTGTAGCCGCCCGCGGGAACCACGCAGGAGCCGAGGATCGTCGCCTTCGTCTCCTTGCCCGGCTTCACGTTGTCGGAGAGGAACCAGCCCGTGATGTCGATGTCGACGGGGGCGGCGTTGTAGAACTCGATCCAGTCCATCTCCGGGATGCCCTTCTCGGACACGAAGCCGCCCTTGGCCGGATCGGCGTTGGAGGCCATGATCTCGTTGATCCGGATCGCGCCGGCGATCGAGACGGCCGTCGGGAAGGAGTCCGACGGGAACTCCGTGGCCCCGTTGACGGTCATGGTTGCCGTCGTGGCGCCGGAGAGCGCATAGCCCTCGGCGGGGGCGAAGGTCACGGTTACCTCAGTTCCGTCGAGGACCGTGTAGACGCCTTCAACCGCCTCGACCGCGACGCCGTTCGTCGTGACGGACGCAATGCTCACGTTTGCGGGCAGTTCTGGGAAAGTCAGAGCGACTTGCGGAATGAGTTCCGCAGTCGGCATTTCGGCGGTGGTGAGCGTCTTGTCCGTATCCATGACGACGTCGACCGTCGCATTGCCGACAAGGCGGTAGCCGACGGCTGGCGCGAACGTAACTGTTGCGGTAGCGTTGCTATAGACCGTGTAGGCGTCCTCGACGGGGGCAATTTCGACATTGTTTGTCGCCACGGAGACGAGCGTCACGTTCGCCTGGAGCGCGCCAAGAGTGAGTTCCACGATCGTCGGGGGCACAATCTCTTCGGAAACGGTATTTGCGGAGAGTGCAGAAAGGCTATAGCCCTTGCCGGCGAACTTGGCGCCGCTGACAGTTGCATCGGCCGAGACGATTTCAAGCCAGTCGACGTCGTTACACGTCAGCACGGTGCCGCCGACTTCGTACTGGACGTATTGGATGTTGTTCTCCGTCTTAGTCAAGATGCGAAAAGTCGTCGCACCTGCCTGCGGAATCACGCCGGTGAGCGCGACCCACTTGTTCGCCGCAGGATCGGCTTCGGAATCCTTGGCGCGGCCGTAGAAGGCGAGCGTATTGCCGTTGTACGCGATGGCGAGGCCAGCCTTGACGCCCCCCTCCAATTCAGGAAGCGTGGTGTAGCCAGATAGCGTCGTGATGTCGAGCGTCGCCGAGACTGCGACGGTCACCTCACTAGTCGGCGAGGCCGCGGCGAACTGAAGCCGGGCTTCGCCGGGTGCATCAACGACAAGCACACTCTCCTCCGCAGACGTGTCGAGCGTCGCGTACTGCGTGCCTGTCCAGACACCCTGGTCTACGACGTTTGTCTCAGTGCCGCCTTCCGGCCAGCCCTCGTACCCGGAAATGCCCGCGTCAAACCACGGCGAGGTGGTCGCGTGAGTGGATGAAACAAACCCAACGGCTGCAGACAACAGCACGACTGTTGATAGAATTTCCCCCTTCATAGTGTAGCTATTTTAGCACTTTCCCACACGCTCGTCAACTGGTGCGGCGGTGCTTTTTTTACTTCGTTTCCTGCGTTCCGCATTCCACGGCCGCACCGGTGGAAACGAGGAGAAGGACGGTCGAAACGCGCTCGGGCGGAAGGCCCGCGAGCGACGCGACCGCGGCGCGATAGGCCGCCATCTGGCCGGCGTAGGCCTCGCGCATCCTCGCGGCGAACTCTTCCTTCGTCTCGCCGCGGCGGATCGCATTCGTCTTGAAGTCGTAGACGGTCGCGCGGCGCGCGGCACCTTCGCCGCGGAACACAACGCGGTCGAACTGGCCAGACTCCCACTCCGCGCCGACAAGTCGCTCGTAGCTCCGCTCGCGCCACAGCGCCGCAACGCCGTCGCCCTTCACGAACGCGTCCGTCCAGCCGTTCGCGAGAATCTGCCGCTCAAGGTCGTCCTTCGGCGACGAGGGGTCGATCCACTCTATCGCCTCCAGCTGCGCGTGGACGTCCGTTCCCCTCTGCCGCGCCGCCTGACGCGCGGAACCATCGGTGAAAAGCTCGCCCGCCGACATCCCAGAGCGGAACGCAAGCGACGGAAGACGGCGGCGAACGCTCTCGCGCTTCCCGCGCGCGAGCTCGCGCGTCGCATCCGCCGCGGCAGGGCTCCTTGCGGGGCCTGCGACGAACTTCTCATACCACTTGGGATCGCCGACCGTGTCTGGCAGCGCCTCGCGCACGAAATCGGAGATGTACATCGACGAACCGCTTTTCGCGGGCGGGCGGCATACGATCGTCATCGCGTTCTTCGCCCGCGTCATCGCAACATAGTAGGTGCAAAGCGCCTCTTCCTCGACGCGCTCCTGCCGCGCCGCACGCGCATCCGAAAGCCCCGGCAAAATCTTAGACACCTTCGTTCCGGGATCGGGAAGAACCCAGTCGTCCGCGACAAGCGCACCGTCCGACGACGCGTTCAGCGCGTCGGGCTCGTAGAGCGGAAGAACGACATAGTCGAAGCCGAGCCCTTTGGAGCGGTGAATCGTCATTATCTTGATCTTGCCCGGCTCGGCGAGATTGCGCTTCTTCTTCGCCGCGAGGAATTCCGCGAAGTCGGAAAGGCGCGTTCCCGGTTCAAGCCCAAGCTCGAACTCGGCCGCCGCGCGCAGCATGTCGGTAAAACGCGCTTCCGTAAATTCGCTCCACGCCTCGGCGGGATTTTCGGGAAGGCGCGCGCGCAAGTCGCGGAAAGTACGCACAAGCCCCTTCGCAGTAAACGACTGCGCGGCGAACTGCGAAACCTCGGCGGCGAGCGGAACGCCGTCAGGATAAAGCGCCGCCGCGAGAGGCGTAGAGGCGAAGTGATTGTATGCCTGCTGGTAGCCAGGATGGTCTGCGAGCTTCACGAGATCTACGAAGCCCTGCAAGGCAGGCGTATCAAGAATCGCGCTTTCGCCTTCCCACACGACGCCGCCCATTCCCTTGAGCTTCAGATACGCGGCGATCTTCTCGCCTGTCGCGTTGCTCCTTACGAGAACTGCGGCGGCAATCGACCGCTTCACTGGATCGACGGCGGCGAGGGCGTTGAACACCGGCTCCAAGTAATCGTCGAACTTCGGACTTGCCGCAACAACCGCCTGGACGAACCCAGGCATCTTCGGCTTTGCCGAGACATGCTCGTCCGCTTCCCAGCCAGGGAACTCGTCGCGCAACCGCCCGCGCACGAAGACACGGTTCACCGCCTCTACGACGGCTGGCGACGAGCGATAAGTCTCGTTGAGTTTTCTCTTGTCGTAAGCGTTTTCGTCTGCCGCTTCACGGCTGAATATCCCAACGTCGCCATTGCGCCATCCGTAGATCGCCTGCTTCCTATCGCCGACGATAAAGACCGACTTTTCGCCGTCCGATGTCTTCGCCTCTTCGACGAGCGGCGAGAGTGCGGCCCACTGTTCACGGCTCGTGTCCTGAAATTCATCGAGAGCCCATGCGCGGATCTTCGCATCGAGGCGATATTCAAGCGCAAGACGAATATCGTCTGGCAGAGACGCGACGAGGCGCGGCACATCGTCGAAGACGAGAAGCCCCTTCCCGCGCACTTTGGCGTCGTAGTCCTTCTCGTATTCCGATATAAGGCGGTAGACACCGCGGGCGAACTCAAGCCGACGGCGCACGACGAAGCCGCATACGCCAATGATGGCAGCACGCACGGCTCGCACCTCGGCACCGCCGAAGGAATACGCCTTTCGGTTGAACGACACGTCGATTGTCGCGCCCGAGAGGAAGCCGTCCATCTCGAAGAACTTCTTGGCAAATCCCTTGAGTCCGTCGAAACTGCCGCGGAAGTTCCGCACCCATTCGACGAACTCCGGCCACGAACTCGAGTCACAGATGCCGACGAGATCGTCGGCAAGCCGAGAAAGCTCCTTCTCGTCGGTCGCAGCCCATGTCGGCGACTCGCCCCATATCGACGACGCGTCGCCCCATGCGCCCTCCGACGGATTCGCCCGGACGAGCGACTGCCACTTCTTGACGAATTCGCGGTAGGAGCCGATGAAGCTCCTGACGTCCTCGCCGTTCATCGCGAGCGAGAACGCGTCGGTGAACGCGCGGCGCGCGGACGCGTCGGTTCGGCGCAGGATCGAGAACGAGGTGCGGGCGAGCTCCTCCTGCCCGGCGCGGTAGTCGTCCATTATCTCGACGCCGCCGTCAAGCCCGAGTTCGAGGGGGAAGCTCCTCACGATACGCATGAGGAAGCTGTCGAGGGTCCCTATCTGCGAGAGGTGCTGGGTCGCGATGACCTTGCGGAGAAGAGCCGCACAGGAAGGGTCGTCCTTCGCGCGCTCCGCGAGCAGCGAGACGAACCGTTCGAATATCTCGCCCGCCGCAGCGCGCGAGAAGGTAAGCGCGACGATTTCGTGCGGTTCAAGCCCGCCCTTTACGAGCGCAATCAGCCGCTCGGCAAGCGCCTGCGTCTTGCCAGTTCCGGCCGACGCCGCGATAAGCACGTTCGCCTTCATTCAGATTGTCCTTGAGATACGCCCTTCACGTCCGATAGTATATCAAAAAGCTCACTTTCGCGCCGCTGGTCTTGGATGTCGCAGTGTGTGTTGCAGTGCTGGTTGCCTTCCAGCGTGCGGTCACGGTCGGGGCAACCGTGCTCCCTGTGCAGGGCGGGCGATTTGTGCGTCCTTGCGACCGCTCGACATATACATATATGCCTTCGGGTCGCAGTCCTGCACAACTCGCCTCCCCCTGCTTCGGTCCGCTCGGCTGCGGCCCCGACCGTGACCGCGCAGGGCATCCTCGGGAACTGGGCAAACAACGCATGCGTTCGTCTCTCCCTCCGGGAAAAAGCGCGACTCCTCCCGCGCGCTGCATCCACCGTCCACAGCGCGATACTTCGTCGGCGGGATACCGTCTCCTCGTCTCGCGCGCGTCCGCTGGCGCATCACGCGAACTGTCGTCGCGCCGTTCCCCTGCGCTCGCTCCTCACACATGCGCCGTTAGCCCGACCTTCCTCTATGGCGCGTTTTTCTTCGTAACTTCAGCGCTCGCCGCCGTTCCGTCGGCTCGCTTATGGGGTAGCCGCGCTTCCCCGATGAAGGAAAAGGTCCGCGGCGCTTCCGCCGCGGTCACTTGTCCTGGTGCTTGGCGCAGAATCGGCTACCGGACGCGGCGGACGCCGTGCAGCGCTTTCCGTCGTCGGAAATATAGGCGCAAGTCTCCGACGGCTTTGCGGAAGGCGACTGCGCCGCGTGCTGGCGACAGTAGAGCTTGCCGGGCGCCGCCTTGCGCTTGCACCTGTTGCCAGACTTCGTGACGGAATGGCACTGGACGCGCTGCTCAACCGCCGCGACGCCGTTCGTCGACGACAGAACCTTCGACTCGTCTCCAGCACGCGCCGACAACGCGACCGCAAACGCCAGCAGAAATGCCACGACCTTCATTTCCCTTCCTCCCTCCTCCTGTTCGCAACCGCCACGCCGCAGAGAATCAGAATTCCTCCGGCGACCGAAAGCCAAGTTAGCCGCTCCTTCAGGAACAGCGCCGCGAAGACCACGCCGACGATCGGCGTGAGATAGAGCCCGACCGTCGACCGCACCATGCCGAGGACCCGGCACGCGTGACTCCAGAGGACGAAGCACGCAGCGGACGCCAGCACGCCGAGAAAGCCCAGATTGGCCCAGTTCCAGAACGAGGCAAAGCGGTCGAGGTTCGCGTCCGCGTCAAGAGTGACGGAGTACGATCCGTCGAGCGCGACGAATCCGGAAGGCGTAGCACCCCAAACCGCCAGCGGAAGCATCATGAGAAGCGCCCAACCAAACGACTTCCTGACGGCGACAATCGGCTCCACGCCAAGACGATTCGCCTTCTCGATGAGGACGGAGTAGACGCCCCAGCTCGCCATCGCACAGAGCGCCATCGCATCGCCGAGCGGACGCAGCTGGAAGTTGACGACACCGTTCAGCGCGACAAGCGCGACGCCCGCAACCGCGATGAACGACCCGAAGACGAGCCGCGGCGAAAGCGATCGGTCGTTAGCCAACACCCGCGCCATCACGGCCGTGACGACCGGCCCGAACGAGACGAGAATCGCGACGTTGCTCGCGTTCGTGTAGTAGATTGCGCAGTTCTCAAGGAACTGATAGGCGAACACGCCCGTGAAGCCCATCGCCGCGAACAGCCACCAAGGAGCCGCGCACACCCCGCCCTTCCGCGGCGCTTTTGCCGCGCATGCGAGCGCCACCCATGCAAGCCCAAACCGCGCGATGTTGATCTCAAGCGCCGAGAACTCCTCCAGCAGCACCCGCGTCGAGGCGAACGTCACACCCCAAACCGCAATCGCAATCCCCGCCGCTATCCAACCGATAGTCATATCCTCACATTACGCAAAGTCTCGTCCGCGGCACTTCCGCCGCGTAGATCAAGGACACCACACAACAACAAAAACTATGGTATAATCTTTTCATCCGCCAAGCCAATCACTAACCATGAACGAATATCTTCTTCTTACGCTTATTGAACGCTTGCTGTCCTTGTATGACGCGCATGCGATCGCACAACAACCATCAGCATTCACCGATGAATTCAAATCACTCATTGGCCAAATGCAGGACGCTGTCTCCCAAGTGGATTAGATTTAGTTCAATCCACTCAATGTAAAACGAATGGGAACATCATTTCCAAAATCGCAAGAACATCATGCCTGTGCTTTGGCGACAGCATTCCAAACACGCGAAACAGCTCCAGTGAAAGAGATGCTTCCTCGCGTCCAATACGCCACTCACCGCACTCTTTGGAATCCAGGGTTCGACCCAACGGCTGACGTGAGAAGGTTAACGACGTGATAGGAAGACACACATACAGCATAGCCTGTGTTCCTACCGCCCGTTGCTTCTCTCGAATCATAATCTCTGCAAATATCTCGTATTGGCCAAACCGATGGACGAAAAGCGGATACGAAACGCTCATTTCGTAGAACGGAATACCGTTTATGACAACCTCTCTAGGATTGGTCCTGCTGATTGAGGATGTCTCTTCGAATGTCTGATTAGCCGACACTCCCCTTATGTCGGAGTAACATTTCGATATGTCTGAATCTTCGATAAGTCGATGACGACGAGCATACAAGATAATTTCGCTCAATTCGTATGCATATTTCGTTTCTCCCTTATAGTTGCGGAATGTCATCTCGCTAAGGCTGGTCTTGTCAACGTTCTCGTCACTCTTTAGAAGGTCATAACCAATCTGCCATTCAACATATACACTCTGTGTTAGTGGGACCTGCCTCGGCGCTATTGGTACACCGTATTCTGCGAAAAAGCTCCGTTTCTTGACACGGATCTTTCCCGTCGGTTTTGTCAGTGGAAGATTGACAAACAGTCTACTCTCAGAGTTTACTACCTTTGCCTCATCTGTCTGCATTTTCGTGTTCCTTTCCTTTTATGCTTTTCTTGATGTAATCCTTTATCCGCGCTTCGACTTCCTCGCCCTGCGACTTTGTCTCACCAAATATCTCAGGGTGAAAATGCTTTGACACCATTATCACATCGTTTGATATAGCCGCAAACTCTGAACGGATGAACGGCACGTTGAAGTTCCCGAGGTAATACGGAATGTCAGCATATCGCTTGAAGCAGTCCACATAACAATAGTAGGCAAGTTTCTCTGGGTCTACGTCTATCGCATTCGCAATCCGCTCTTTGATGAATGTCCGGCTACGTCGCAATGCGTTTATGTCTCGCATTGTATAAAACAGTATTTCCGGATTGTACCTGCGCTTCCCTGGATATTTGTCTATTTCGTCTGTCACGTAATCAAAGCCAGAAAGTGAGAACAACGAGCCTTCAACCGTCTTGAACCATGTGTGTTCGACCGAGCGAAACGACAGACCGCTCCCTTCTGCCCTTTTGTACATGGCGACCACAACCGGGAATCCTGTTGTTTTTGACGTACCGGCAAACTCCTGACTGGAAAACACGATGTGCTCAAGAAGCTCATAATTGCGAAAGAACCCTTGCGTCGCCGTGAAGTTTGATTTCTTTATGAGATAAGACAAGGGATGAAGCACTACGACATACTCGGCACGAAGCTTGTCATATGCAAGCAATGACGACATGCCAAGATCTCGCGTTTTTATGTCCACATCAATCGGCAGCGAGTTTGTTTTTATATCCTGATTGATCTGCGAGGTGACGTCATTATAAGGCGGGTTGCCAACGATCACAAGACGCTCGTCGTCCCGAATCCCATACTTCGCACGCGAGACCTCATGAAGCGCATTTTCTTCGTTCCATTGAACATCGTGAAATATCGATCGCGCCTTTTCGACCGCGTCGTGGTCAATGTCATTGCCGATGTAGCGGCATTCGTGAAGACCCTCGACAGCGGAGAGCTCAAAAAACGCCCCATATCCGCACGAAAGGTCTGCAATTGTCCATCCCTTGCCGATTCCATGCGCCAGCAACCATTCAGAGACAATCCGCACATACTTTGCGGGCGTGTAGAAACTCCCAAGGTTAACCCGACCAACGACACCAAGATGACGGGATATATTAGCGTTCCCAGCTTCGCTTCCCATTCCTGCCCCAATGGACGAAGACGCAACAACCGACACCATCACGCCTATTGCTATAGACATAACAGAGGCACCATTCATGCTGTCGAAAAACGTCTCCCAGTTTCTGCGCAATCAGCCGCGGAGACCGCCTCGCATGCATAAAAAGAGCGCATTATCTCTTCCATGCACTCTCGCGAAGCCCGACCAAAGGCTTATCTGTGAATGCACGAAAAAGACAATGCGCCCAGATGGGCGCATCATCACTTACATGCCGTTCACAGATTGAAATGTTTGGTCGTATTTCGCGAGAACGACGTGTAGCGTTGATGCTACATTGTTAAGCGCCCGGCGAGGATTCATTCAATGTGGCGACGGCGACTTGTCGACGTCGCCACATCGTTTTTGCACCCGTTTTCCGGACTATGACCCCGCGTCGCGCATACCGCCTCGCGGGATGTGGGTATTATAGCGAAAACGCCGCGCGGAAATCAAGCGCGGCGAGATTACAGTGCGGGCGAAACCACGACACATTTGCCGCGAAAGAGCGGCAGGGTCGAATTAGGGGCGAATAGCGTCAGTTAGGGTCGCGGCGAATTTGCCGCGAAAAGCGGGGCGCGCGGCAACTAAGGCGGCGCGGCGCATTTGCCGCGCCGCCGCAAGGGGAGCGAAGAAAAACGCGCCTTATGGAAGGTGAGGCAAGGGACGAGGGGGCGAGTGCCGAACTGAGCGACATGCGGCGACGCGGTTCGTCGGATGCGCGGTGA
>ONVK01000007.1 GCA_900321255.1 uncultured Lentisphaerota bacterium | reverse complement strand
CGGTAGAGCGCGTCGACGAAATCGGAGTCGTCGAACGAGTTCGTCCCGGTCTTGAGGCCGTAGAGCATCGCCGCGCGGATGCGGGGCGTGTCGACCTCGGTGCAGCGCACCTGGCCGATCGTCGAGAGATGCCGGCACATAAAGCAGAACCGGCAGTTCATCATCGCTTCTTCGTACTTGTCGATATGCATTTGAAAACTCCTTTCCTTACCAGCAGCCAGGAAGCCCCATCTTGCCGGGGTTCATGATTCCGTTCGGGTCGAGCTTCGCCTTGAGCCCCTCGAGGATCGGCATCGCCGTGCCGTAGAGGTCCTTCACGTAGCGGCCGAGCTTGAGTCCGACGCCGTGGTGCTCGTTGATTACGCCGCCCTCGCGGATCGCCGCGCGGATCGCCTTGTCCCACACGGCGTTGTAGAGCGCCGCGGCCTCCTCTGCGTTCGGCGGAACCTTGTCGCCCGGGAAGATGAAGCGCGCGTAGAGCATGCAGCCCCAGTCGTACCAGTGCGAGAAGTGCCCGATGAAGCGCGCGTCCGGGAACTCCTTGTTGACGACCTTCTTCATCGTCCAGTAGACGTTCTCGATGTGCGAGAAGTCCGCAACGGTGTCAAGCGTGCCGAACGCCTGCGGAACGTGGAACATGTAGCCCGGGTAGAAGAACTTGTACTTGTTCTCCCACCACCACTCGCCGCCCTTCGAGCCCAAGTCCTTGCCGTGGAACTGCTTCTCCATGATTTCGCGTGCGTACTGCATCTGGAGATCGACGATCTTCTCGCGACCGTCGAAGCCGAACACGAGGTACGCGCCCTTGTCGAGGTCGATGCCGAAGACCTTCGAGACGTGCGTCTTCGTCTCGGTCTCGTCGTAGAGGCGCATCGCGCACGGGCCGAGGCGCGAGCGCATGAGCGTCTGGCCGGCCTGCATCGCGGTGTGGAAGTCCTTGAAGATGTAGGCGCGGAACTTACGGGCCTCGGGCTGGGGATGGATCTTGAGCGTCACCTCGGTGATGACGCCGAGCGTGCCCTCGCTGCCGAGGAACATCATCGTGAGATCCGGGCCCGACGCGTGGCGCGGGACTGGGAGCGTGCGAATGATCTCGCCCGTCGGGGTGACGACTTCCAAGGACATCACCATGTCCTCGATCTTGCCGTACTTCGTAGAGAGGACGCCCGTGCCGCGGTGCGCGAGGAAGCCGCCGATCGTGGAGCACGCGATCGAGGCGGGAAGGTGCATCGTCGAAAGCCCTTCCTTGTTGCAGCCCCACTCGAGGTGCTTCGTGATGATGCCGGTCTGCGCGGTGACGGTGAGCGCCTCCTTGTCGATCTTGATGATCTTGTTCATCCTCTTCATGTCAAGGACGATTCCGTTGTAGATCGGAAGCGCACCTCCCTGCGAACCAGAGCCTCCGCCCCACGGAACGACGGGGATCTTGTACTGGTTCGCGATCTTCATAATGCGCGCGACTTCCTCAGTCGTCGCGGGATGGACGACGAAGTCGGGCTTCGGGCATTCCCGGCCGCGGTCGTGCCACATCTCGGGAATCCAGTAGTAGTCGATGGAGTGGCCGAACTTGTCCGCGAACTTCACGTCCACGTAATCTTCGCCCACGACGTCGGTGAGCTCCGTCCGAATCATCTCGAACATGTAGCTGTCAGACTTTATCTTCATTGTTGTTTCCTTCCGAAAAAGACGGCGTAATTGTACCACACGCCCAGTGAGAGTTGGGTGTGAAGATTTGACAATGAATGATAAGAAATGAGAAGATCAGGCCCAGAGCTTCTCTATCGCGTAATATGCCCTCGCCTCGCGCGAAAACACATGGACTACGACGTCGATGAAGTCGGCGACTATCCAGCCGCACTCGGGATCGCCCGTCATGCGGTTGCGCTTGACGCCCGCCTCGCGCATCGCCTGCTGCGCGTTCGCGACAAGCGCCTTCAGGTGGGGCGCGGCGGAACCTGTGGCGACGACGAAGAAATCCGTGAGCGAACTCTTGCCGCGGACATCGTAGATTTTGACGTCCTCGGCCTTTGATTCCTCAAGGGCCTTCGAGATGATCTTTGCTTCCTCTTCTGCTTCCATGGCGCACATTATACCATAAATGTGCCGCGCGAAATGGTATAATGTCTGCAAATGCAATTTCGAGCAATCTCAAGATGCTTCGCGCTCGCCGCCATTCTCGCGCTCGGCGGCTGCGCCCTTATGCCCGATGGAAGCCACGACCCTTCCTTCACGGAGCTCAGGGAAATCAGGAAAAGCGACTTCCCGAAATACCTCAGCGGCATAACCTACGCCGGGGACAACCTCTACTACGCCGTTGCCGACCGCGATGGGAAGATGCATCCGCTTCTCATCCGCTTCGGCAAGGACACGCATCTTCCGGCAAAGCCGCGTTTCAGGGAAAGCGTCACCCTTGAAGGCGCGCGCGACCTCGAGGCGATCGCGTGGGATCCTCTCAAGAAGACGGTGTGGGCGGCAGACGAGGCGGACGCGTCGATACGCGAATTCGACCCTGCGACGGGACGGCGACTCGGCAACATTGACCTGCCTGGCGTCTTCCGCAAATGCCGTCCCAACCTCGCGTTCGAATCGCTCGCGATATCGCCCGACGGCCTCTATCTCTGGACGGCGAACGAAGAGGCGCTCTCGTGCGACGGAGCTACCGCCAACAGCGATGGCGGGTCGCTCGTCCGCCTTTGCCGCTTCCGCCGCGCGACCGCGAACGATCCGTGGAAACTCGACGGCATGTGGGCCTACGAGACCGATCCGACCGACGGCCATGCCTACAAGGGCTTACTCGCAAGCGGAGTCTCGGGTCTGATGGTCGCTCCCGACGGAGCGCTCTTTGCGCTCGAACGCGAGTTCAGCCAGACGCTTCTGCCGGCATTCCGCGCGCGCATCTACCGTCTCGACGTCTCAAATGCAGCGAAGGTTTCAGAAACGCCCTTCTGCGAGAAGAAGCCCGAACATACCGTCAACAAGGAGCTCGTCTTCGGCAAGGCGACCGGCATCGCGATGTACGAGGGCTGCTGCTTCGGCCCGAAGATAGAAGGCGGCCGCCTCGTCGTCCTCTGCTCCGACGGAGACGATCGCGTCGCGCACGCGTTCCTCTACCTCTCCGCACCATAGCGAGAGCGAATTGTGTCGCATTTATCGGCTGAAACTGTCGCAGCAAAAGGTTCTGCGGCGGAGCGAAAGTCCGAGCGAGGGGATACGGCGTATTCGCCGAGGGTTCCCCGAGGAGGAGCTTTCGGCAGCCGCAGAACTCTACAACGTCGGCAGGAGCTTCTCGAAGTCCTTGACGCCAAGGTGGTGCCAGCAATCGAGCGTGACGCGCGAGCCGTCGGCGAGAAGGAGTTTCACTATGCCCTTCTTCTTCCACTTCGAGCGGTCGACGGACTTCACGTCGGAAAGCGCGTACAGCTTGCCGTTCCACGTGAACGACTTGTCGTCATGCTCGAAGCGGAACGCGGCGGCTGACGCGACGTTAAGCCCGATCAGCACAGAGGCGAGGAGGCACAGCGCCGTGAAGCCGTACTGCGACTGTATCTTCTGGCGCTTGAACGCGTCGAGGTTGAAGCCCTCCGGCGGCTTCGAGCTCTCGATCTTCTCGTAAAGCTCCGCAGCGGGAGTCGCCGGATATCTCACGAAACCGTCGTAGCCGAACCAGCAGCCCATGCCGAACATGAGAAGACAGACGGCGAGGTGGCGGTAGAAGAACTCAGGATTGAGCTTGAGCCGTTTCATTTGCCGTCTCCATCGTGGACTGGATCGCCGCGGCGAGGACATATTTCCCGCCGGGCTCGAGAACGCGGCCGTCCGGCCAGTCCGAGACCGGCTCGACGCAGATGAAGCGCCGCCACGAATCCTCGTCGAAATCCGGAATCCTGCATTCGGCGCCTGGGTTCCACACGACAACGCGGTCGTTCCCAGAAGACGCGATCGCGACTGCCCGGCGAAGCCCCGAGTCGATCACGGCGAATTCGTGGCGCGGCGACGACGGCAGCGTGAAGATGTGGTCGGTGGGATGGTCCATCACGAGGTCGCCCGCCTGGCTTTCGCCCTTGCCTGCGAAACCATTGAAGAAAGAAAGCCCGGCAAGCCCCTTCACCGTCGCGCCGTCGCGCTCGCGGAGGAGGATGTACGGGTGGAAGCCGCAGCTGAAGCCAAACGGCTCCTTGCCTGTGTTCTCGGCCTCCATCGTCAGGTTGAGCTTCATCGACACCGAGACCTTCAGCGTCAGGGCGAAGTCGTGCGGCCAGGTGGCGCGCGTGGCGTCGTCCGACCTTAGGGCAAGCGTCACCTCGGTCATCTCGTCGGAGTATTCGCTTGCCGCGACCTCGAACGGCATCGCGCGGGCGAAGCCGTGCTGCGGCAGCTCCTTCGAGAATCGGTTGCCGAACTGCGGGAAGCAGACGGGGATTCCGCCGTGGAACGACTCGCCGCGGTTGTAGTCGCGCTTCGAGGGACGGAAGATGACTTCCGCATGGCCCGTCGGGCGGTAGGAAAGGACGTTCGCTCCGAGCAGCGCGATTTCCGCCGTGCCGTACTTGTTTGCGAGGACGACGTTCGGGTATCCGCAGTGCCCCGGGCGGAACACTATCCTCCCCGGCGCACCGTAGCGGGAATTCAGTTGGTCGATATTCATGGTGTGGGAATTATATCAAAAATTCCGCCTGGCAAGTTGGCTTCAGGGCTTCAGGGCTGGCGTCGGGGCGGGGCGGCGCGGCTCATTCGCCGCGGTGGACGGGAGACGTCTCGCGGCTGTGGGGCTGGCTGCGGTAGAGCGACCATCCGTTGTTGAGCCAGAACGCTATGCCGCAGACCCACATCGCAGGGGCGAGGAGCTGGTGGTTGCCGGATATCTCGGCCACCATGACTATCGCCGTCATCGGTATGCGTATCGAGCTCGCGAGAAAGCCCGCCATGCCGACAAGCGCGAACGCCGACGGATGGACGCCCCACGAATCAGGCAGGATGTGCGCGAAGAATATCCCAGTCGACGCTCCGAGAGTCGCGCCGCAGACGAGGGCCGGGGCAAACACGCCGCCGGAGCCGCCGGAGCCGACCGTGAACGACGTGGAGAGCACGTTAAGGAAGAACATCGCGAGGAAGACGAACGCATTGCCGTCCTCGACAAGGCAGCGGCGGATGATAGGATACCCGGCGCCGTACACGCCCGAGAACACGAAGTAGCCGAGAAGCCCGACGACGAGACCGCCGATGGCGACCTTCGCGAAACCAGGCAGGCGAAGGTTGGCGAACGTCTCCTCGGTGCCGCGGAAGAAGCTTATGTAGAAGCGCGCCCCGAACGTTATGACGAGGGCGAGCGCGAAATAAGGCAGGAGCCTCAGGCCGTTTTCGTAGGAGCAGGACGGCATCGAGAAGAGCGGCTGCCAACCGAAGAAGTATGCGTAGATCGTGTAGGAGATCGGCGCCGCGATGAAGCACGGGAGAACCGTCTCGTACTCGACGTCGCTCGACGAGTAGAAGATCTCGAAACCGAATATCGCGCCGGCGAGCGGCGCCTGGAAAAGCGCCGCGATGCCGGCGGCGAGACCCGCCGCCATAAGAATGCGGCGCGCGCGCACCGTGAGGTTGAGCGTGCGCGCGACAACGCTTCCGCACGCCGCGCCGATGAGGGTCACGGGGCCTTCATAGCCGGCGGAGCCGCCGGAGCCTACGGTAAGGACCGAGGCAATGGACTTTATGGGGACGACGGTCGAAGTTATGTAGCCGCCGTGCTGGTGGTACGCCTTGATCGCGCTGTCGGTGCCGCGCGCGTGCTCAAGCCGGGCGAAGCGCTTGATGAGGAAATATCCCGCAAGCGCGCCGAGCGCAGGAAGGAATACCATGACCCACCGCCGTCCTTCGAGCCACGAGCCGTTCATAAGGAAAGACTCGCCGAAATCTATCATGTAGCGGAACGCGACCACCACGAAGCCGACCACGAGCCCGACAAGCATCGACTCCACGAAATACTGCCCGGTGCGGAAGGATATCCCCTTCCCGGCAAGGAGGAATTTCCAGCTTGATATGGAAATCCGCCTGAACATGGCGGCGTCAGTCGAGAACGTCGGTCACGAGACCGCGCGCGACTTTCATTGCGACCTTCTCGTCGGCAAGGGCCTTGAGTACGACGAGCGCGAACAGCATGGACGAGCCAGGCGCCTGGCCGGTTATGACATTGCCGTCCTGCACGACAGGCACGCCGGCGCAGGGACGGTCGAGATCGATCGAACACGTCGGATAGCATGTGACGTGCTGGCCTTCCTCAAGGACACCGGCCTCGACGAGAACAGTCGGCGCCGCGCATATGGCGCAGAGAAGGCGGTCTTCGTCCTTCTGGCGGCGAAGCCGCGCCGCGAGGGCAGCCGAGGCCTTCAGGTTCTCCGTGCCCTCGCCGCCGCCGGGAAGGACGATTGCGTCGAAGTCGTCCTTCTCCGCCTCGGCGAAACCGGCGTCGGCGAGCATCGTCACGCCGTGTGCGCTGCGGACCTCGCGAACGCCCGAAAGCGACGCGGTGACCACTTCGACGCCGCCGCGGCGGAGAACGTCTATCGCCGTGACGGCTTCGACGTCCTCGAAGCCGTCGGCTAGGACTACAAGGGCCTTAGCCGACATTTTTCGCCTCGTTGCACTTCAGCTTGCGGCCGAGGATCTCCTTGTCGGAGAGCGCCTTGACGGCGGCATCGACCTCTGCGCGGTTGGGCATGTGGACGAAGCCGAAGCCCTTTGAGCGGCCGTTGTAGCGGTTCGTGATGATGCGGACGTAGTTCACCTTGCCGTACGCCTCGAATTCCTTGCGGAGCTGGTCTTCGGTGAGGTCGTAGCTGAGGTTGCCGACGTAGATCTCGATCGACCCGTCCGCAGGCGCGGGATGGACCTTCTCGAACTTCGGCTCGGCTGAGCGCTTGGCGGGGCGGCGCGAGGCGTCGTTCTGTCCGCCGCACTTGCAACCCCCGCGCAGCTTGCAGACGATGCACGTCAGGATCACTCCCGCGACGAAACCGACTGCGCCGGCAATGTAGCAGCACATCTGTGGATTCTGGCACGTTTCGTTCATTTTGTCTTCCTCTCTTTTCTTTTCTTTCTCTTTTCTTCTTGTTTTCTTCTTTCGCCGTCCGCCTTCCGGATCAGCTGTTTCGATAGTCACCGAGCGATTTCATGCGGCTCGGATGACGCAGTTTTCTGAGCGCCTTCGCCTCGATCTGGCGGATTCGCTCGCGCGTTACGTTGAACAGGCGCCCGACCTCCTCAAGCGTGCGGCTGTAGCCGTCGGTCAGGCCGAACCTGAAGTCGACGACCTGCCGCTCGCGGTCGGTGAGCGTGTTCAGAATGTCCCTGAGCCTCTCCTTTAGGAGATGCCCTTCTGTCACTTCGAAGGGATTCTCGCTCGAGAGGTCGGGGATGAAGTCGCCGTAGTGAGCGTCGTCGTTGTCGCCGACCTTCGACTGCAGCGAAATCGGCTGCTGCGACATCCTCTTGACCGCCCTGACCTGGTCGGCGGGAAGCCCCATCTCCTTGGAAAGCTCCGCCTCGGTAGGTTCGCGGCCGAGCTTCTGGATGAGCTTCTTTTGGACGCGCATCAGCTTGTTGATCGTCTCGATCATGTGGACGGGGATGCGGATCGTCCTCGCCTGGTCGGCGATCGCGCGGGTCGCCGCCTGGCGGATCCACCACGTCGCGTAAGTCGAGAACTTGTAGCCCCGCTTGTACTCGAACTTCTCGACCGCCTTCATGAGGCCGGTGTTGCCCTCCTGGATGAGGTCGAGGAACGAAAGACCGCGGTTCATGTACTTCTTGACGATCGAGATGACGAGCCTGAGGTTCGCCTCGACCATCTTCGTCCTCGCCGTCTGCCCCGCCTTGAGGACGCGGCGGAGCTCGGAGAAGGTCGTCATGAACTCCTCGGCGGGCATGCCGAACTGCGCCTCGAGCCGCGACATCCTCTCGCGTATCTGCGCAAGGTCGTTGTCGCGCTTCTTCGAAGGCCGCGCCTGCAGCAGCGCGGCCTGCCTGGCGACAAGCGCGCGGTAAGGCAGGTAGATGCGCTCGTCGGCGTCGGCGCACAGCGTCTCGAGGACCTTCTGCTTGAAGCTGAGGTCGATGAAGCACTGCTTGAGGGCCGCGCGCGCGTTGGCAAGCTTCTTCTCTGCGCCATGCACCTCTGCGGAGGTCGGGCGCTTCTTTGCGATCGTCGAGAGGTACTTCGCGCTCGCCTCGTTAAGGCGGCGCTCGACATCCTTGATCTGCTTGCGGAAGCCGGGGATCAGCGCGATGTACGCGTCGCGGTTCTCGTCGAACTTGTCGGTGACGATCCTGTCGAAGCGCTCGGACTGCCCTTCGAGCTTGTCGAGCTGGTCGGCGTACATCTTGGGGACGAAGAGGAACCTGTTGAACATGTTCTTCGTCTTCGCCTCGGCGTCCTCGATCGTCTGGCAGATCGTGACCTCCTCGTCGCGGGAGAGGAGCTGCACCTGCCCCATCTGGTGGAGGTACATTCGGATCGGGTCTTCGATCATCTCGGCCGCACGGGCCTTGGGGTCGGACGCCTTCTGGTTCTTCGCCTCAAGCCACTTCTTGACGTCCTCCTCGCGAAGCACCTGCACGCCGAGCGCCTCGAGGATCTTGAGGTACCGGTCGGACTGGATCGCGTCGACGATGTTGGAGGGGAGGATCTGGTTCAGCTCCTCGTAGGTGATGTAGCCGCCGTTCGCCTCGCTGCGGCGCTTGACGTCGACTATCACGTCATTGAGCTCGGTCTCGCGGAGAATCGACATCCCCTCCATCGACGGCAGAACCGTTTCAGAGCCCTCGGCATCGTCGGTGCCGAAGCTCGGCAGCGGCTGGGGCGGCAGATTCTCCTCGGCATCTTCGCCTTCCGCCGGGCGGGAGTCGTCCTCGTGACCTTCTTCACGTTCGACCTCGGCTACAAGCAGATCGTCGTCGAGCGAATCCTCGTCGAGCTCTTCGTCAGCATCGGTCGGCGGCAGATCGTCGTCCGAAGACTGGTCGTCATCTATGGCCTTGCGGCGCCTGGAAGCGGTCGACGGCTTCGACTTGGCGGCGGCATCATGCCCGACAGCCGTCTTTCCACCCGTCTTTTTGACGGGAGTCTTCTTTGACACAGACTTGTCCTTGCCCTTCGCGGGCTTCTTCATCAGCTTCTTTGCGGCCTTCTTTAGGGCCTTCTTCACATTCGCCATGTTTGCTCCAGTATACAATCCACCCAACTGCACTTTGTCAAGCGGTTGGGATAGTATATCAAAATTTTACGGAGCCGTGTTGGGTAAAATGATTTTTTCGCGAAGGCGGCGCAGGGCGGGATTGCCCACCCCTTGTCAGTACATCCCGCCGTTCACTGAGATGACCTGCCGCGTCAGATACGCCGCGCCGTCGGAAAGGAGGTAGGAGACGAGGGAGGCGATCTCCACGGGCCTCCCGAAACGCTGCATCGGGATCGACTTTCGCGCGCTCTCGGCGGCTTCAGGCGGCATCGCGGCCGACATGCCGACATCCATGAAGCCGGGCGCTATCGCGTTCACCGTTATCCCGCGCGCGGCAAGTTCCACGGCAAGCGACTTGACGGCGCCGACGAGCCCCGCCTTGGCCGCCGCGTAGTTCACCTGCCCGCGGTTCCCTGTTACGCCCGACGCAGACGAGATGGCTACGATCCTGCCGCGGATCCGCCCCATGACCATCGGCATGACGCAGGGCTTGACCACGTTGTAGAACCCGTCGAGGTCCGTCCGCACGACATCGTCCCATTCATCGCCTTCCATCTCGGCGAAGGCCCTGTCACGGCACACCCCCGCGTTCAGCACGACGGCGTAGTACGGCCCGTTCGCGGCGATGTCCGCCTCGAGGGCGGCCTTCGCCGCAGCCCGGTCCGAAACGTCGAAGACGAGATCCGTTCCGCCCGACTTCGCGGAATGCGTGACCACGGTGTATCCTTCCGCAGCAAGAGCGTCCGCCACGGCCCTGCCTAGGCCGCGGGAACTCCCCGTAACGAGAACGCGCTTCACGACACCCTCCCTTCAAATGCGCCCGAAATCCGCACGATTCCGGCCGATGCGGAATAGCCCGCGCCGAACCCGGCCACAAGAACGCGCGAGCCGGCGATTTTCTCCGCATTAAGCGCAAGCGACATTGGAACGGAACACGAGCCGGGGTTCTTCGTCTCTTCCGGAATCGTCAGGAGCGCATCCTTAAGCCCGAGCCCGTCGGCAAGCTGCCGCACCATGTACGGCTGCGCCTGGTGCGGCGCGAAGAAATCAGGCGAAGGCCCGGCAGAGAGGAAGTCCTTGAGGAACTTGGACACCTCCGTGGCGACAAAGGAGAACACCTTGAAGCCGTCCATCCTGATCGGCCCGCTCGACGAACACGTCAGCGCCTCGTCGCACCGCGAGAGGAAGTCGAAGCGGCTTCCGGCCGCGGCATCCGCCGATACGACCGTCGCGGTGCAGGCGTCCGAGAATATCCCCCCGGTCGCATGGTCCCCCGCATCCACGAATGGCGACTGCACGTCGCCGTCGATCACGAGGACCTTCCCGCCCATGTCGGCGGCGAGACGCCCAGCGAGATAGAGCGCATAGGGATATGCGCTGCACGCCATCTGAACGTCGAACGCGGCGACCGACGAAGGAAGGCCAAGGGACGCGGCAACGCGCACGGCGAGCGACGGAAAGCGCTCCGTATTCGAAAACGTCGCCGCAACGACGGCCGTGACGCCGTCCGCGCCGACCTCGCGCGCCGATTTCGCCGCAAGGTCTGCGAGCGATTCGCCGGAGCCAGCAGCCGCGGCGACGCGCTCTACCACGACCTCGGGAACGGAAATCATATCAGGATGTCGTCGAGGTTCGGTATCTTCGCGGCGAGCCATGTGTGGCAGGCGTCGAATATCTCCTGAGCCGTCGAACCAACCGGGACAGAGAGTGGGACCTGCGCATATTCTGCAAGGTCCTCCCGCGTGAGATGCGCGAGTATCTTCGAGATAAGCGGGATGTAGGTGGACGACATCGAGAGATGGTCGACTCCCATCGCCGCCCAGAGTACGCCCACTATCGGATCGGCGGCCGATTCGCCGCAGACGCTTACGCTTATGCCGGCGCGCTTCGCCGCGTCGACTGTCATCCTGACCAGCTTGAGGACCGCGGGATTCGTCGGCTGGTAGAGATGGGCGACGGATTCGTTGCCGCGGTCTGCGGCCATCGTGTACTGGACGAGATCGTTCGTCCCTATCGAGAAGAACTG
This sequence comes from uncultured Lentisphaerota bacterium, assembly GCA_900321255.1. Taxonomy (GTDB): domain Bacteria; phylum Verrucomicrobiota; class Kiritimatiellia; order RFP12; family UBA1067; genus UBA1067. The sequence continues at coordinate 29,793 of ONVK01000007.1, read as the reverse complement.
CACATGCCGCGCGAGCTCGTCGGCGATAAGGGCGGCGGACGGCACTTCGATCATCGCGCCGACATGGATGTCGCGGTCATATGGAACGCCCTCCGAGGCGAGATCGGACTTGACGTCGGAGAGGATGACCGAAGCCTCCCTGAGCTCGTCGACGCAGCTCACCATGGGATACATGATCGACACATGCCCGAAGGCCGAGGCGCGGAGGATCGCCCTCAGCTGCGTGCGAAAGACGTCGCGGTGCGAGAGAAGGTAGCGTATCGACCGGTTGCCGAGAAAGGGATTCGACTCCTTCGACGAAATGCCCCTGACGAGCTTGTCGCCGCCAATGTCGAGCATGCGTATCGTTATAACGCCGTCGGATAGTCCGGAGGCGAACTTTGCGGCGTCGCGGTAGGCGACGAACTGCTCCTCCTCGGTCGGCTCCATCTCGCGGTTGAGCCAGAGATATTCGCTTCGGTAGAGGCCTATGCCGCGGGCTCCCTGCTCGCGTATCCCGGCAAGGGGGACGCCGGGATGGATGTTGGCGTAGATGGGTATGTCGCCGCCCGACTTGAGCGTCCCGGCGGGTGCGCCGCGCGTCGCCTCCTCGGCAAGCTCGAGCTGGCGTTCGACGAGGTCGTTGAACTGGCGTATCGTCGACTCGTCGGGATTAAGCGTCACGGCCCCGTTCGTGCCGTCGAGAAGAACGACTTCGCCGGGCTTTACGCGGGAGGTGATGTCGACGAGTCCCGTCACAGCCGGAATGGCGAGGGCGCGCGCGAGAAGCGCGACATGGCTCGTGGTGGATCCGCCGTTTGTGGCGAAACCGAGCACGAGCTCGCGCGGAAGCTGGACGGTCTCGGAGGGGGTGAGATCGTCTGCTATGATGATCGACGGCGTGCGCAGCTCGATGTGGGCTCCGGACGAGAAGCCGGTGAGTGACTTAAGTATTCTCCGCTCTATGTCGTCGAGGTCGCGGACCCTTTCGCGGAAATACGGGTCGTTCATGCGCTCGAACTGGCGGCGCGCGCCGTTGGCCGTCCTGCGCACCGCGGCCTCGGCGTTGAGACGGTCCCGGACGACATATCCCTTCGTCTCCTTTTTGAGGGCCTCGTCATCCAGAATCATGAGGTGGCACTCGAAAACACGCACGTCGCTGCGGCCGGTGCGCTGGCGCAGGATCGATATGAGCGTCTCGAGATCGCGCTTCGTCTCGACGACTGCGCGCTTCAGGCGCATCAGCTCGTCGTCAACGCGGTCCCTCTCGACGAGGTACTCCGGAACAGGGACCTGCCCGTCGCCGCGATACACGAACACCGGCCCCGACGCGAACCCTCGCGCCGTGGCAAGCCCCGCGATCGTCGTCATTGGAGGTCTACTGTTCATCAGGTATGTCGAACTTGCGTCCGACGAGCGCCTCCAGTTCGTCAAGCACCTCGTTGGCCTGTGGGCCGGAAGCCGTGACCTTGAGCACGGTTCCGCACGTCGCCTCGAGCGTCATGAGCGCCATTATCGACTTGCCCGAGACGACGTTGCCGTCCTTCTCGACCTCGACGTTGGCGTCGTAGCGGCTCGCGACCTTGGCGAACAGCCCGGCCGGCCGCACATGCATCCCGTACCTGTTGAGCAGTGTCAGCTCCCTTGTTATCTTTCCATCTGCCATTGCATTCCCCTCCTTTACCTCTTGGTATGAGCGTCGTCCGCACGTCTGCGGAGGCGCTCTGAAAGTTCGCCGACCGGGTCGTGCCCGGAAATTATAAGCTTGTGCTGCTGCGCCGCGGTCTCGACGAGGTTCACGAGGTCGCGCCCCTCGCTGACCGGTATGACCACTTGCGGCACGTCCACGCCGAGTATCGTCTTGTAGAGACGTCGCTGCCCTACGCGGTCGATCTCCCCCTCGATATCCTTCAGCCGCTTGAAGGTCACGACGAGCTGAAGCCTCTTCTCGCCGCGCACGGCGTTTATGCCGAAGACGCTCGAGACGTGCATTATGCCGATGCCGCGAATCTCCATGAACCCCGACGTCGACTCGGACGACGAGCCGTAGAGCGTGTCCGAGGCGACATCCTTGCGGATGCACGTGAGATCGTCGGCGACGAGCGCGTGCCCCCGCTTTATGAGGCCGAGAGCCGTCTCGCTCTTGCCCATCCCAGGATCGCCCTCGAAGAGGACTCCTATGCCGCACACCTCGACCATCGTGCCGTACAGCGACGTCTTCGGGGCGCAGAGCCGCTCGAGGACGAAGGCGCTGTGGTGGGATAGCGCCCTCGTCTTGAGGGGCGACGTCATCACGATGGCGCCCGCCTCTTCGGCCACGCGTATCTCGTCGCGGCGAGGCTTGTGGCCGCTCGTGTAGACGACGCACAGGGCCTTGTGCTCGAAGAGCGACCTTATGCGCGAGAGACGCTCGTCGTCAGGCAGAGACCGCAGGTATGCCGTCTCCGCGTTGCCGAAAAGCTGAAGCCGCTCCCACGCGAAATGCTCGAAGAACCCAGTGAGCGCGAGCCCGGGCCTGTTGACCATGGGCTCGTCGATCTCGCGCGAAAGCCTGTCGCCGCCGACGACAACCGAAAGGCGAAGCCTCTCCGCGCCGGCTTTCAGAAAGTCGGCGAAGGTGATCTTCGCGATTCGGGAGCCCCTTGACGGCGACATGCGCTTCATCGTCGGCCCGATCAGTTCTTGGCGGACGCCGCGCGCTGCTTGCGCACCGCGCCCTTGCGCGCCTTGACGCGCATCCTGAGGAGCTGACGCTCGGCGCGCGCCGCAGCGGCGTCGATGACGCCCTTTCCGCTTTCGGAGAACTCCTTCGCGCCGACCGCGACCTCGCCGAGGCGGTTTGCCACAACTTCGGCCATGTACATGTGCTTCTTCACGTCGACATCTATGACGATGGCGACCTTCGTCACCTTGGGAAACTTCTCCTTGAGCTTCGCCATGCGGGTCTCGGCGTATTCCTTCAGCGATTCGATCTTGACGTCGCTGTGGCGCATCGTTACTTCAATGCTCATTTCATTTCTCCTTTCGTTTTGTTCCTGGATGTTTTCCATCCCTTGAGTTTTCGTGCCCTTAAGCTGTTTTCCCTCACATCCTGAAGTCGTCGCCGAGATACCGCGCCTTGACCTCCGGGTCGTTGACGAGCTCCGCGGTGCGCCCCTCCTTGAGAAGCCTTCCGTTGTAGACCATGTACGCGCGGTCGACGACCGAGAGGGTCTCGCGCACGTTGTGGTCGGTTATGATTATCCCGAGTCCCTTCTTGGCGAGCCTCTTGACGATGTCCTGTATCTCGTTGACGCTCAGCGGGTCGACGCCGGCGAACGGCTCGTCAAGCATGAGGATCGCTGGATTCCGGACGAGCGCCCGCGCTATCTCGAGCTTGCGCCGCTCGCCGCCGGAAAGCGTATACGCCGGCTGCTTCGCGACCTTCATAAGGTCAAACGGGGCAAGGAGCTCCTCCGCGCGCGCCTTGCGGTCCTTCCTCGACATCGGGAGCGTCTCGAGAATCGCCATCACGTTCTCCCACACGGTGAGCTTGCGGAATATCGACGCCTCCTGCGCGAGATAGCCGAGCCCCTTCCTCGCGCGCATGAACACTGGGAGGGAGGTTATGTCCTCGCCGCGGAACACGACCCTGCCGGCGTCTGGCTTCACGAGCCCGACGACCATGTAGAACGTCGTCGTCTTGCCTGCGCCGTTTGGCCCGAGGAGCCCCACGATCTCGCCGCACGAGCAGTCGACGTCCATGCCGTTCACCACGGTACGGTCGCCGTACGCCTTGACGAGACCGCTTGCGCGGAGATCGGGTTCGGCCGCCTGCATCTTCTCGGCCGCCATCTCGTTCATCGCCTTTGTCACCAAGTCATCCATCATTCCACCGCCTGTCTCATGAAATCGTCCATGTCGCCGGAAACTCCGCCCTCTACGGTCAGCGTCGACCCCTCGACCTCGACCTGCTCGGAGTCGAGCCAGAACGTGATCTTCCTGCCCTCTATCTCGCTGCGCCGGCTTCCCGCGTCTACGAGCTTCGCGGGGTTCCCCTCTTCGCCGAACATCGTCACCCGTCCAAGCGACTTCTCGTAAGAGGCGCGCGGACAGCCGCCGTTGCGCGTCCCGTTCGTGACAGTGACCGAGCCGTCGGCCACGATGCGCTTCAGCGAATTGGTGCCGTCGAGGAAGGCGAATATCCTGTCCGCACCGAGCGAATACTCGGCGTCCGAGACGCTGACCGCGCCGTCGAACAGCACGACTCCGTCCTTGCGGTCGTAGTCCGTGCGCACCGCGGATATCTCTGCGTCGCGCTTCGCGGCCTTCCCGAGGCCGCCTGCTATCGCCTTCGTGTCGAACTTCTGATCCTTGACCCTTATTTTCGTGTTCGCGTATATTGTAACGAATTCTTCCTCGAAAGAAAAGTAGATTCCGTCGCCTTCAACTTCGTTGCCGAGGTGCAGGGCCCTTGCGTGCCCCTGCACCCAGCCCGACTTCGTCACCCTGTCTATGACGCAGCCGTCCGCCTCGACATGGGCGTCTTCCACGCCGTTCGTCGAAAACTGCGACACGACCACCTCGGAGCCCCAGATCATCCCGGTGTCGAGGAACACCTGCGCCTTCTTCGCCGTCACAGACGCCTTCACCGAGCCGTCGGCGTGCCTCTCGAACGGTATCGTCACATCGGCCGCCGGCTCGTCGAGACGCGCGACGCACGACGTGTAGGCCGCCTGCAGGCGCTCGGCCTCGCGCGAGAGGATCTCGCGCTTGGCAAGCCACTCGTCCGACCTGAACGCAAACGCGGCGGCCGGGGCGAAAGCCAGCAGTGCTATCAGTGTCTTCCTCAACCCTTCACGACCTTGTGTATGGCGAGAAGCGTCTTCCACAGCTTTTCGACCTCGGAGAACTTTATGGCGTTTGCGGCGTCGCTCTTCGCGACCTTCGGGTTGACGTGCGTCTCCATGAAGACGCCATCCACGCCTGTCGCGACCGCCGCACGCGCGAGCGCCGGCGCATACTTCCCGTCGCCGCCCGAACCAGTGCCGAGGCCGCCCGGCCTCTGCACCGAGTGCGTCGCGTCCATCACCACCGGATAGCCGAGCTCGCGCATGACGAGAAGCGAGCGCATGTCGGCGACGAGGTTGTGGTAGCCGAAGCTGGCGCCCCGCTCGCAGAGGACTATGCGCCTGTTGCCGGTAGACTCGATCTTCCGCACCACCTGAGACATGTCCTCCGGCGCCATGAACTGGCCCTTCTTGACGTTCACGACCGCGCCGGTCTCGCCGGCGGCGACGACGAGGTCGGTCTGCCTCGCGAGGAACGCCGGGATCTGCAGCACGTCGCACACCTCCGCGACGACCCTGCACTGCCACGGCTCGTGGACGTCGGTAAGCACAGGGACGTCGAACTTCGAGCGTATCTCGGAGAGTATCTCAAGCCCCTTCTCGATGCCGGGGCCGCGGTAGGAGTCGACGCTCGTGCGGTTCGCCTTGTCGAAGCTTGCCTTGAAGACATAGCCGACCTTGAGCTTCCGCGCAAGGGCGGAAAGCCGCTTCGCGAGGTCAAGGGCCATCTCACGCGACTCGATGACGCATGGACCCGCGATGAAAACGAGCCCGCCGTCGCCGAACGCAACACCTTTGTCGACCGATATCTTCTTCATGCGCATATTATACCAAAATTCAAGGCCAATGTCTGAGAAGCGCTACCTCACGATCGCGGCGCGCGCGGCGGCGAGATCGGCGAACTCCCCGCCCGCGATCATCTGCACAATGAGATTTCCGATCGCCGTCCCCTCGACTGGGCCCGCGAACACCTCGAGCCCCGTGGCCTCGGCGGTGAGCGCGTTCAGGTACTTGTCCTGCGAGCCGCCGCCAACGATGTTGATCGACGTGTAGACCTTGCCGGTTATGTCGGAGAGGTTGCGTATCGCGCTCGCATAGCACTCCGCGAGCGAAAGGTAGACGCACTGCATGAGCTCGCCGACCGTCGCCGGCGGCTTGCCCGACTCTGCCGCGGCCTTCACGACTTCGCCGATCATCGACGCAGGGTTGAGGAAGCGAGGGTCGTTTACGTCGACCGTCACCGCGCAGGACTGGCCGCGGGCAATCATCGAAAGGTCCGCGAAGGAGTACTCGCGGCCCTTCTCGTAGTCGGAGAGACGAGCCAGCGCCTCCTCCGTCGCCTCGCCGCCCTTGCCCTCGACATAGCTGACGCCGTTGAGCTCGCGCCGGATGGACTGGATCATCCAGAGGCCCATGATGTTCTTGAGGTAGCGGTAGCGCCCCCAGGCGCCGCCCTCGTTCGTGAAGTTGGCGCGGCACGCCTCCTTCGTCGTGATCGGCTTCTCGTTTTCGACGCCGAGCAGCGACCATGTGCCTGACGAAAGGTATACAGCCCGGTCGTCGCGCGCGGGAACGGCGAGATAGGCGGAGCCCGTGTCGTGCATGGCGGGCAGGACGACCTTCACTCCCCTGTATTCGCCGACCGTCGCGCCGGGCATCTCGAGCTTTCCGAAGATGCGCTTCGGGAAGCCAAGCCTCTCGATGAGGTCGAAGTCCCAGTCCTTCTTCTCCGCATCCAGGAGAGATGTAGTGGAGGAGTCGGTGTACTCATGGACGATGTTGCCTGTCAGCCGGTAGTTGAGGTATTCGGGGACCATCAGGAAGCTCGCCGCCCTCTCGAGCTGCTCGGGATGCTCCTTCTTCAGCGCCCACAGCTGGTAGATCGTGTTGAACGGCGCCTTCTGGATGCCGCAGCGCGAATACAGGTCCTCGAACGAGATGACCTGGGACTCTATCTCCGCATCGGCGCCCTTGGTGCGGGCGTCACGGTACGCTACCGTGTCGCAGCAGAGCTCGCCCTTCTCGTCGAGAAGGACGAAGTCGACGCCCCATGTGTCGATGCCGATCGACTCGACCGGCCCCTTTTCCAGCGCCGCGTCGATTCCCGCCTTGACCGACTCCACGAGCTTCTCCATGTCCCAGCAGTCATGGCCGTCGCGGCTGACCTGCGAGTTCACGAACCTGTAGACCTCCTCGAGAACGATTTTTCCGTTCTCGACGCGCCCGATGATGTGCCGCCCCGAGCTCGCCCCGATGTCGATTGCAAGGTAGTTCTTCATGCCGTCCTCCTTCGCTTTATGGTATACGCCACAGGCCGGTCACCCAGCCGCGCATGCGTATTATACCATTTATCCGCCGCGGATGCGTGCCGGGGCACAAGGTTCGCCGGGGGCCTCGCCCCCGGCACGCGGCGTGCAATCGGAAGACGCGCTATTCCGCGTTAAGCTTCTCGTCTGCGTCGAGCTTTACCGACTCGACGATGCGGAACTCGCCCGGCTTTAGCGTGACGAAGTCCTTGTCGCCGAACTGCTGGAGGACGAAACTGCGCTCGCGCCCGTAGTCGAGGTTGAGGAGATAGACCTTGCCTTCGTCGGGGAAGTAGGAGTAGAGTATCCAGCCGCAGTCCTCGTCGGGGTTCTCGAAGTCGCGGCCGGTGATGAAGACGTTCCCGCGTCCGAGCTTCGCCGCATACTGGTAGAGATAGCCGACCATGCCGACGTCCTCTATCTCGGAGCCGCAGCCGACATCCATGTTGGCCGCGGCGGGATAGGCCCACCAGTTCATGAAGAACACCTCGCCTTTTCCGTTCCTGCAGCGGAGGATAAACGGCTCGGCGTCTTCGTCGTCAACCGCGAGCTCCTCGAAGTTCTCCGCTGGCGCGGTGAACTCGAGTCTGCCGAGGGGCAGGCACATGTAGCCGAAGCGGCGGCGCGCGGCAAAGCCGAGGCAGTTGCGCTCCTTCGAGGGGCCGGTCGCCCAGTACTTGCGCTGGGTCTCGCCGGTCACCTTGAAGCCGCAGAGCTCGGTGAAGTCGCCGCCGTTGACGAGCTTGCCAACCGAATTGTCCGTGTATTCGCGCCTGTCGTCCGTCGAAAGGTGGGCGAGGCCGATCACGAGCTTCCCGCCGCCCTTCACGTAGTCGCAGAGTATCCTGTACTGCTTCGGAGAGCAGGTGTTCCAGCCCGCGAACATGAGGACCTTGTAGTTTTTGAGGAGGTGCTCCGCCGTCACGTTGTCGCACGCGAACGAGACAATGTCGCAGAGGCCGTATGGCGAGGCGGAGAAGTGGATGTTCTTGTTCGGGGCGAGCATCGGAGGCATCGGCATTACCGCCTTCCTGACGACGTCCCAGCTCATCTCGGGAATGCCGTACATCCAGTTCGGGTTCTTCCGCGCAAGGTCGTACGCGAGGCAGATGGCGTTGCCGGGGACATAGCTAGGCCCGCCGAGATCGAAGCTGCCCTTCGCGATCGCCCATGTCGCCTCGGGCTGGCCCTTCGGCGCCGGATGCTCGCGGCAGAACGCCGTGAAGTCGCTGATGGCCCTGCGGTACTTGCGCGCGACGGGCGAACGGTAGTCGATGTACGAAAACTTCTTCTTCGCCTCGGGATAGACCGACTTCTCGGCCGCCTTCAGTTCCTCGGAGGTGAGCCCCGAAGCGAGCTTGCGCACAGGCGTCGGCAACTGCGACATCGGGGAGTCCTCGCATAGCGAGCTCTGGAGCTGCCAGTTGCCGCTCTCGTTGACGATCACCTTAGCGCCTGTCATGTATTTGAGGAGAAACGCCGTTTCGAGGGTCTTCATCTTATAGGGGTTTCTGTGCGGAATCCAGCTGTACCACTCGTGCGCGAGGTGCGAGCCCCACATCGGAAGGTTGTACTGCCGGTACAGCCCGCGGTTCAGCGCCGATGCGAGAGTAAGGTCGCCGAACGGGAAGTCCTCTGTGCAGGGAATCTCCGCGCCGGCGGCAACCTCGTAGTCTAGCGAGAAGTTCGACGAGGTGGCCATCACGTCGCCCCATCCCGCTGCATGGAGATCGCCGACATGCTTGTGGACGCGGTTCATGTACTCCTCGGCGATGGCGCGCAGCGACGCGCCGCGGTCTCCCCAGTCGGTGTAGAGCGAGAACGTAAACCTCTCGCCGAAGTCGTAGCCTATCCAGGATCCGCCAAGACCCGACGTAATCTCGCGAGCGAGCCCGTTGGTCGCGGCCGAATATATGCACGTCGAGTAGAGCCCGCGCGACTTCGCCTTGCGCGCAAGATTCAGAAGACACTCGTTGCTCTGCCAGAACTGGAGCGTGTTGCCTACGCCTTCTTTCACGCAGAGGTCGATAAGCTCGTCATAGTTCAGCTTCTCGGGCTCCCAGTATGTAAAGCAGAAGCCGCCCATCCTCATGACGCCCCTGTTTGCATAGACGCCGGACGCAATGTACATGCCGGCATCACCGGGCAGCTCCGTCTTGACGGTACTGCGCCGCGGAGCAGAGACTATCTCCTCCATGGTCAGCGCCTTTTCGGGCGTATCGGACGCGACCCTCGCGTCCTCTCCGCCACAGGCAGTTCCGGCGATTCCCCAGGTCACCGCGCACGCGGCGGCAACAATCATACCATAAGAACATCTTTTCATTTGGTGCTATTGTAGCAAACGGACCGCCTTCAAGCAACTATACAGAAGTATAGGCACCGCAATTCACCGCTGCCTCAGAAACCGACAGCAATGCAACCGCACACGAAATCAGTCTCCCGAGCGCAGAATCATGAAGCCCTTCTCGGCATTGGCCGGGATTGGCGCGATGATCTTCGTCCCGTCTGCGCTGACTTCGAGATCGGACTTGCGAAACGCGACTGGAGCCCAGGAAGAAGTCGCTGCCGTGAGATCTCCGTTAGTGCAGACGCTGATGCCGAGAATCGCGGTTCCGTCGGCGATTTCAAGCGTCGCCGCCTGCGCGGCCTCGAGCTCGGTGCGCGAGACGACAACCGATCCTTCGGGAACACCGGACATCCCGAGCCCGCCGAAGAGCTTTCTGTACTGTCCAACGTTCATGCCATTCACCGTCGCCGAGTCGGGAAGTCCCGCCAGCGCATTCTCTCCGACAACCACGCCGTCGCCAATCGTCACGCTCTTGACCGCCGAGGGATCCCACGGCAGATCCGCCGCAGTGGCGAAATCATCCATCGCTCCCGTTCCGTCAATGGAAAGTGTTCCGTCTGCATTCAGCGCCGCTATGACGTCGTCGCCAACCGGCCAGATGCCCGCTGTCGCCGCGCGGAAGAGCCACGTGTTGGGCCCGTCGGATTGCAACGTGATCACGTTTGAGTTGTATTCCGTGCCGGTGAAGAGCTCGCGGACCTTCACGACGTTGTCAGGCAGCGTGATCGTGTGTGTTCCGTTCGTTCCCGTGTGGTACATATATACGTCGCCGTGACGGCGGATGTAGCTTCCCGGTGCCACATACTGATGAGTTCCGGCTTCCTTCAGAATCGCCGCATACAGTCTGCCGTCAGCCCCATTGGATCCCGCCGGCATCTCGGGCACGATAATACCGCGCGCTCCGTCCGCGAGCGTCTTCGCATAATAGTAGTACCTGGAACTGCCAAGTAGAAAATTGTATTCTGTCGCGTCAGAATCCCGGCAGACGATTTTCGAGCGGCGCGCGACGCCGGTCGCGGTAACGCCAGTGAGCGCCGACATCGCCGCGTCGTCGAAACCGTTGTCCGTCACGCCGCCCGCGGGACCGATCCAGATCGCCGTCATGCCAGGCCTGCGTGTCCTCTGAACAAGCGCTCTGCGTTCGTCGGGCGTAAGATAAAATGCGTTAAGGAACATGACGACCTTGTAGTCGCGGGGGTTGTCGATATAGTCCTCGAGAGACAGGAGGTCGAACGGAATTCCGGAGCGGTTCAGGTAGAGGAGCGAGGTCTGGTAGAGGTTCCACGTGAAGTACGAGCACTTGCCGCCGTCTCGGCGAATGGCCTCACGCGTGCTGAACACGACCGCGACCTCGTTGCCGGACTCCGACGCCGCGACTCCCGCCTTCGCGAGCGCGGCGCGCGTGTCCGTTATCGCACGGAACACGGCAGGGTCGTCGAAGGCGTGCGGACGCGATCCGGACTGCGTGATCGGATCGTTGAGCTGGATGCCGCCGCCGTCGAAGAATGGATTGAGCATGTTGCGGCGCATGCACATCTCCGTCTCGTGCGGCGTCTCGGTGCACATGCCCTGCCCGTCGTTCTGGCTCTGAAGCCAGTCGCGGATGTGGTGGAAACGGCTGTCGTCCTCGAGAAGCGCGAGCTTGCCGTAGCGGCGGAAGAGCGACGGAATCGTCCGCGTCACATAGCTGCCGCCTGCGCGGCGCCCGTCCTTGCTGTAGTACGCGGGGCACGAGAGGATGTCGACGTTCGGGCTTGAGAGCACCTTGTCGAGGAGCGAGGTCGCCCCTTCCGGCGGATGGTCGTCGTAGAGGTAGCCGTAGTAGGCGCCGACAAGACGTCCCGGGAACGCCTGCTTCGCCGCATCCGCCATCTCGAGGAGGAAATCGGCCATCGTGTTGATGAGGCAGTCGTAGTAGTCGAGGACGAGCTGGTCCTCGGCGGGGTCGAGGAGATCACCGTTCTTGTTCGGGTCGGCGCTGCCTCCGAATTCGTGCTTCCGCGCCGCGAGCGGCGGAATAGCCGCGTTGTCGACGTTTCTCTTCGCCTTCATATAGGCGCGGAACTTCTCCTGCATCCGCGGCCCGTTGTCTGGTCCTTCGTACATCCCGAAATAGCACCATTCGGTATAGGTGCCGTAGCTCAGGCGGAAGCAGACGAGCCGCTTCCGCCACGGCTTCGTCTCGACGTATTCGCCGAGCTTCTTGATCATGTCGACCACCAGCGCGCGGAAGCTGTCGCTTGCGGGCGAGGGACGCAACACGCGCATCCGGAACTCGTCGCCGGCGTTCACGTCCGGGTCGCCGGTCTCGTAGCCGACGCGCTCGGTCATGTTGGTCTGGATCCAGAACTGCATCATGAAGCGCGGCGAGATGGCCACATATGCGTCCGGGTTGATCTCAAGGACCCGCCGCACCATGTCGTCGATTTTCGAGAAGTCGTAGGACCCGTCGCTTTTGCAGAATGATTCGGCAAGGAAGTTGAGCTGGACGATGTCGAACCCCTCCCGCGCCAGCCGGACGATCGCGCTTTCGTTGTAGTAGTCGCCGGCCTGGCAGATATTGAAATCGGGCGCGTGGAGCCGGCCGTTGATCTCGACGAACGGGCTGTACCCGCGATACACGATGCGCGCGACGGGATCGGGCTCCTGCTCGAGCCCGGGCGGCAGCGAGGGATCGGCATAGTCCCCGTTCGCGAAGCGCTCACGCTCCTCGGGGGTCGTGTAGTAGTCGATGTTAAAGTAGCTGATGCTGTACCAGGGATCCGTGAAGGCGTCGCCGATAACATTGACCTTTGGCCATGCCGAATCGTCGAAGCCCGGCTGCTCCCATCCGCTCGGCGGGGTATTGGCGGTACCCTTGACCGTGGCGTCGCTTGGGATGAACGACAAGACCCGACGGGTGTTCGAGTCTTTCGAGTCAAAGCACTTGACCGAGAATATCGCAGCTGAACCGGAGGTTGTATTGGTGAGCGCAATGGCAATAGTGTTCTCACCCAAGACAAAGCAATTGTTGTTGTAGCACCAGTTTCCAGGCTGCTTGAGAGGATGCCCGTTCAGATAGACCGTTCCCCTGTCGTCAAGGTGGTAGTAGAGCGAAATGTCCTTGGTCGCGTTTGACAAGTCGTCCAGATCGAACTTGAACCGGAAGTATGCGGTCGCGCCATTGGACACGACGCCGTCCGCCGCCCAGAAGAACTTGGCCTGGCTCGCGTCCCGCAAATGCGGCTCCAGGACCTCCGGCGCGAATTCGTACACATACGGGTCGTCCCCGAAGACGGAGAGAACCAGCGCAATCGTACTGACAGCAATTGCCCTTTTCATGTTTTCCGTTGGCCCTTTTTGGGAAGGATGTGTTTACGGAAAACATTGTATCAAACAGGCCCACGCCAGACAAGGATACGAAAGTATATCGTTGTTTCTGGCGCGTCAGAACTCCCAGCAGAAGCCGGAAGTCACCAAACAGGCGTCGAGCTTCATCGTCGATCCGCGTCGGCGGCGTTCGCGTATCTGCGTGCGAGTCCGCGAATCCAACGCGTCGTATCCGCCGACATCGAGATACCAGCTCATCCCCCACTCGAGCGGAACGCCCAGCCGCACTCCGTAGTCAACGGTGCCAAGGCCCGGCGGAATAGACCGGCCTTCGGCGAAGTCGCCGTAGCGATTCCTGTTCCACCGCCCCGAACCGCCATGAAGAGAGAGATGCGGTGCAAGGGAGAAGATCCCGCCGGCGATGTCGAAGGAGCGGAACGCGCCGATGCGAACATACGTACCGAGCCCGTCCACGACCCGAACCTGTCCAAGCAGCGTCACCAACGGCGACTTCAGCTCCCCCATGTACGTCCATTCCCTGAAGAGGTGGGTGACGTCCACGTTGTATCCTTCGTTGAACACCCATATCATGCCGATCCTGTTCCGCAGCCGCCACCCGTCTGCGAAGTTCCAGTCATATCCGTAGAAGAGGCTGGGGTCCGATTCGTAGACATACGACCGCCTGCTCCTGTCGCCGCTGCTGCCGAGATCGCTCAACGACCAATAGCCGAGAAGGACATGCCCAAACGCCGAAAGCCGCTGCGCGAAATCCGCCTCCATCATCCAGACGGAGTGGTCAGCGCGGACGCTTCCCAGCGAGAACAGCTGCGACGACGCCGAGATGTCGGCATAGTAGTCTCGCCCCCAGCCGTCGTCCTCGGCCGATGCAGACGTGGCGACAAAGGCGAAAGACGCCGCAAAAAACGCGCTTACCGCCCTTCTCATGCCTTCGTCGCCCATAGCGCAGACAGGTTTCCGCGCCGTCTGCCTCTACATCCCGGTGTATTTCCTGAGCAACCACTCGCGGCGGAGGGCGTCGATCTCGTGGCTGAGCCCTATCCAGACCTTCGCGCCCTTCTCGTACACCTCGCCGACCTCGTCGTCGCTCATGTCGGGCCTGACCTTCGCCGCCTGCGCCCTGAGTCCTGCCTCGAGCGGCTTCAGGCACGCCTCGTAGAACTCGGGATCGCCCATGACCGGGTCTCCCCATCTGTCGAACTCAGAGAGAGCCCCGTGCCCCGAGCGGCTCCACGACTTGCATGTGCCGTAGACGAGCCTGCGGCGGATCGCCGCGATCTCCGCCGGCTTAAGGTTGAAGACGAGATGTCCCCAGCTCGACGATTCGTGCACGCCCTGCGAGCCGCCCCAGGAATGCCCGTCGGCAAGGCACTCGAAACGCCATTCCGCACCGGGCGCGGCGGGGAGCTTCTGGTAGAAGGCAATCCACGGAAGCGTCACCATGAGCACATAGTCTCCGTCCGTGAACGCGGTCTCCTGGCGGAGCGAGAACGGACTCTTCGCGTCGTCGAACTCCGGACGCTGCGAATACGCGCTCGAATAGGCGGTGTAGAAGACAAAGCCGACGCCCTCCTTCGGCGCGGAGCTGAAGCAGATATACGGCTCGCCCGCTCCGGGCGCGAAGTAGCATTCCGTTCCGATTCCGCCCGCGAAGCCGTTCTCGACGGCGCGTGCATTCTCGTCGGCGACGCGCATGACGATCTTGACGCCCTCGACGTCGCAGAACAGCGAGACCTCCATGCGCGCGTCCTTCGAATCGAGCGCCGTCTTCTCGATCTCCGCGCGACCAGTCGCGACATCCGTCTCGAGGCTGTCGAGCTCGCCGCACATCTTTACGTCGACGTATGACTTCTCAATCGAATCCGCAACGCCTCGCCAGGCGGCGATCGAGCTCACCGGGCTGTCGAAGTACTTTACGGCGTAGCGGCGCTCGGGCACCTCCCTGAAGAGCGCGCGATATGCCGCGCTGTATCGCTCGCACTCGTCGTTGCGCTGAAGATTGAGCGCCCACTGCGCGGCGATCTGGAGCGCCTGGGCATACTCCTTTATGTCGAGCTTCGCCGCCTTCGCGACGGGAACGAGATCCTTCCCCTCGGCAAGCGCCTTGAGCATCTCGAAGCGGACGCGGTCGAACGGCTTTACGGACGGCTTCTGCGACGCCGCGTCATTCGCGAAGAATTCGTCCGCCTTCCTCGCGACTTCTCCGCCGCGGCCCGTCGCGACGAGCGAGAAGAGGTAGCCGCGATAGCGTCCCGGATCCCGGAACCAGGCGAGCCCCCGGAACGACTCGGCGATCTTCGCGAAGAGCGCCCAGTCTCCGAAGCGGTAGACGTTTGCAAATTCGCCGAAGACCTTCCCGTCGAAGAACCCCGAGTAGTCCATGCCGCGCGCGATCTCCCGCGCACGGTCGCCGCGAGCGGTCTTGTCGGCGCCGAAGAAGCGGATCAGCACTTCGCGGCGGCGCAGCAGTGGGTTGCCCGCGTCGGAGACATAGGCAAAGGCATCGTCCGACACCTCTTTCGCACGGCCCGATGCGCAGTACCACGAAAGCCGGGGATAGGGATCGTCGATCGCCGCCCACGCAGCGTCGACATCCGCTTCGCTGCAATAGTCGACGGCGAGGTTTGCAAGCGCCTTAGCCGCATCGACGGGATCCGTCTCCGCGGCCCTGCGGTACGCGGCCTTCGCATCCTCGTAGCGATCGGCCCATTTGCAGGCGTCCGCGACAAGGCAGTGCGCCTTGAAGACATCACCTTTCTTGAGCCCCTCGAGCGCCGGAGCCCTCTCGGCGGTCGCGAGCGACGCCGCGTAGTCCTTCTTCCCGGCCTGCAGGCGGGCGAGGGCGCGGAGAAATTCGATCTTGTCGCCGGGCGGGCAGTCCGCAGCTGCGATTTCGCGCTCGCAGACGGTTGGTATACATCCGTCAGCCCACTCCTTGTCCCATCTGCCCAGTCTCGTCCAACCGGGCGTCGCGCAGAAGGAGAGGATCTTCCTGTCGATGTGGACGCGGAGCGCGGCATTTGTCCTCGCATCGTCGGATGCAAGGCGCCCTTCGAGGAATCCGACGATGTCGCGATAGCTCGCGTTGGCCTTCTGCCGCGCGTTGATTTCCGCATCGATCTCCCTGCGCATGTCCTGCACCGAGGCGTAGGCCTGCACGCCGAACACGCCGGCGAGCGCCGCCGCGGAGAGCAGGGACCTGAAAACCGTTGATTCGAATTTCATAGCTTTCGTTCCTTCCTCTCGATTACTTCGTCTCGAACGCGAGGAGCTTCTGGATGTGGTTGATCATCTCGTAGCGAAACGCCGCGAGGTCGAAGTCGTCGCCTTTCGCGTCCGCAAGATGCTTGAGCGCGATACGTGCGGCGTAGCGTGCCCTCGTCGGCCCGTCCTTTATCAGTCTCAGCGCAGTGGTCTTCAGCAGCGTCGCGTAGCGTATGTCGTCGATCGCCTCGCGGAATCCCTCCCACGCAAGCGTGTCGACGCAGCCGTTGCCGGAGCCGTATACAAAGTTCATCGGGCGGTAGAGCCCCATCTCGACATCGTTCCATCCCTGGAGGTGGTGCGCGTAGTTGTAGTTGCAGCCGTGTCCGGCGAGGTACGGGCCCATCCCGTACTGCCTGCGCGCGAAGGCGGGATTCTCGGCGCCGACGTGCTGCGAGGCGTACCACCCCATGCGTCCGTCCGGCGCGGCCTCGTTGTACTTCGCGACCTTCGCGGCGGTGCGCTGGTCGGGCGAAAACGGCGGCCACCAGAGGTCGGCGAGGTTCGCGCCGGCCATGTAGCCCGACTGGGAGTTGACGGCGAAGGTGAAGCCCTCGTCGTGGTATATCTCGACCATGGAGCGGATCCCGCGCAGGGTCTTGAGTCCGTATTCGTCTCCCCAGGAGAGCATCATTCCCCTGTGCGAGCCGAATGCCCTGTCGAGCGAACGCGCCGTGTTGCGCGCGGCGTAGCGCACGTCCGCGTCGTCCGCGAGCTTCATGAGCCCCATGTATGCGCCCCTGAAATCCATGCCGACGCGCCTCGCCATCTCCCTGTACTTGATGCTCTCGCCGAAGCTCGGAGTGGTCTCGTTGTGGCGGACGAAGTCGGCGAGAATCGCCTCGAGCTGGCGCTCCGCGAGCTCGGCGTCGTTCCCGTTCGAGCAGAGGATCCACTCAATGTTCACGTACTCGCAGAAGAGCGAAAGGAAATCCTTCTCGGCGTCGTGGTAGGTCTTCGGCGCGGGTAGCTCGAAGTCGAGGACTCGCAGGCGCACAGGCACCTCGTGGAGAAGCGCGCCGTCCTTGCGCGAGGTCACCGCGATCGTGCCTGCGTACAGCCCGCTCTTCGCGTCCTTCCCGACATGGGCCGTCAGCATGAACTGCTTGTTCTTGCCATTCTCGAGCGTTGCGCCTGCGAACGAAGGCGCGTCGGAGAAGCCGGGCTGCATGCAGAGGAACGCGTCGTCGATGCGCCCGACGTTGAAGTCGACATTGCGCTTGTGGATTCCGCGCGGCGCGGTGAGCCAGAAGTAGCTCACTGACCCGTCCTTCGCGGTGACGCGCGCCCAGTTGCCCTTCTTCTCCGTGTCGACCTTCACGAGGTCCTCGTCGTGGAGAAGGAGCTCGGGACAGAGCTTGAGACGCGGATCCTGGAAGTAGCTCGTCCACGCGTTGGAGTTCTGGTACCACACCTTCACGGTCGTGAGGTCCAGTTCCTTCGCCGGGAAGATGTCGCCGTTCTCGTTCTTGAGGTCGCCGACTTTCATGTCGACCTTGCCGAGATCTGCGTCGGACCTCAGGACAAACGAGCCGCCCTCGTATTCACCCTTCGCGGCGACGATCGCGCACGGCGCGTCCTTCACGGCATCTCGTGGAAGCGAATCGGGAAGGACCTGGCCTTCGCCGGTCGCGGGGACGGCGAAACGGACGATCCCGGCCAGCAGCAGCATTGATGTCATATTGAACGTTCCTTGGTGTGAAGAGTCCTCTTTTTCGGCAATTATACCATAAGACGAGCCAACCCGTCATTTATACGAAAGTATAAATCGGTTTCTCCCGGCTGTCCTGGCCGAACCCGCGCGAGCGTGCCGTCAGAGTTCCTTTACCTTCAGGTTGCAGAAGGAGACGGTCGAGTCGCTGTGGTCCTGGAGGAGGATGCGCCCCTCGGAAATCTCGCCCCAGTCCTGCGGCTTTCCGGCGGCGTCAACGCCCCAGTCGGCGTACTTCGACGCCTTCACCGCCGCCTTGAACGCGGGCGTGCCGCGGTCGTACTCAAGGACCTTGACGCCATTGAGCCAGTGCTCGACATGCGCACCCTTCGCGACGATCATGCCGCTGTTCCACTCGCCGGGGCCTTTGAGGATGGAATCGGCGTTCGCGGAGATGATGTCGTAGAGCGAAGCGGACTTGCGGTTGCCGTCCTTGCCCTTGTCGGAATCTGGATGCCCGTTCTCGAGCACCTGGTATTCCTCGCACGTGCCCTTGTTGAGCGTCTCGTCGTAGAAGTACTTGACGCCCGAGTTGGCGTTCTCGGTGAGGCGGAAGTCGAACTTGAACGCGAAGTCGCGGTACTTCTTCGCCGTCACTATGTCTCCTCCGCCGCCGAGCTTCTGGTCCTCGGGAGGAAGCGGAAACCAGTTTCCGTTCGCGATGCCGTTGACGGGGCGCATAGTGAGCGTGCCGTCCTTGATGACCCAGCCCTTCTCCGGCGGCGCCTTGCAGCCGCTCTTCACGGCGAGCCAGCCGTCAAGCGTCTTCCCGTCCCACGCGAGCTTCCAGCCATCGGCCTTCTCTGCGTCGGTGAGCGTGTTCGCGCCCTCGGGAGCCGGCTTCATCTTGGCCTTCACCTTGATCGCGTCGCATACGCCGCGCTCATAGCCGATGCACTCGACGACGGCGAGGAGGTTGTCTTCGAAGTCCGACTCGTACTCAAGCGAGCAGACGCCCGCGTAGCCCACCTCGGCAAACGCCTGGAAGACCTTGACGAGATCGATCTTGCCGCGCGGGAGCGGAACGGACTTCCCGTTGGGCGCGTCCTTCTTGAAGTTCTTGATGTGCGCATCGTATATGCGGTCGCCGTACTTCCTGATCGTCTCGGCTGGATCCTTGTCGCAGCCGTACTCCCAGCCGACGTCGATGCAGAAGCCGACGCGCGGATCGAGGTCCTTGACGAGGTTCCATCCGTATTCGACGTCTGGATACATCTCGGGCGACGCGGGACCGTGGTTGTGGATAGCGTACTTGATGTCGAACTCCTTCACCAGCTTGTCGATCTCGAGGAGCAGCGCGCGCGAGCCACGGCGCTTGTTCCACGAATCGTTTTCGTCCGTCGGCTCGTAGGGCACGCCGACGATGGTCTTCACGCCGAGGCGCTTCGCGAACTCGAACTGCGGGCGCAGATTGGAGGCGTCCTTGACGTAGACCGGGCCTATCGCATAGGGCGTGACTCCATACGACGCGCACTTCTCCCTGAACGCGGCGATGTCGGCGTCGGTCGCGGAGAACGGCAGATGGAAGTCCTTTACGCACAGATAGTGGACGTCGGCCTTCTGCATGATCGAAAGCGCGTCGTCGAGCGTCCGCTTGTGGAATGTATACCCGGCGACGCCGAGCCTGAACGGGACTGCGGCGAAAGCTCCAAGCGAAACAACCGCAGCAGCGGCAAACAGTGTCTTCTTCATAAGTTTCCTTTCAACTTTAAACTTCAGACTTTAAACTTCAAACTAATATGACTTACGCCATCGGCTTCAGGAACTTCCCGTAGTCGAGCCCTGCCGCCTTGAGCGATAGCGAAAGGTCGAAACGTCCGCGCGCGAAAGGCACGAGCATCTTGTCCGCCGTGGCGTCGCCGGTCGTCTCCTTCGCGGCATCCCACGACAGCTTCCCTTCCGACTTGCCGCGGCCGACCTCCATGCACATGCGGCCAAGCGAGCAGAACGCCGTCGACCTGTGCGCACCCTCCGCGTCGCACACCGTGTACTGCGGGTCTTCGCGCGCGACCGCCTCGAGGAAGTTGAGGAAGTGGTCGGAATCGCGCAGGAATCTCTCGTCGCCGTGCGCAAGAACGTCGTCCTTGACTTCAGAAGGCTTGAGATCCGCGAGAAGCGAAGGCTTCGACGCCTCGATGGGCCCGAGCTGCCCGGGCGCGACCTTCGGGTCGGGATCGCTCGGCGTGACCTTCATGGCGCCGCGCGTGCACCAGAGCCAGTCGCCGTTCTCGCCGATGAACTTGACCCCCATCTGGAACTTGTTGTTGACGTGCACGTCCGTGCCGCCGCAGTCGTAGTGGAGATCGTACGTCGTGTGGACGTTCCAGAGCTTGTTGCCCGAAAGATCCATCCACTCGCAGGTGCCGCGCACCGACGACGGATCGCAGCCAAGCCCCCACGCCGTGATGTCGAGGTGGTGCGCACCCCAGTTTGTGATCATGCCCCAGCCGTACGGCGCGAGCTGAATCCAGCCCGGGCGGTCTCCGATGTGCTTGATGTCGCGGTTGTGGCAACGCGTCCAGTTGTACGGAACAGCCGGGTCTGTCGGGCCGAGCCACGCGTCGTAGTTGAACGTCGCAGGGACGGGCTCCGGCCGGCGGTCGCCGCCTGAACGGTCGCAGCCGATGCCGACTTCGACGCGCGCAACCTTGCCGAGACGCCCGTTGCGGACGAGGTTGACGACTTTGCGGAACTGCGGGCACGAGCGCTGCCACGCGCCGACCTGCACGACAAGGCCCTTCGCCTTCGCGACATTGGCAACGACGCGGCCTTCCTGGATCGTCTGCGCAAACGGCTTCTGGAGATAGATGTGCTTCCCCGCGAGCAGGCAGTCCGTCGCCACGATCGCGTGCTGGTGGTCGGGAATGCACAGGAGGACTGCGTCAATCGACTTGTCAGCAAGCATCTCGCGGTAGTCGCCGTAGGTCTTAACCTCCTGGACTATCCCCATCTTCGCGTAGCGCTCCTCGATCACCTTCTTGCCGTACGCCGCGCGCTCGGCGTCGTACTCCGCGACTGCGGTCACGACGCAGCGGTCGGTGAACTGCTGAACGCCAGGGACGTCCATCGTGTGCGCGATGCGGCCGTAGCCGACGACGCCGATGTTGATTTTCCGGTTCGCGAAGAAACCATGCGCGCAACCGCTGAAAAGAACCGGCGCCGCGCCTCCTGCTGCGATTCCGGCGATAAACTGCCTTCTATTCATTTCCGATGCTCCTTATGGTGTAAGACTATCTGGGTGAATCAACTCCCTCATTTCGTCATCACGACCGGCTTTATGTCGCCTTTCTCGTCGAAGTACATTCTGTCGAGGCATGTGACGCGGTGGTTCGGCGAGAGAGACGGTATCGGCCTTCTGTGGTAGCAGATGTACCACTCGTCGGTCCCCGGGATGTTCAGGACTGAGTGGTGCCCTGCGCCGGTCGCTAGCGGGCGCTGCGAGCTGAGCACCCTGCCCTTGAACTCGAACGGCCCGAACGGCGAATCGCCCACGCTGTAGTTGACGCAGTAGGAGTCGAGCGTCCAGACTCCGCTCGAGTACATGAAATACCACTTGCCCCTGCGCTCGAACATTACCGACCCCTCGACGTAGTCCGTCGGCGTCATGTCGCGCCATATAGTGCCCTTGTCGTCAAGCGGGAGAAGCGACTTGAAGTCGGGCGCGAGCTTGACGAGGTTGCAGCGACCCCAGCCGCCGTAGATCATGTACCACTCGCCCTTGTACTTGAAGACATACTGGTCGATCGGCTGCGCGCCGTTCCAGAACTGGTCGATGAGGGGCTTGCCGATAAGGTCGCGGTACGGGCCCTCCGGCTTGTCTGCGACTGCGACACCGATGCCGCCGTACTTCATGTCGCCGAATGCGCGGACGACAGTCCCCGTGCGGGAGTCGTCGACGGGATACGTGTCGTTCGCGGAGAAGAAGAGGTAGTACTTGCCGTCCTTCTCGTGCGCGTCGGGCGCCCACATGCAGCGACGCGCCCACTTGACGTCCTTCGCGTCGAGCGCCTTCGGGTGCTTCGTCCAGGTCGCGAGGTCCTTCGACGAGAACACGTCGAGGAAAAGCTGATCGTTGTAGCCATGGGAGTACGTCGGGAAAATCCAGTACGTGTCGCCGTAGAGACGAATCTGCGGATCGGCGTACCAGCCGTCGAGGATCGGGTTCCTCCATGCGCGTCCGCCCGTGCCGAGGCGCGCCGTCGCCCAGCGCCCGAGCTCTTCGTAGAATTTCCCGAAGCACGAGTGCGTCATGCCGATGCCGTGGACGATGGCCTTGTTGGTGACTGCGATTTCGTTGTAGGCCGCATAGACCGCGCAAGGGGGGCACGTCGTGTCGGAGAAGCCGACGGCCACCCTCACGGGGCACTTGATGCGCGACGCGAAGTTCGCGCCGTCAAAATAAGGAGCCCACTTCTCCGCGGCGGCACGGCGCTCGGGCGTTGACGAGTTGTTCTCGACGATCTTCGGCCAGCCGCTCTCGCGTCCGGCGAGGTATCCCATCGTGTCGGTAATCGCGGGGACATAGAACGCCGCGCGGGTGAAACGGTGGTTTAGCCCGCAGAGGTAGAAGCCGAAGCCGCCGCCCTGCGAAGTCCCCTGGTACGAGAAGCTCGCCTCGTCGACCGGGAACGCCCTCGCGATCCAGTCAATCGCGCGGTCGATGCCGAGAATCACGGGATAATAGAAATATTCCTCGCGCGACTCGGTGATGCCCGACGACGCATAGCCGCAGGAATACTTCGATTTGCAAGCATCGTTGAGCGAGTCGTACTTCTTTTGGAGCCCCTTCTCCTTCCACTTCCAGTCCATCGGCCAGTCGTATACCGCGAACTGGGCGCAAATCGCGTCGGGGCTGCCCTGCATGTCGTTCGTCCAGTTGCCAAAGCCGGCGGCGTTGACTCCGATGCGGACGGGGAAAGGCGCCCTTGTCTTGTCCTTCGGCACCGAGAGGAAACCGTAGACCCTGCGGCCAAACGTCGCGAACGAGATGCGGTAGAAGTCGAACTTGTCGGTCGAGCGCTCTGCGACTAAATCCATGCGGAGATCGAGCGGGACCTCCGCCGCAAGCTTTTTCCTCGCGTTCGCCCAGAACTCGTCGAAGTCTGCGGGCGATGGGCTGCCCTTCTTTATCTTCTCCGGCTCGAACGCGGCGCCAAAGACGAACGCCTCGCTTTTCGTACGCGGAAGCGTAAGCCGCAGAAAGCCAGGGCTATCGAGCGTTCCCGAAACCGAGAACTTCGACCCCTTGGCGATTTCGACAGTCTCCTTAGCGATGGCCTTCGGTCCGAAGTTGTCGAGCGTCACTTCCTGCTTCGCGGCATCGCTGCACAGATTCGCCGTGTCGAGCACGGTCACGGTGAAGGTCGCCGTCTCGCCGCAGCGATATACGCATCCGGGCTTGTCCGTCTCGACCTTGTAGGTTGCCGCAAGCGCAGAGAGCGCCGCGAAGAGCGAAAGCGCGACGAAAAGACGTTTCACCATGGCCTACTTCGCCTTCATCGTGTAGCCGTTGAAGCGGTGGGTGTTGTAGAGCTTCTGCCCCTTGACGACCGAAAGACCCATGGCCTTGCGGATCGCGACGATGTCCTTCACGAACTTAGGCGCGAGCTGGTTGACCTTCCCGCCGTGCCCGGACGCAAGAAGCAGCACCTGGCAGTACGCGTCGGCATTCTCCGCAAACCACTCGGCCTCCTCGATGTCGCGCCCGCCGCAGACGATGCCGTGGTTGGCCATGAAGACGACGTTGGACTTCTTCGCCGCCTCGGCGACCGTCTTCGCGACTTCGTCCGTGCCGGGCGTCGCGTAGGGCGCGAGCGGAATCTGCGAAAGGAAAATGTCGGCCTCGGGGTTGATTCCGTTAGGAGGCACGAGCCCCGCAAAGAGGAACGCGTTGCAGTGCGGCGGATGGCAGTGCATGCACGCGTTCATGCCAGTCGCCTTCATCATCGCGATGTGGACCTTGACCTCGCTCGTGCGCGGGCGGTAGCCGCACAGCTGCCCGGCCGCCATGTCGACGAGGCAGATGTCCTCGCGCTTCATGAAGCCCTTGCAGCAGAGCGTCGGAGAGCAGAGGACAAGATCTTCTCCGACGCGGACGGAGAGGTTGCCGCCGTTGCCGTCGGTATATCCCTTGTTGTAGATGCGCCTGCCCATTTCGCAGATCTGGTCCTTGACCTTGTTGATCGCGGGGGAGTTGAAAAACTTGTCGAGCTCTTTGCGAGTCTTCGGCTGCGGGCCGTTCTTCCAGTCGTAGGCACGTTCGACGAGCGGAGGGTTGATGTAGAGTTTCTTGTCCATAAGTGATTGTATTATACCAAAATCTGCGGCAGTTTTGTCGCAAGTGTTCCAGCCCGCGAACACACGGTTTTTGTTTTTGCATGCTGCGCACGCGAAATGCTACAATACTCACCGTGGAAGAGCAGGCAGAGACAAAAGACGACATCAGACGGCGGATGCGCGCGATCCGCAGGGCTCTTGCGCCCGAAGAGCGCGTGCGCGCGTCAAAGGTCATTTGCGCCAAGCTGATCGACGACGACCTCATTTCGGTCGCCGCCGACCCGTTTGAGGGTGGCGGTGCAGTCGCAGTATACCTCGCCTCGCCGGACGAGATCGACCTTTCGGAATTCATCCTCGAGATGCTCGAACGGGGAGTAAAGGTCGTCGCGCCGCGCTGGAACGGCGAGACCTACGAACTCGCACGGCTCAGGAGCCTTTCCGAAGGAAACCTCAGACGAGGGCCGATGAACATCCTAGAACCTGCGGAGGCGGAAATCGTCAAGCCCTCGGAAGTCGTTGCATGGATCGTCCCCGGACTCGCCTTCACAATCCAAGGCGACCGCCTCGGCTACGGAGGCG
Source organism: uncultured Lentisphaerota bacterium (assembly GCA_900321255.1). Taxonomy (GTDB): domain Bacteria; phylum Verrucomicrobiota; class Kiritimatiellia; order RFP12; family UBA1067; genus UBA1067. Next base: position 5,175 of record ONVK01000007.1, on the reverse strand, counting down.
GCTGGTACGACCGTCTAATGGCCGACGCCAAAGGATCATTCAAGATAGGCGTCGCCCACGAATTCCAGATCGTCAAGAACCTGCCGCACGAGCCGCACGACATCCCGCTGATCCGCATAGTGACAGACGGCCTCTCCGACAGGCATGTGGAATTCACCGAAACCGAGGACGGATTTCGCGCATCCGTGTCAATCGGCGCGCAGACGATGCGCCGCGTTTTGTTCATATTGTCGCTCCTCGGCATCTGCCTGTTTCCTTTCATGCTGCGGTTCGCCGTGGGCTTCACGCACGGGAAGATTGCGATGCCGATGTGGATCTGGATCACGTCGCTTGTTGCAATGGCCGTGGCGATTCTTGCTTCCGCCATCGCGCTGCTGTATATCCTGGGCGGGCCCGAGACGGCTGAAATCGAGGTCAAGGGGGAGGAAGGCGTCTGCCGCAGGCGGATCCTTGGGCTGATTCCCCATCGCGCAATCCGTTTCCGATGGAGTCCGTGGTCAAAAGCCCGCCCATATGGATACAGCTTTTATTCCGCGCCGAGGAACACAATGCTTTCGATCGTTGAAGGCAGTGTTGAGCGATGCCTGTTCAGGACATATAGTCAAACAAGTCTCGAGCTGTCGATTCGCATGAACCTATCCCATCGTATCGATCAGTCTCAGGAGACGACTTCTGCCGAAGCAATTCTTGCCGTTCTGCCGCGCGGAATGCGCATCATCCGCGACGGCGATTCGGAGACGATGGAAGCGAAGGTTCATTCGCTGACTGGCCTTGGCTCGGCGCTTGGATGCTGCGGCTTGCTGGGGCTTGTCGCGTCCACTGTCCTTTTATGGTTGTCGTCATGGACAATCGACTTGTCGACCACTGCGCCATTGCTCAACTGGCTTTCGGCGTTGTCAGTCGTTTTCATTGCCCTTGTGCCAATCGTCTGGACGGCGCTCTTCCTTGCCGTCGGCTATCATGCGCTTTGGACGCTTTTCGGCAGGCACAGGCTTACGGTCACGGGGGCGAACTGCGAATACGAGGCACGGCTTGGCCCACGCGTCAAGCGAAAGAGCTTTGTGCTGAGCGGCGGTTCCCACGCGACATCGTATCCAGGCAACTCGCTCTGCGTCACCGCCGCAGACGGCGAACACCACTACTGCTTCGACAATTTGCCGCCCCGCTGCTATCTTCCGCTGACCGTCTTCGTCAGAAAACACGCCTTAAAACTTGCATAGCCACAAGTCTTAGCCAACCACGGGGCTTTGCCTACGCCACCTTCCCGCGCGCCGCCTTCCTGGACACCGTCTTCTCTAACCCGCTAACCCGCCAACCTCGCCGTCTTTTCACCAATCGCCTTCACGAGCCGCCTCCACCACCGATTTTTCGTCCGCTCCGTAATCTCATTCGCGTACTTCTCCCTCCACGCCGCGAGCATGTTCGCGTCCTCCACCCGCTCCGGGTCCGTCAGCGCGTCCAACCGCGCCATCAGCGCCGTCGCGCTCAGGCCGATCCCGTCCACGACTTCCAGCCATATCGCCCGAGCCCTAACGACCGCCAGCTCCGGCACCGCCTCATCCTCTCCACGTCCCTTTGCGTGCCCCTTTTCGCGCCCCTCTCCGCGCTTTCCCGCACATCTCTCTCCTCGTTCCTCTGCACATCCCTCTCCGCTCCTCTCTCCTATCCCCCCTGTGGCCTCGCAAGAGCTGCCGCAATCGTCACTCATGGCTTCGTCCGCACCGTAATCTCGTTTTGCCCCATCCTTCCGCTTCGCCGCGCCCCGCGGCAGCACGACGTCCGCCGGCGTCGGGTCCGTAAGCTCGGCAATCTGCTTCAGCTTCTTCGCCGCGGCCTTGTAACGCATCGCGGTCGTGTACTTCTCGTAGATTTCCGGCAGGTTGTCGCAGAGCCAGCCCTTTATCCCGGGGTTGCGACCTATTATCACCCCGTCCTCGTTGCGCCTCAGCGAGTTGTCGAGGTAGCACTCGAGATCCTCCAGCATGCTCCCGAAACTGATCGCCGCCTCGTGCGAGTCCCTGCGGTGCTTCCACGCCTCGAGAATAGCCTCCCGCGTCGGGCAAGTGTTTGTCGTCGCCCGCGCGCGGATCTTCCGCCGCTCGGCCGCAAGCGCGCGGCGCCTTTCGTTCTCCGCCTCGTAGTACCTGGGGCGCCTCTCCGCGGCCTTCAGCCTCGCTACGCGGCGGGAGCAACATCTGCGCTGAGCGTCGAGGCACATCCACCAGTATTCGCCGCGGGTGAGGTACTCGAAAACGTCCCACGCGCGGATGATCCCGTATGGGCCGCAGCCCATCGGACGGTTCATGTAGTCCTCGAAGTCGCCCAGCCTCGGCCTCTCGTCGCCAAGCTCGGCCCACATCTTCACTGTCTTTGCACGCTTCATGCCGGACATCATACCAAACCCCCGACGAGAAGGCAACGATAAAATGAGATTACGGTGCGGACGAAATACAACTGCAATCTAATATCGCTGATTTTCTGTCCCTGCTAATCCTCCCTTTGCTCAGAGAGGCCAATGCTGAACTACCGCTAACTCAGTCGAGCGGAAACTGAGCCGCAAATCAAAAACTTAATCTTCGCTATCTCAGCCGACTAAAACTGATTCACCACTCTCTCAGCAAGGATGAAAACAGCCGCAACGGCTTCGCAGAGGTCCTGAACGACAATCATGGACCGAGCGAACATGGAGAACTTTGCGCAAAACAAATCTTTTATGTCAGCAGCGAGGGAGTCGCGCGTTCGAGATGCCACCGCATTAGCGGCTGCAGTTCCTCGTATGTGAACACGCCTTCGCGCATCCACTTCGAGAGAAACGCGACAAGCCATCCCGCCTCGCCTGAGCCTCCGCCCCATGATGGGTCGCCAGTCGTCCATTCCTCGAACTTCCTGCGCAACTTGGTCTGCACCTTGGCGCTGGCCAAGTGCCAGCAGGCGACGAAAAGCCCATCTCTGCCGTCCTCGGGTACGATGTCGAGAAGCCGAAGCACCAGCGAGCCGCCATGCTTCCGCGACCCAAGATACGACAGCAGAAGACCATTGCTGCCGTACGAGCTCCAGTCCGTCTTGGCGATGACGCGGCCCATCCGCGCACGCACAAGCGAGCCCTTCTCAGCCATTAGCCGCGCGAGCTGCAGCGCGAGGTCGTAGTGATACAGGCCCTGGAAATCCATAAAGCTCTCAAGAAGCGTCTTCGCCTCTTCATCGCCGCATTCGCCGAAGATGTATGGTGCGTCCAGCCCGAACTGGATGATGCCGTCGAGCCGGATCATCGGCGAACCGCCGTCTCTGTCGCACTTCGCGCGCCCGAGGCCATGCCGCGCGGCGGCCTTGTTCACAGTCAGCAGGCAGAGCCGGACGCGCTTCTCGTCGATCTCGGTCTTTGCGTCCGTCGGGGCTGATATCCTCGCGTCGAAGAGGTCGGCCCCTTCGTGCGCGAGGAGCGAGACCTTGTTGCCGAGCCCGCCGCCGTAGCCGGTAAGCCCGCCGTCCGAGCCGACTACGCGGTGGCACGGGATTATTATGCCTATCGGATTCCAGCCCACCGCGCCGCCGACAGCCCTCGCCGACGCCTTTTTCCCGCCACGCCGACGCGCAACCGCCTTCGCTATGTCGCCGTAGGATGTCGTTGCGCCAAACGGAATCTTCATCAGCTCGTCGAGGACGTCGCGGCGGAACTGCGTCGCCCCCTCGATTCTGAAAGGCGGAGTGAAGCCCGGGTCGCGCCCGGCGAAATACGCGTCAAGCCAGCGTCGCGTCTCGCGGAAGGCCGGCGTCTCGCGCCGCTCTCCCGCCTCTCCGCGCCACCAGTCGCCGCGCGAACCCTTGAACGCAAGGCCCGTCAGCGCCTCGTCGTCGCCGACCATCACGAGGTCGTCAAACCCCTCCGGCGTCTTGTATGTCCAGTGGCATCTCATTGTCGTTCTTCCTGGATGGAGACAACTATGCCGTGAAATGCCTCTGCTGGCCGCGGGCCTGGGACCTGAGCATGGAGAAGCCGTTTTCGACGCGGCACCCCGCTTTTGCGGCACGTGCCATCAGCGGCGTCGTTTCAGGCACATAGCGAAGATCGTATACGAGTTCGCGCCCTGTAAACTTGTAGTCCGGAATCGGGTCGACAGGCGTCGCGTTGACGAGAATATCGAACCCCTGCGGCGGCGTTGCGCGGTGAAACACCTTGAACTTCACGCCGAGTTCCCTAAGCGCGACTTTCACCGCCTGCGCCGCGCCGCCATCACCGAGAAGCGCGGCGGATTTGCCGCTTAAGGTCCCGGCGAACGCCGAAAGCGCATCGGCGAATCCCTCGACGTCCGTGTTGTATCCGACGTACTTCCCGTTTTCGCAGACCACGGTGTTGACCGCGCCGACTTTCTTGGCGAACTTGTCGATCTTGTCCAGAAGCGGCATTATCTCGAACTTGTGTGGAATCGTGACGGCCATTCCGCGCATCCCCATCGCCTTCATGAACGCGAACGCCTCCTTCGCCGTCTTGGCGGGGAACGGAACCATCACCGCGTCTTCGTCCTCGTTCGCGAACGCCGCGTTGTGAAGCTCTGGCGAACGCGTCTTCTCCAGGGGCCAGCCGGTGACGCCGTAGAGCGCGGCGGATTGCGACACGGAACGGAATCTGAAGTCACGCACCAGCTCGTACGGCGTTATGTGTCCGATTGAGTCGAGGCCTCCGACGGACGCATACGTCCAGAGAGAACCGAGCCGAGCCGCAAGCACGCGCGTCGCAATCCCTTGCGGGCCCATCGCGATTATAAGACATGGTAGGGATGGCGCCGAAGGCGCTGGTAGGGACGGCTCTCCGAGCCGTCCGCGGACGCCTCGGAGAGGCGTCCCTACCATGTTGCGCGCTATTGCAAACACCTTCGCGACTTCGCCAAGGTTCCGCGGCATGAACGCGACCTTCGCGACATCGCCGCTCTTGGCAAGCTCGCGCAGCTTCGCCTTGAGGTTCCTCACCGGGCCGTCGAACTTGTGGAGCGACCTGACGATATTCGCGCCCGCCTTGTGCGCGAGCGCAACAAGCTTCTCGTCGCCGAAGCCTTCCTCGAAATCAACATAGTCAAAACTACCCTCTGCGACCTTTGCGTTCTTTGCGGCTAAAACCCTCTCGAAAAACTTCACCCTCTCCGCTTCATCGCCCTCGAACGCGCCGCCGTCGCACTTGCG
>ONVK01000020.1 GCA_900321255.1 uncultured Lentisphaerota bacterium | reverse complement strand
CCCCCAGATATAAAACCCTGCTTATGTGTTACTATGAAATCGGTTCTCAATGCGAAGCCTCCTCTAACCGCCTCTGCGTACTCTGCGACTCTGCGTCTCTGCGTTAAAAACATGTTTTGAGAGGTTGGCGTTACGAAGCGCATTCTAGACGTTCGCTGCAGTGATCGGGCGAGGGATGGAGCTCGGGGATGAAGTCCATTTGGAGTGCGCGGGCGAGCTTGGCCGCCGTGCGGAAGGAGAAGTTTACGTCCTGGCGGAGCACCTTGGTGATGTAGGGACGCGAGACCTTCATGCGCTTCGCGAGGTCGGTTTGGGAGAGCCCAAGCTCCTTCATGCGCAGAAGAACCTGTCGCAAGAATGCAGAGCAGACATGGTCGACTGTCTTCATTTAACGATAAGCTCTCGCGCGGCCCCTTGAGGGCCCTTCGGGCTCGCCTTCGGCGAGGCTCCCCTTCGAAGCAAAGCTTCTTCGGCGCATGGGTACAGGGGCTCGAGCATAAGCTCTCGCCCCTTGGAGTATGCAGCCGAATACTTCACTTTTGGGCTTTTCGCCGAGTTGTCGTAGGATCGGTTCATAGTGAGCCAATCTTCTGAGTGTGTATTTTAACCTTTTGGTTAACAAATGTCAAGGCGCACCAGTAGGTGAAAAGTTTTAACGCAGAGGCGCAGAGGCGCAGAGTACACAGAGATTTTTATGGCTGCCTGCGGCAGGGGTCAGTACGCAGGAGTCAGGGGTTGGAGAGTGGAGGGTAGCTTTTTCTGCACGTTCTACACGACTATTCATTCGCCATGCCCACGACTTCCCAATGACCGCCCTTGTCGGGACCGATGCGGCGAAGCTTCCCTGCCTCTCGCAAATTCTTAATCTGCTTTGTTATAGCTCTTCTGGAAACACTCAACTGTTCCGCAAGTTCGTCATACGTGCATGTTGGTTCTTTGGCAAGAATCTCAAGTATTTTCAGGGAACTTTTCAGGGAACCTTTCAGGGAACTTTTCAGGGAACCTTTCTGCATACTTTTCCGTCTACTTTTCTGCGCATTGCCCCCCCTATTGTCTGCACGCTCAGGTCGCCATATCACAATGCGGAAACCACTAGGAACCTCTTCAAGAAGCGGTGTCTTGAGCCCATTGGCCTTGCACACATCCAAAAGGTCTGTCAATCCAGTCCCCATTGTCTCAATGTACTTGACCTGGTACATGGCTCGGGCTATTCTTGGATTGACTGCATGCGATTCGTGTTTCTTGTAAAGATCCGCGACGCTGATCGCACGATGGAGGCGTCCGGGGCTGATGATCTCGATGCGATCCGAATAGACCTCAACCTGGATGCTGCCGATGCTCGCATAATTTCGGTGGGCAATTGCGTTGTTCACGGCCTCGGCGATCACACTGTTCGGTATCTCGTCCACGTCGTCTGCGGCAGCGCCTTGTCGATGTTCCCCCGCCCCATGGCTTAGATGCCGATTGACAAATGCGATTGTCTGGTCCGCCATCTGAAACAAATCGCCTTCCACAAGCTCCAAGTCGACGCTGGGCTTGCGCTTCGCCGTCCCAGGGTAGCATGCGCACTTTATCGCAGAACTCGGAAACGGCCCCTGCACATCGCGTCCAAACAGCAACACGCCAGCCTTCGTCGGGGCTTCCCGCTTCGCGTCATAGAGACTGCGTGGACTTGTCCGATGCCGGCGCGTCAATCTCGAAAACGAACGCCTTGAAATTCGGCTTGAGAATCGGATCGGACTCGATCATCTTTTTGATCGCCGCCCTCTCGCGCTCGAATTCCTTCTGGACACTTGATACGAAGATTCGTTTCATGCTATCAGACACTCACCCATCTACATGTTTCTACATGTTCTACACGGCTGAAGAAGTTGGAGTTGGCGACTAGCCTTCCATGTTCTCGCGTAGGGTTCGGCCGGTGGAGGAAAGCCAGTCGATTAGGCCGTTGGACACTCGGCCGCTGAGGACGGATGAGGCCGCGGAGGGCGATCTGAACTCGTAATCGCGGGTGAACACATGCTTCTTTATCGTGCCGTTCGCCTCCAGTTCGCCGCGCAACTGGAAGTATGCGCCGCCGTGGCGCTCGAAAGACGCGACCGTCTTCTCCGACGTGCGGGATCCCTTGAGCACGAGGAACCCCGCGTTCGTCGCAAAGCCCTTTGCGTCGGCCCCAGACGCCTTGCAGAAGAAATACTCAGTGGTGTCCGTCGGCTGCGGCTTCGGCACGAGGACGCGATAGCCCAGCGCGTTCATGAGGATGCTCGCATTCTCGATGAACTCCTCCATCGCTGCGCGCTGCCATTCCTTCATCACCGTGTTGGAATAGGTCTTCTTGGTCAGCGGCTTGCAGCGTCCGCACGCGCCAACAATCTCGTTGAACCGATGCTCCAGATACCTTATGAGCGTCTTGTTCAGGTCGCGCCCGAAAAAGCAGACGGCAAAATTCCAATAGTAGGGCTCCTTGCCGCTCTTGGCGTCGCGGATATGCTGGCGCAAGCGCTCCCTGACGTTCTCCGCCTCGCCGACGTAAAGCCCCTCGGCGCCATCTTCGCCCTCGCAGAAGAGAAAGTACACGCCGGCGCCCTGAAAGTCTTCGCGCTCGCACGTGGCGACGTCAGCGCGATTGATCTTTATCGCCTTGCCGTTCCAGTTCGCAAGTTCGGCAATGACCAGCCCTTCTGCCGATCCATCTGCCAGATAAAGTTCAACGCTTTTACCGTAGTTCATTTTTATATAGTTGGAGTTCAGAGTTGGAGTTGGAGAACGCTGCGACAGTTTGCCCACGAAGTTCGGCGAGGATGTTCTCGACAATGTAGCCGTCGACTTCTTGCCAGACTCTTGTCCCATGGAGTGTGTAGCCGAATACTTCATACGATAGGTCGTTTGTAAAGTGTATTATATCATTTTCCGTAATCTTGTGGTTACGGGGTTTGCGAAAAGTTAGGTCGGGCGCGGCATATCTCCCGAACGAAGTGAGCATTGCGAAGCAATGTCGCTAGAGGGGTGAGACGCGCTCCTACCGACATGAGGTGCGTGGCGGACGCGTTGGAAACGCGCCCCTACCAGTGGGGCAATTCAGCCGCGAAACAGACTTGTTCACAGTAGATGGTGAAAGTGCCGCGATTTAATTCAGTGCACAATATTGTCGCATCGAAAATCATTGAAGTATTATTTTAAAATCATTTTAAAATCATTTTCGTTTGATAGAATATGACGCAACAGGAGAGATAAATGAAGCTTGCCATAACTATGATTATCACCGTCTTCGCGCTGCAATCACTTTCCGCGACGGTAGCGTCCGGTTCACTGCCGCCGTGCGAGTTCGCGGACACCGAGACGGCTACAAATCACCCGTTCTCCACTCTCCGTCCGGGCAGCCAAATTCTGTCCTTCCAGATAAGCTTGCTTGCATCGCCCTCCAACAACGTGGGAGTTGCGATCGGACGAGACACGAACGAAGACGGTGAGCTTTCGGTCGACGAAACTGCATTGGTCGTCGGTTGGGACTGCGGAGAGTGGATTATGCGAAGCGGCGAATTCGACGGATTCTTAAGTGCAGTCCCCGCTACGGGCAATGTCAATAAAACCCTTGTCTGGAAACTCTACGAGACAGACGGCCGCATATGGTGCCTCATAGCGACTGAGAACGGTCGCGCCATCGACTTCGGCATAGCCGGCTCGATACCAGCTTGGACATTCAGCGATTCATGGGACCTCGTGCGGCTCGTCGCACGGGGAGCTGACGAAGGAGGCGAGTCCTTTGTCGCCAAGTTCACTGCGAACGGAACATCGATAAGACTGAGATAGGGGCGCACATGGAAAGAATCCTAATGCATATCTGCCTTGCTGGGCTCGCACTGTCTTCGCTCATTTGGCTTGCAAGCGTGGCCCGCACGACAAGCCGCTGCCGCCCGCGATGCGCCGCAATTCAAAAAGGCAAAACGCGGATCTTCGCAATTCTGTTCCTCTCTGCGCTTGTGATCAAGGCAATAGTCTATGGCAGCTCTAAGGCCCCAACCAATAACCCGCCGCCACGTCTTCTCGCGCCGCCACTCTCGTTACCTGCCGCGTCCCAGCACGGATTCTCCGCAGAGGAGATTACATCAGGATACGTCCTATGGCGAGTCGGCACAAACGAGACATGGAACTTCGACGCTCCGTCAAACGCCACAATCGCCGCGAAATGGCGTCTTCGCGGCGCGGCAGAGGACAGCATCGTCCTGACGAACGGAGTGGGGCAAGTCATCGTCGACACGCATGGCCGTATTACTGCCGAGGGCACCAAGTTCCACGCCGCGGACTTCCATATGGGCGTCCTGCCAGAGTGCAAGTGGCCCCTTCTCGGCTGGCCTTCGCTCGTATGGTTTGCGCACACCCCATGGAGGTCGCGCATCGTGACCTGGCAAAATGTCCTAGCGAACAGGGATCTCGCAACGCCAATAAGCGTACAACTAGAGCTAATGGACGAAGGCGACTACATCTGCCGCTACGACTGGAGCCGTGCGGGCGGCAACGAAACAAATGTCACCTCAAAGACATACTACCGCATCCGGCCAGAAGACTTCGATAATCCTGACCGCGATGGCGACGGAATCTCGAGTGCAGACGAAGTGTCAGTCTACCACACGGACCCAGGACTTGCCGACACGGACGGAGATGGACTCGGAGACGGAGAGGATACCGAGCCCCTCAATCCAGATACCGACGGGGACGGCATCCCAGACGGGATGACCGCGGCGGAATATTGGTCGCATCCACTATGGTCTGGGACAAACTCATGGGAGGTGTCTCGTGTCGCCATCCGGCTTAACGAACCAGTCGTTCCACCAGCACGCGCAGTGCTTGTAGTGGGAGAACTACCGATTATCCTAACGACGAATGCTGTCTACCGCCTCTGCCTCGATATGGGCATCCGCTATGACGTGCGGCTCGTCACGAACGGCATCGCACCAGTCAACCTCTCGCTTGAAAGGGACGAAGAATGAACAGGGCCACCATTCTCGCACTAACGGTGTCAACCTTCGGCGTTGTGTTCGCATCACTCGAAGACCATCTTGCCTTGGACGATCGCGACGAAATCTTCTCAGGAGCCGCACGTAGCGGAAGCGCCGCGATGGCGTATCAGGACTTTTGGCTCGAACCGATGGGCTCAGAATGCCTCCACGATGCGGAGGGCTACCTTGACTATGAAGCGATATTTACCCCTATGATCTTTGGCGTAGAGATCACCCCACAGATGCTCGACGGATTTTCGCTCAACACAAACGGCTCCCTGCGGCTCACACTTGGGATTGACGGCTGGGCCGAGGGAAGCGTCTCTATCGGTGCGCCACCCCTTCTCTGGGGAAACCTCTACGACTGGGCTTCCATCCATCGATGCTCGGGAGGCGTACAGGAAATGTGCTATGCCTGCGGCCGGCGTCATTCGTCGGAGGATGGCTACAACTGCTCGCACGACTTAGGCTGCGCGGCGAAGAACGCATACTCCAATCAATGCACCTGTCCACCACTCCTCGTCAAAGTAAACTGTGACGACGACAACTGGAATCTTTCCGAAGACAGGATCGACACAAACCCATGTGCGAGCGACGACGAAATCGAGGGATTCCAAGCCATCGGCATTGGGAAATATTGCTGCTGCCACGGCGACATTTCAGGCACGACCTCAGTCTCGGAGTTGACAGCTTCGTCCGAACTTCGCCTTTGGAATGGCACGACGGCCGCCTCCAGCTCGGCAAACTCTTTCGCAATCGAAGCCATTGCCGCGTCATCTGGAATTGGCAGCGCGACGGTAAGCTACGAGATACGCGACGAGACAAACGGATTCCTAAGGGCGATCACGCGGCAGGTGACCGCGGCAAACCTCGAGATCCGTCCAGACATTAACGACGACGGAACCATAGACAATTACGACAGGTTCTATTTCGATAATGGCGAGACATGGCAACTACGCGTGCGCGACGAACCATACAAGCTCGCCCTTGTCAGCGAGTGTCCTTCTGCGGCAACCGCATCGCTTCTCGCGGTTCTGGTCGAGGGAACAGGAACGGTAATCAGGACTGAGGCAATGGGAGGAGCGATTCTTCCTCTCGGCACCACTTCGACCTCGCCGCTCTTTGCCGCGAAAAACGAGGCGAAGGAACTGTTCGTCGACACTTCGGGCGGGCCAAGCACCATATACCTTCACTACTCGCTCGGGTTCGGCGGCGCGCATTCCCCGCTCACGGCGATGCGTCAGATTCATGTCGTTGACGCTAACGTGCACGAGGAATGGGCGACTACGAACAGTCTTGCCGATCTCGTGTATGATTTCTCCGACGTCACAGGGGACATCTATTGGACAATCTACGACGACGAGGACAACATCGTCGACTACGGCGACAACTCTTCATTCACCCCCATAGACCTCCCGCCTGGCAACTACACCGTAGAAGTCTACTTCGTCGACGTCTACGATGACGGCATCCTCGGCTATACCTCTTCCGCCGACCTGCATGTCATTGACGTCCGCCTTGCCCGGCTCTTCGAAACGGCAAACGAGGCGAACAGAATATTCAATTCGACGCGCAAGGATGACACAACCGGCAATACAAATGCAGTGACGGAAGTCGTGTACGAGGGGACGCCGTCCGAGGAACGCTATGCCGCACCACGCAACTACCTCTACACAGTTGGTGATCCCGTCACAGGGAACTTCAACGTGTCCGCGCAGTTCGACGCAACTGGCGCCGAGGGCTGCACGAACTACTACTGTGCGTTCTACCAACCCAACGGCCAGAAAGTCATCGGAACCGAAACAAACATAGACTTTACGGCAGAGACAGTTGCATTCTCGCTCCCCGCGCCGGCGCTTATCACCAACGTCGTCTGGGAACTTCGTGGTGGCCTCGACGTCAACCAGAATGCAACCCTCGACAATGACGAGGCCGCGCCCTTCGCAATATACACCAACTCCGCCAACATCGTCAAGCACGCTCGCATCAAGGGCATCACGAAAAAGATGTATGAAGACTCCTCCGATTATATTGACAATCGTGTTGACTTGTGGTTATATGGTGACAACACTCCTCCAGCAATTATCTTTACACGCGCCCGCACACTGCTCAAAATGTTCTTTATGTGCACTGGAGAAAGAGGCCTTGCCCCAGATTTGGCGCCAACCATAGTAAATTCAAATGTTGTCATGCATGCCTTTGCAAATGACGGCTCTTGCTTCTCTGAATGGCTAACACACAATTCTGGTGCTGAGTATGATCTAAATGGCAATGCTACAGTTTGCGATTATACTTGGGATGAAGGATCGGATATGAGTGAATTTATCGCATCGCAATGGCCATTTGTGCCCAAAGTTCCAACTGTTGGGATGATAGGCATTAATTGGACGCTCACTCAAACAGGGTATATTCTCCATCAATTCTATACAAATGTAGTCGAGTCTCAAGTCATATCGTACATGAACGACATGGAAGTTGGCACAGTCCAGACATTCCCCACCAATGGTGGTTGGTATACACAAGCAACATCAACAAATTTCTTCTCAAGTCTTTCACCTTCCTGGGTTCCAGGGATCACTGTCGATGTCGGAATAAATCCTGGCGGACCTACAGCTGCACTCCTGTCTGAATTTTTGGCTACAAACGGCGCCGCTGATAATTTTGAAGCTCATATTACCATTGGCAGAGGCCGCATCATCAATCCAAGATACAGATTCGAAGTTCAAAAGCAAAATGGCGACAACGGCATAACGTTTGTTGTGACAAACATAATATTTGGCTGCACGGTCATGGACTTATATGACTTTAATTATGAAGATGGAGGAGCTGCAACTCACGCAGCGGCAGTCCAACTCGGGTTTGGGAATGGCTCCAACCAAGGCAGATCCGAACACGGCAAAATTTTTACGCATAAGATGTATATCCTAAAAAATTATCCATATCCATTCACACGTTAGGAGAAATATGATTCGCATACTGACTACAATTGTCGCACTATTCATGCATTTCATATGCTATGCCGACATTCAAGATGATAGCCATTGGCTACGATTAAGCTCTGAAATCCGGGAAATGCGTTTGCAACTTGCAAAAAATGGTGCCTATGCCTTTGTCATGACTACATCTGCGACGGCAAAGACCCCACACATTCATTCGCAATATTGGCTAATGCTAATTCCAGAAACAAACATTGCCTTACGCCAATACGAACAAGAGAAGCGTGATTTTGGTTTAGATATGATAGGCCAACTTGAGCAATATGCAAAACAGAAAATCGATATCAAGAACATTTCGGCATTGGAACAACGAGTTCACGAGCTACTTGCCATAGCAAATTGGCTGAAGAAAGAATCCGGATACGGTAATTTCATTCTCAAACGTTGGGCCGAGGATATGGCAAGTACAACCATATCAGAATTGGCAGTAAACAATGACTTCCCTGTCTCAGACGCATGGTCGTTGTTGCGCAGAATCGACACTCCACAAGCGAATGCAAAAATGCAGATTTCAATACTCAACGAGGAATCCCCGGATCACTACGACATCCCAAAGGGAGATACGGCAGAACGCATCGTGCGGGAAATTGGGAATCAATGGAGTTCGCGTAAAGTGTCTGCAGTTCAGACATTAAAAAAGAAATACGCGCAAAAAACGGTACCGCAGTTCAGCGAGGCCTTTCCGCACGACCCTCGACTTGCTTTCTACATGAAGGACATTAATCGTGTGAACGCGTCGCTAAGGGCACTCTGGAACGACAAAGACCACGAAGAGGTCTGCGTCTATGGAATGTTCTGCAAAGTGCCGCAAATGGTAGAGCACATCTTAGAGTTTCGCGAAGCTGCCGGCAGCATTCCAGTTCCTACGGACAGCGACCTGAAGGACCTCGAACGACAAGAATTGTTTGTGGACAAGATTAACGATATTTGGTTGTCAAATTATCGAGAGAAAGTGTCTAAACCAGTTGGGAGACTAGTCCTTTGGGTTTATACAGGAATGCTCAATGACACATATTCAAGGGTACTGTAGCGTGTGTGCCATTTCATTTTCGGCAAACAAACAACAAGAAAGGAACAACAAATGAAAGTACACAACATTAACGGCACTTCAGATAACAAATGCAAGTGCGGGTCTTGGAAGGCCCACTGGGAGAAATTCAATGAAGGCAAGAACACATGGCCCACATACTGCTCAGCTTATGGCTGTCTTGAGACTGCTACCGTAGGGGCACATGTGCAGAAGGAGACCGGCTCAAATAAATGGTTTATCATACCATTTTGCGACAAGCACAATGGGCCAGAATTCAAAGGGAAAAGCATTGAGGTTTCTGCCGGCACCTCTTTCGCGCCAGCTAATCGCAAAGAGACATGCGAAAAATGATTTCTCCTTCTTGCTTCCTGCGACCAAGCAAGATCAACGCCGCACAGACCACATGATGGGCATGATGGGGCATAGCGATGTTGCACACTTTGTCCAACACAATACACGGACGGAAAGGAGGTGATTGGAAATGAAATGGAAGAATATCCATGGAACTGGCGACAACCAAGCCTCAAAATCATGGCTTGAGGTTTGGAAGGAACGCACAGGTCATAAGAGCACTCCGCTCTGTGGACGCAAGGGTTGCGGCAATGTCGCGACACTCGGCGGCCATGTGAAAAAGGTGGATTCGTCCGACAACAGCTGGTATCTCCTGCCGCTATGCGACAGCTGCAACAAGCTGGAAGATGCCTTTGAGAAAAAGGAGTCGATTCCCGTTGCACCTGCGGCCAAATAAGGCTAATGCCCAGACCCCAATTGCGGGGCCTGGGCATTTTCTATCACATATCATCAAATCGTAGGCAAACATCTTTTGCAATGCAAGATGACACATCTCATTCGAAGAACTACTACACACCGCCCTTGGAAGCAAGGCACGACAAAAGACTACCATTGTTGAGAGGCACGTCTGCAGCATTAGAAAGAAGATTGCCGAAATTGAAGCAAAGACGACAATCAGAACGATCCGCTATCGCGGGTATGTCATTGGATAGGCAGCGACGCTTCAGCCCTGTCGTTTGCGCTTCGGGAGTGTCACGGTAAAGATCGTGCCGCTACCGAGCTTTGACTTGCAGTCTATATCGCCGCAGTAGAATGCGACAACGGCGCGAACAAGCGAAAGCCCAAGTCCAGAACCTGGAGTACCACGACTGCGCTCCGCCCTATAAAACCTGTCGTATATTTTCGGAAGGTCTCCATTTGCTATTCCGACACCGCTATCCGCTACTTTAAATACAACGTTGTCACGCGTCTCCGAAAGCGAGACCGTCACCTTCCCACCCGATGGCGTGAACTTGACCGCATTGTCAATGAGATTTCCTGCAAGCTGCTGGAGCTTGTGGCGGTGCGCGGCCAAGACAACTGGTGACGAAGGAACTTCCGCCGACAGAGAAACCCCCTTCATGTCCGCGACTGCCGCGAACAGCTCGACCGCCTCTGCAACTACGGCGGAGAAATCCTCTGCACCCGGCGGTGCGTCGCCCACTCGCGCATAGTTATTCGTAATCTCGACGTTTGCATCCACAATGGAGAGGATGCGCGAACATGATTCCGATATGTCCGCCGCAGCGTCCTCTACGCAATTATCGCCGCCCAATATACGCTGGGCCGCGTTGCTTATACGCGAGATCGGCGTTCGAAGATCGTGAAGCACATTCCTGACAAGCAATCGGATTTCGTCATTAAGCGCCTTGATGCGGCACGAGAGACGCCATAGAATGAAGATACCGATGGCCAAGGCAATCCCCTCGGCAACTGCCGTGCAAAGCGCGATGACGGCATAGACGCGTAACGCCTCTCCAGAGCGCTCCGGGCCAAGCGCGTCGGCGAGGAGAAAGTATCCAGGAATTCCGGCGATAGCCGTTGTGATAACCATTGAAACGGCGAGCAGCGGGACGCCAGCCGACTGCACGGCCTTGCCAACTGTGGACATCCTACTGAAGCGCATAGCCAAGCCCTCTCTTGTTGACTATCCTGTCCTCTTCGCCGGGGCCATTGAGCTTCTTTCTGATTGCGTATATCTTGGCCTCTACGACATTCGTCTTGGCACTGTCGAAGTCCCAGACCTTGTCGAGTATGAAGCCGGCCGACATCTTTCGTCCTGGATTGAGCATGAATAGCTCAAGCAGCTTGTATTCAAGCCCAGTTAGGTCGATAAGCCTTCCGTTCCTGCGCACTACGCGGTTTTTCAAGTCGAACGAAATATCCTTGAAAACTAGCATCTCGTCATCAGTGCGGGCAACTCTCCGCGTGACGGCGTATATGCGCGCCACAAGCTCGTCTGCTGAAAACGGCTTTGCAAGGTAGTCATCTGCGCCAGCGGACAACCCCCTTACGCGCTCGTCCGTAGAGCCAAGCGCACTGAGGACGATGACCGGGGTCAAAATCCCTCTGCCGCGGATTTGCCGCAACACGTCCAGACCGTCGACGTCAGGCAACATCCTGTCAAGAATTGCAACGTCGTATGCCCCGTTGGCAAGCATGTCGCGGCCCTGCGCACCGGTCTTGGCGGCATCGCAGACAAAGCCAGCTTCGTCCAACCCACACCGCACAATCCTCATGTGTTCAAAATCGTCTTCGATTACAAGAACCTTCATGGCTTGTATTATACACTATTTCGTGGCGGTGAGTTGTGGTTGGTGCGCGATTTGGGAAATACACGGCTTCCATGGGGCCCAACATGCGGTCGCCCTGACGAAGCCGGTCTCGCCGAATTGCCAAAGCAGGAATTTGGTATAATATGGCCAAGATTATGAAACGAAAAATCCTAGTTGTGGAGGACGTCGAAACCGTGGCCGATGGAGATAGCCGCCTTTGGGCGATAAAGCGCAGGGCGGTATACGACTGCCTGCTGTATTGGACGGCTATCTTCTTGTTGATTGTGACGATCGTCTACAGCAGCGTTGCGCGCAATCTGATAAGAAAGTCCGTCGTTGTAGATGTCGACAGCTTGCTGTACGCATTTGTCGTCATTGGCGTTGCATTGTCCATAGTCTACTATTTGTCAATGCGCAAGACGCTAAACAAGGCTTTCGCCGAAATCGCCAAACTGGAGGACGAGAAGGACGAAAACGTGGCCATAGTGATGCATGACTTGAAGTCGCCCGTCACCACTGTGCGGTCGCTTGCAAGACTCGGCAAGTCGTCCGAGGAAAACGCGGGGCACTACTTTGACCAGATATATGACTTGTCTGGGAAGCTCTATGACTGCATAGAGACCAATATCGACATTTCGGACAACTACACAGGAAAGGTGCCAAAGGCCACAGAACCAGCAAATGTCTCCCGCATTGTGGCGGAATGTGCCGCTGAGATGCGCCCGAACGCAGAGGCAAAAGGCCTTAAGTTCGAGTTAGACATCGAAGACGGCGTCAAGGTCGTGGCGCTTTCGTCCAAGATAGAGTCGTTGGTGAATAATCTCATTGGCAATTCTGTAAAGTATACTGAAGCCGGGTGTGTAAACGTCTCGTTGAAGCGAATTGGTTCGACAGTCCAGCTGCGAATATCCGACACCGGGCCAGGTATGTCTAATGACGTGAAGGCCCACATGTATGACAGGTCGTATAGGGCTGGCAACGGAAGCTCAAAAGGCAACGGACTTGGGCTCAAACAGGTGAAGTCCATCGTCACATTGTGCCATGGCGCCATCACCTGCAAGTCTGAACTCGGCAAGGGAACGAAGTTCACGGTTTTGCTGCCGGCGGCAGGGGTCTGGAGTTAAGAGTTGGAGTTCAGAGTTGGAGTTGGAGAGTGGAGGGTTAGGGGTCAGGGTCAGGAGTTAGGGGTCAGGAGTCAGTGCGCAGGGGTCAGGAGTCAGGGGTTGGTTATCAAAGTCAATAGCGACGGGGAAGTTTGCCATGCCTGCAAATTGGGGCTGATGCGATGCGTCGAAAAAAGAAAAACTCGGAAATCTCCGAGTTCAGCATTGGAAGTGGTGGCCAAGGCCGGGATCGAACCGGCGACACACGGATTTTCAGTCCGTTGCGGTATTGCATAGTAGCGATATTTTCATTTCGTGGTATACGTGGGGTTGACTACTGAAAGCATTTTTGATACACTTTCCACCGTAGACGAAAACGAGCGCAAGCGAACGAAAACAAAACGAACGGAGGGCGACGATGAAGAAGAACGGATCGAAGCGGAACGGACGCACCCTGCGCCGTGGCAACGGCACCGGCTCATTGTGGCGCAAGCCGGGTGGTAACGTTTGGTATATGCTTTTCGCCGAGCGCGACCCGGCCACCGGCAAGGCCAAACGTGTTTACAAGTCCACCGGCACCGCCGACCGCGCCGAGGCACAGCGCATACTCGACGAGACGGCGACCAAGTACGGATATGGCGCAAACTACAGCCACGCCGAACACCTCGCCAAACTCCGAGAGGCCGCAGGTGATGTAGAGGCCAGGATCGAACAGCAACGCGCCGCCCTTCAACGCGAAGCCGAGGAACGCGCCGCCGCCGAGCGGAAGGCCGCCGAGGAACGCGCCGCCCAGGAACGCGACCGCAACGCCCTCACCTTTGCAGAGGCGTGGATCATCTACGCGGACAGCAAGAAGCGACCCGACAGCGGAGATCGCACCCTCGCCGGTTACGAGCAACAGTACAACACGTTCGCCGCGTGGGTCAAGGCCAGGTATCCGAAGGTCACGCGCCTGCGCGACTTCTCGCCCGATATGGCCGAGGCGTTTATCGACCACCTCGACAGCACCCGGAGCCGCTCGACCCGAAACAAGTACCTCGTTTTCCTGCGCACATTTTGGCGCGTTTTACGGTGGCACCCCGACGCACAACTCGCCGTCGATCCGTGGGAAGGTATCCGCACCGTCGCCGCCACCGTCGACCAGGTTAACCACAAAGACCTCACCCTCGACCAACTCGCCGCCGTCGCCGCCGTCCTCAATTCCACCGCGCCGGTACCAGGATACAAGATCGTAAACGTCTTTCGCTACGGCGACACCGACATACGCGACGAACTGCGCGCCCTTTTCGCCGTCGGCATTTTCACCGGCGCACGTTTGGGCGACTGCGCCACGATGAAATGGGCCGACATTGACGCCGTTGCGCGAACCTGGAACTATGAGCCGCGCAAGACCTCGCGCAAGTACCACAGGCGCGTTACCTGCGCGATCCACCCGACCCTCGAAGCGGTACTCGCTGCCCTGCCGACCTTTACGAGCCGCAAGGGGTACGCCCTGCCGACCCTCGCGGAAATCTACCTCAACCGGGAGCCGTCAATGGTCACGCAACGCGTCCAGGCCATTTTTCGCGCCGCAGGTATCGACACCACCGCACCGGGCGAGAACGGCACCCGGACGCGTATCATCGTCGGCTTTCATTCGTTGCGCCATTTCTTCAACGCGTGGCTAAACAATCACGGCGTAAACCACGCCGTTGCCGACTACCTCACCTGCCACGAGCAAGGCAAGGTCAGCGCGACGTACTACCACGAGAACCGCGACGCGATCCGCCGCGCAATCCTCGCCCTGCCAACCTTGCCAATGCTCACAGGCGCACAAGCCGCCGTAGACGCGCCACAAGCCGCCGCCGAACTCGCCGCGACAACTTACCAAGCCGAGGCGACGGACGCGCCACGGGGCAACCTGGAGGCCTTGCGCAACCTTCTCGCCAAGATGAGCGACACCGAACTCCGCGAGGCCGCCGACATGATCCAGGCCGAGCGCGACAGGCGGAACGCCTAAGCACCCATTACAGACCACCATAACCAAACACACAAAGAGAGGACACAAGACCATGAAAACCGAAACAGTCAAATACACCGACATGGGCGACGCAGTGACGATCACGGTACAGGGAGCGGCCTACAAGAACCTCGTGGCGATTGCCGACGCCATGAACGCCGTGGCATGGTGCGACAACGACAACACGCCCGAAAGTATCCTATCGCTACTCATTGGCGACCTGGTAGACGATCTATTTAGCGAGGCGAGGTACTACGAGCGCATACCCACAGGCGGGATAGCCAACGTGGCCGACGAGATATGCAACGCGATAGACACGGGAGAGGAGCCGGACACAACCGAGGACAGGGCCAAGCGCGACGAACTCCGCCGCGAGTTCTCCCGACGTGGATTGCTTTCCGTTGCATGACTTACAAAGAGGGCCGCGACATGAAACCGACAGACAGAGACAAGATCAAGGCCTCGCGCAAGCGCGCGCGCAAGGCCGACAAGAAACAGACCAAGGCCAAGGCGACCGCCGAGCGCAAGGCGGCCGCCGCCTCCCGCATAGCGACCGCGCTCAAGGCATACGGAGCCAAGCCCGGCCAGGTCATTCACGTGCGGCACCGCGACAAGACCGAGACGGCCATTACGGTTGAATGAAGCGCACCGCCTCGCCCGTTTTTTCAGCCGTCGCCGCGCTTTTGATTGCGTTTTCTTTCTTTTACTATGCCCCCCTTGCGCACCCGTTCGCGTTGTGGTATCATATTGGCGTTGCAAGGTGAAAACACAAGCGACACGAGACAAGCGACACGAGACACGATAACGAAGGCAAGCACCGCCGACAGCGTGCCGAGGGAAATATCAACCTCGTGATTGCCGCGACATAAGGCCGCAGGTCAGATACGTTGAAGCCCCATAGACGAAAGGGGCGAAACCCCACAAGGGAGTATCTACCTATGGCACAATCAGCCACCGCCGCCGCCAACTGCGCGACATTCGACGCAGTATTCGCGGCACACGTCCACCCGGAGATCAGCGACGCGCACCGCGCCGTTATCCACGCCACCCTCGACGCGTCCACAATCGACAAGCGCACCGTCGCCGCGATCCGCGCCCTGCTCGACAAGGGAGCCGCGCCGACCGAGCCGCCTATGTCCGTAGACGAGGCGAAGAAACTCACCGGCCTCACCGCGCAGGGCCTCAACTACCACGCCAGGCGTGGCAGGATCCGCCGCGCATACGTGCCCGGATCGTCACGGTCACTCGGCTATGTCGCCGCCGACATTCGCGCCATCGTCGAAGGGAGGGCCGCGTGATGAAGTACCAGGGTAACTACCGCCTCGTGACTAACCCACGGGCGAAAATGAGCCACCGCTACCGCGCCCTTCTCAAACAGCGCGAACGGAGCGAGGCGGCCAAGCGCAGCGCGACGGCGAGAGGAGGCGCACGATGAAAACCGTAGCCGACTTCACGAAAGAGGAACTCGTCAAAATCAAGGCAGCCGTTCGCGCAGCGGCACTTGTCGACGTCAAGAAGTACGCCGATGAGATCGAGAAACTTCGCAAGGAACTCATTTTCGCACAGGCGCATTACGATTACGCCTGCCGCATTTGCGCCGCCGCCGACGCGGCACAAAAGGCCGAGCAAGAATTGGCCCGGAAAGCATTGAAGGGAGGCGCACGATGAGCGACTTCGACAAGGTGAAAGCCGCCGTCGGTATTCGGCAATACCTCACCGACAGCGGCTACGCGATCCGAGGCAACCGCACCCAAGCGACCTGGAGAGGCGGCACCGGCTACAATGTCGCCATAAACGATAAAGGCACGTGGTACGATCACAAGGGTGGCACCGGCGGATCAGTCATCGACTTGTGCATGGCCGTCGAAGGCCTAGACCGCGCCGCCGCCCTTCACGCCCTCGCAGATCGGTACGGCGTTATGCTCGACGAAACCAAGCCGAACAAGCGCAGAATACACGCGCCTCAACCGCTCACCGTCTCGTGGCTCAATGTGAGCATCGTCGCGCAGTATGGCAACGGCGAGACGCAGACCGAGGAAACGCGCCTCAATGCCGACGAGGTAAGGTGCCTCAACGCGCTCAACCGCATATGCGGAACGGCGCGACCAATACCGCCCGACCTTTTCGCAGAGGCCCTCGCGCTCGTGATGAAGAAGTACCACGCGACGAAGGGAGGCGCACGATGAGTACCAACCTTCCACCCAACGCCGAGCAACTCGTCGACGAGGAATTTTCACCCGAAAACGAACTCGCCGCACTCGGTATCACACCTATGACCGGCGCGACATTCCTCGCCGCAAAACTTCCGCCGCCGAAATGGATCGTGCGCGACATTATCGCGCAAGGCATGAAGGGCGACCTATGTGGATCGAGTAAGACCTTCAAGACATTTGCCGCGCTGCAACTCGCGCTATCCGTCGCCGCCGGTATCGACTACCTCGGCGCGTTCAAGATCACCGAGCCGCACCGCGTGGCGTACTTCAACCTTGAACTGTTCGATTGGAACTTCCAAGAAAGACTACGTGCGCAAGCCGCCGCCCTCGGCATCACCGAGCACGAGAAACTCGACAACCTTCTCGTTTTCAACCTGCGCGGAAAAGGGGGAGCCTTGCGCGATACCACCGACGCGTATATCGGCGCACTCAAAAACGCAGGCGTAGAGTTTACGATCATCGACCCCCGGTATAAATTACTGAAACCGGGCGAAGATGAAAACACCGGCGACGGCCTGCGCGAAGTGCTAACCTTGCGCGATAGATTGTCCGAACACTTCGCCACCCTATTTGTAACGCACGATCCGAAGGGCGACACGTCAGCGAAGAAAACCACAGACCGAGGCGCAGGCAGTTACACCGCCGGGGCCGACTTCGACTTCCGCCTCACAATCGACCGCGCCGAGAAATGGGCGAAAGACAACCTCGTCTATGTCATCGACAGCGAAGGGAGAGCGCGACCGACCCCGGCGGCCTTCGGCGTTACGTTTGACAGCAACGATCAAACCTTCGCCGCAGACGAAACCGTCGCGCCTATCAAACTCGGCACGAAAAATACGCCGACAACCGACCCGACAATCAAGGCCGAGCGCGAACGCGAAGCCCAGGAGGCGTTCAAAGCCGCCGCCCTCGCCGTGGTAAACGATCACGCAAGCCGCGCAGGGAGCGACAAGGCCGCCGCCCTTCTCAACCTCGACCTATTCAACGCCGAGGTAGCGAAGAAGCCCGGAGCCGCCGTCGGAATCGGTAAGCGCGACCGCCTGCGCAAAGCACTCGTCGCGCAAGGCGTACTCGTCACGTGCCAAGAGAAACGCCGCGATCCGAAAACCGGCGCGGTAAGGAACGTGAAGAACGGCAAAACCTTTATCAGCACCCCGGAGCGGATCGAGGTGTACCTCGCCACCTTCGACAACCTCGGTATATGACTTTATGACTTTATGATTTCATAATCTCATAAACCCGTATAGTCATCTATGATGACTTTATGACTACACGCGCCCTTATTATAGGGCGTGTGTATATAGTCATAACACGGGCATAGAGGGATAGGCAACCGTATAAACTCATCAACGCAAAGGAGAAACCAATGCACCCACACGCACGAAAAGCCACGCGCAAGCCCTCGACGCGAAAGACGGGCAACCACGCACCCAAGCCACAGCAACGCGCCACGGACGCACCGCAAGCGCAAACGGGCGACTTTTGGAAAGACTACGACAAATGGTGGCGCGAAGTCCTGAAGCAATCCGACCGCGTATGTGCGGAAATGGCAAGGCACCTCAAGCCGTCAGCAACCGCGCCGGGTATTCAAGCAAATGCGCGCGACTACGCCGCTTGTCCTATACAACTCACCGCGCGCGACCTCGCCGCTCCTAAGCGATTGTATATACAAGTAGGAGCGCGCGACCTCGCCCGTGGTGCGCATGAGGTGAAATGCACTCGCCGTAATACTTAAAGGGGGGTAGGTACTCCGGAGGCGGGTGGGTTGCGGCTCACGCCCAAAGGGCGAGATTACGCCAAGAAATCTATTCACGGCGCGAACGTCGCCGGGGCAAATAGGATTATAATGGGAATTACAATAGATTGCCCACCTCGCCCAATGGGATCGTTGCCTTTTCGTTTTGCTAAAAGAACCTACCGCCGGGGCATACAATTTGCACCCGTCACCACACGGACAGCACCTCAAAACACGCGGATTAGCGCACCGGGTATACAGTAGGGGTATACAATAGGTATACTACCGCAAGCACTTTTTGGCGAAAATGGGCGAAAGTGGGAGAAAGCGCGAAAATCACCCGAAACGCAGTATATGAAAGAAAAAGCGCGAAAACTCGCGTATTTTTACTGATTTATCGGGGATTTTAAGTGGTGGCCAAGGCCGGGATCGAACCGGCGACACACGGATTTTCAGTCCGTTGCTCTACCAACTGAGCTACCTAGCCACGGTCGTTCGCAAGGGTTGAATGGTAGGAGCGCAGGGATTCGAACCCTGGACCCAGTGATTAAGAGTCACTTGCTCTACCAGCTGAGCTACGCTCCCATTCACCTTGGTTTTTGGAGCGAGGAACGGGACTCGAACCCGCGACAACCACCTTGGCAAGGTGGCACTCTACCAACTGAGTTATCCTCGCATCGCGAAAACGGAGAGTAGTATACCATAACCCGCGCCTATCGCGCAAGGGGGTATTTTACAAAATTTTTCCACCCCAAAACACGCATTACCGCTTGGTCTCGGGAAGCGGATCCGGGTCGTTCGCGCGGATGAGGAGCGACGGATTCTCCCTCAGGTCGGTCGCAAGCTCCCTTACGCGCGCCGCGGCCTCCTCCATGTCGCGGACGATCGACTCGATGCCGGCCTTGCCGTCGTCGACAAGTTCGTCCACGTTCGCCGCGATGTTCGCCGAGGACTCCGCGACTGCGGCGACATTGCTCCAGGCGGCCACGAAGTCCATGCGGTTTAGCTGGTTCATCAGCCGGGCCGCCGAATCGGCGAAGCTCTCGAGCATCGACGGCGCGGGCGGTATGCAGACGTGGCGCGGACGCCACGAGATCGGGCGCGTCTCGATCGGCGTGCGCGGGAAGTTGAGCTCGATCTTCGAGAGCCCCGTCACCCCGCTCGACGTGACGGTGGCGTGGATTCCCTTCTTGACGAACTCGCGCAGATGCTCCTCGGGATCCTCGTCCTCCGTCGTGCGCATCTTGCTCGTCGTGAACGCGATCAGGATGTAGATCTTCGGGATGTCTTCTCCCTTCGCGTCGTCGTATTCGGAGCCGACGAAGGAAATCTCCTTCACCTCGCCGACCTTCACGCCGCGCAGATTCACGGCGCTCCCCACCGAGAGCCCCGACACGGGCGCGTCGGAATATGTCTCCGCGTACACGACCTCGCCCTTCCCGAGCGCACCGCCGAGATAGACGAGCGTCAGCACTATCGCCGCCGCTCCCGCGACGACCGCGAAGCCGATCTTCGAGTAGTTAGCCTGATTTGCCATGTGACTCCCCTCTGTTGAAGAATTTGCGAACGAACGGGTCCTCGGACTTCTCGCGCAGCTCGCTGGGGCTGCCGAGCGCGATCATGCCGCGCCGCGCCTTGTCGAACATCGCCGCGCGGT
This sequence comes from uncultured Lentisphaerota bacterium, assembly GCA_900321255.1. Lineage (GTDB taxonomy): Bacteria > Verrucomicrobiota > Kiritimatiellia > RFP12 > UBA1067 > UBA1067. The sequence continues at coordinate 3,157 of ONVK01000020.1, read as the reverse complement.
CGGCGATCTTGAAGATGCTCGGGAGCTCGTGGGTGACGACGACGAACGTCATCCCCTTCGTCTCGCGCAGCTTCAGCACGAGATCGTCGAGCGCCGACGAGGAAATCGGGTCGAGCCCCGCGCTCGGCTCGTCGAGGAACACTATCTCCGGGTCGAGCGCCATCGCGCGGGCGATTGCGGCGCGCTTCTTCATGCCGCCCGAGATCTCGCTTGGGAGCTTGTCCGCGGCGTCGGCGAGCCCAACGTCGGCGAGAAGCGACATCGCGCGGTCGCGGCGCTCGGCGCGCCTAAGCCGAGTAAACTCCTCGAGCGGGAGCATCACGTTCTCGAGGCACGTCATCGCACCGAAGAGCGCGCCCGACTGGTACATCACGCCGATCTTGTGGAAGAGCTCGTCGCGCGTCTTCGCCGACCACTCCATCCCCGCGACGCGGAGCGTGCCCGCAAGAACCGGGTTGAGGCCGATCATGTGCTTCATCACCGTCGACTTGCCGCAGCCGGACCCGCCGAGGAGGATGAACACCTCGCCGCGCTTCACCTCAAACGAGACGTCGTGCAGGATCACGGCACCGGGATACCCGGCGTCGACATGCTCAAGCTCTATTATCGAAGAAGACATTATTTGTGTTGTTTTTAACGCAGAGACGCAGAGGCGCAGAGTTGCAGAGACGTCAATCTCTGGGGCTCGCCCCTGACCACCCTCTCCTGTATCTTCTGTTCTTTGTGGCTAACAATCATATGTTCCAGAGGTAGCAGAGATATGCAAGTAGCCCGTCGGCGACCGCGATCGACACGATTCCTCCGACGACGGCCGAAGTCGCCGCGCGCCCGACGCCGTCTGCCGTCGACTTAGTTCGCATGCCGGCCGCGCAGCCAACGATGGCGACGAGCGCTCCGAAGAAAGCGCCCTTGGCGAGCCCGAACGAAATCGTGAACACGGTCGAGACGTCGGCGACGTGGCGCCAGAAGACGGAAGGCGGCACGTTCATCATCCTGAGCACGATCGCCCCGCCGATGAGCCCCGCGAGCTCGGCGAAGATCGTGAGGATCGGCATGGCCGCGACAGCCGCGACGACTCGCGGCATGACGAGGAAGCGGACGGGAGGGAGGCCCATCGTCGTGAGCGCGTCGAGCTCCTCGTTGACCTTCATCGCGCCGATCTCCGCTGCGAACGCGCTCCCCGTGCGGCCGGCGAGCACGATCGCCGTCACGAGGGGCCCGAGCTCGCGGAAGAGCGCTATCGCGAGAAGGTCGGAGACATACACCTCGACGCCGAACATCTTGAGCGCGGCGGCCGACTGGAACGCGAGGATAAGCCCAAGGAGAAAGCCGATGCCGGTCGTGACCGGGAGCGCGTCGAACGAGGCGCGCTCGAACGCGAGCGCCGAATCGCCAAGGCGGAAGCGGCGCGGCCTTGCGAGGATCGAGAGGGCGCAGACGGTCGTCTCGCCGAGGAAGGCGAGATTCTCGCGCATGGACGCGGCGTATTCGCACGCGCGGCGGCCGACTGCCTCGAAGGGTTTCATTTCGCCGCCTTCAGACCTTCGAGGGCCTCGGCATACGCCTTGGTGAACGCGGAGGAGAACGCCTTGGAGTAGTTGCCGTCGGCCGTGGGCTCGGCGGCATTTCCCTTCGAGGCGCGATTGCCCGAGACGATCTCGAGCGAGACGACGGCATCGCGGCGGCCTTCGGCCCGGCAGTCGAGCGCGAGGCGGCGGACGAAGAGCGAGCCCTCGCCGCCGCGACCGACGACGGCATCCTTGATGATCGAGCCGGGAGCCGCGGCGAACGAGTTGCGGGGGTCGAAGGCGATCGAGCCGTCGGAGCGCAGCACGGCGAAGCGCTGGCCGCCGTAGGGGGCGCAGACGGCGGCAAACGCGACCTTTGCGTCGGATTCGACGTCGATGGTCCAGGTGACCGGCGGTTTCGGCGCGGAGCCGAGGCATCCCGCGAGCACGGGAACAGCAAGAAGCGCTATCTTCTTCATGGCGGAATTATACCAAAAATCAGGCCGAATTTGGTATAATATACGCATGAGCGAAGAGAACGAAAAACCCGCGGTTTCAGAGGATATTGCGGCTGCGGCGGCACTTGAGGACATCAATATAGAAGAGTCGATGTCGCGCGACTACATCGACTACTCAATGAGCGTTATTGTGGGGCGCGCGCTTCCCGACGCGCGCGACGGAATGAAGCCCGTCCACCGGCGCTGCCTCTTCGCGATGCACGAACTCGGGACGACCGCGAGCGTCAAGCACGTGAAGTCGGCGCGCGTCGTCGGCGAGGTGATCGGCAAGTACCATCCGCACGGCGACTCCTCGGTCTACGACACGATCGTCCGCATGGCGCAGGACTTCTCGCTCAGGGTCCCGCTCGTCGACGGTCACGGCAACTTCGGCTCGATAGACGGCGACGGCGCGGCGGCGATGCGATACACCGAAGTCAGGATGCAGCGCGTGACGGACGAGCTTCTCGCCGACCTCGAGAAGGACACGGTCGACATGATGCCGAACTTCGACGAGACGCTCGAGGAGCCGACGGTCCTGCCGGCGAAGCTGCCGAACCTCCTTCTCAACGGCTCGAGCGGCATCGCCGTCGGCATGGCGACGAACATACCGCCGCACAACCTGAACGAGCTCTGCGACGGAATCGACTACTACGTCAGGAACCGCGAGACGTGCACGGTCGACGACCTCATGCAGTTCGTCAAGGGGCCCGACTTCCCGACCGGCGCGCAGATATGCGGCTACAACGGAATCGCGGCGATGTACAAGCTCGGGCGCGGGCAGCTCACGGTCCGCGGCAAGGCCGAGGTCGAGGTCCAGAAGAACGGCCGCGAGCGCATCATCATCACCGAGATCCCCTACGCGGTCAACAAGGCCGAGATGATCAAGCACATGGCCGACCTCGTCAAGGACAAGGTGATACAGGGCATAAGCGACATACGCGACGAGTCGAAGAAGGACATCAGGATCGTCGTCGACATAAAGCGCGACGCGATGGGCGAGGTCGTGCTCAACCACCTCTACAAGCACACGCAGCTCCAGACGACGTTCGGCGCGATCATGCTCGCGATCGACGGCGGCCGGCCGAAGATCCTGAACCTCAAGGACTACTGCCGCTGCTACACCGACCACCGCTTCGAGGTCATCACGCG
>ONVK01000137.1 GCA_900321255.1 uncultured Lentisphaerota bacterium | reverse complement strand
CTTATTCTGCAGACGGGAGGCAAACGCACGGTCAGCGAAGTCGAGCGTCCATATCCAGTCGATCGCGGAAATTCCATGCTGGCCGCCGCGACGAACGTAGCCAAGCGACTCACCGACAAGGGAGGTGTCGTAGTTCGCCGGGAATTCGCCTTTGGGAAGGCCCTTCCGCCCAAGGAACTCCCACGCCGAAGAAGCGGCCCTTGCGGCAAGATACTCGCCCTTCGTGTCGAACCATCCCGAGTTGAAGCCCTCTATGAGCAGCGCGCGCGGCGCAACTGCCGCGATCAGCAGATGCTGGTCGAACTTCATCGACTGCTCGTTGTCCGCGTATTTCGCGTATGCCCTGCAGTACCAGTGCGGGAACGCCCTCATCTCGGTCGAGACATTCTCGCCGAAGTCGCGCTTGGCAAGCGGACAGCCGCCGCCGCCCGTCTGGTTGACGACGCAGACCGCAAACCGCTCGTCTCGCGCCGCCGCGAGCAGCGCCGCCTTTGCAAGCCGCGAAGAGCCGGTGACGACGTTGCGCCATGCGTCGACCTCGGGGATGCGCCCCGCGAGGTCAAGGCCGCGCGAAAGCGTCCATGCCCACGCGCCAAGCGACGTGATGTTGTCGTTGCGGCTTTCGTCGCGCTTTGGCCACAATTCGAAGATGCGCGTGTAGGCAAGCTTCTCTGGGTTGCCTCTTCCGACTTCCACGTCCGGCGAGACCTGCGCATAGCAAGCCGTGAGAAGCGCATAGCCACGAGCCGTAATAAAGTCGGCAAGGATGACGGAACCCGCCCTGGTATCGCGCATCGCCCCGTTTTCTGACTCCTCAGGCGACAATTTGCTCGACGGCTTGCGCCATTCGCCCTCCGGCAGCTTCACCTCGCTTTCGTCGAGAACCGACTGGTTGCCGCGATAGTTGAGCATAAGCACGACAGGAACCTTGCCTATGCCCTCGCAGACGACCTTTCCGTCTTTCTTCACGGGGTCATCGCCCTCGGGACGATTGGGCAGGATGAGCAGCCAGTCGACGAACGGCCCCGACTTGTCGGCTCTGAACCACATTCTGTACTGGCGGCGTATGCCGAGCCCCGCGAACGTCGGCCCCTCCTCGACAAGTTCCGTCACGACCGCCTCGGGCGCAGGCGGCTCCATGCCGTACATCTCCTTGGCGAAAATGCCAAGTATCTCGGCCCGACGCGCCGGCCATTCCTCAGGGCCGGAAAGCTTGCGTCCGTCTGCGAAAGCAAGCGGGTCTTCAAGCGCATACGGCGCGACCTTCGACTCGTCGTAGTTCGGCGGACGGGCCGATGCGTCAAATGAGGAAACGGCGAACGCCGCTGCGAATGCGACTGCGGTGAATTTGTTCATTCGTAACTCTCTCCGACATGCCTTAATTGGCGACAATTATACCATAATCTGCCGTGTGGACGCACGGAAGTCATCGGGCGCAACCGCCCCGAAAATGACGGCTTATGATCATATCACAATCCGACAGACCGCCCATGACGGAAGGGTTTCCGCCGAAGATACCGCACAAACTATCGCCCAGAAGAAAGCCATCATCAGTTTTTTCATTTTGTGCAATCCTTATTATCAACGTCGACCTTGACAACTGCTCCGCATTACTTCGCGGTGTAGTGGCGCTTCACCGTCGCGGCTGCCATCTTCGCGTTGCGGTGCCGGTCGAAGAGCCCCGCGAGGTTGAACGCGAGCGGCTTAAGGCGGATGTCGCTGCCGCCGCGGAAGTATGTGCGCGCGTCGCAGAACTGCCAGACGGTAAAGCCGGCGATCTCGGGCGAGGCCTTGACGATATTGAGCCAGTGGTCAAGGTATTCGCTCTGGTATTCCTCGGTCCACTGCGCGGCCATCGGGTCGTGGCAGCCGTAGATCGAATAGCACCCGGTCTCGCCGACGATGATCGGCTTGTCGTCGCCGTAGGTCTTGCGGAGATACTTCACGCACGAATTGAAGCGGTCCTTGATCGTCTTGTTGAGCGACTCGGGCGTGGATGCGCGAGCGGAGTCCTGGTGCCAGCCGGGGTAGGTGTTGAACGCGATGAAGTCGAGGTTCGACGCGCAGATGCCGTCGGTCGGGTGAGAGCTCGCGTAGGTCACGAGATGGCCAGTGTCCTCGGCGCGAATCGTGTCGACGAGCAATTTGGCGATGGCAATTCCGCTCTTCATGTTCGACCCGAACTCGTTGAGGAAGCCGTTGATCACGACGGACGGATGGTTGATCGACGCCTTCACCATCAGCCGCGTCTGCTCCTCCTGCGCCGCCATGAAGCCGGGGTCGTCGAGATCGCCGTAGTTGCCCCAGCCAAGCGACTCCTCCCAGACCATAAGCCCCGCCTCGTCGCAGAGCGAAAGGAAGTCGTCGCACTGCGTGTAGTGGGAACCGCGGACGTAGTTGCAGCCGATGGACTTCATTAGCTGGACGTCGCGGAGCATCGTGGGAAGCGTAGTCGCATATCCATCCTCGGGATCTGACTCGTGGCGGTTTACCCCCTTGAGCCATATCTTCTCGCCGTTCAGCCAAAGCGCCTTGTCGTGCGCGGCGAACTCGCGTATGCCGAACCGCGCGGAGACGGAGCCAAGCGCGCCTGCCGCGACGGTCACGCGGTGGAGGTTGGGACTATCTGGGCTCCAGAGCTTGAACGCCGGCACCGCGAGGCGCGCGCGCCCATCGGCGAAGCGAACTGTCTTCGCCGCGCCACCGTCGAACGAGACGGCCGCTTCGAGCGAAGCGGGAAGAGCCCCTTTCGCCTCAAGCGCGAGTTCGACTGTGCCAGTCTTGTAGTCGCGCGTCCTCACCACCACGCGGTCGAGCTCCACCTCCGCATGCTGGAGCTTGAGCTCCACGCCGTGGTAGAAGCCGCCAGAGAGGAAGAAGTCATAGTTCGGCTTGAACACGAGGTCCCTCGAGCCGCTGAGCCGGTTGTCGAGCGCGACGACAAGAACGTGCTCGCCCGCCACGAGGGGCCCGAGCGGAATCTCGAGTTTGGAATAGGGAAGCTTCGACACCGCGACTTCGCGGCCGTCGATGAAGAACTTCGCCTGAAGCCCCATGCCCTTCACGACGAGCCACGCGTCCTTCGCTCCTTCGCCGAGCGCGAACGCGCGGCGGTAGTGCGCGAGGCCGCGCTGGGCGTACCACTTCGGCATCAGGTCGAAGCACCCTGGAACGACCATCTTGTCGGTCGCCTTGAAGTCGCTCGTCGCGGCGGAGAGCCTACCCCCCGGCGAGAACATGAAGTCCCAGGTTCCGTCGAGCGAAACGCATTCGAGTTCGGCACGCGCCGAGAACAGGGCGCCGAACAGGGCGGCGCAGATCATAATCTTTTTCATGTCGTGATTATACACCCGCCCATCCTTAAAAGTCAAGCATCGCGCAGTTTTCCAAAAGAGCAATCCGCAATTAACAAAACCGGAATGGATTTCAGATTCTTTTCACCTTCTGGCTATTA
>ONVK01000005.1 GCA_900321255.1 uncultured Lentisphaerota bacterium | reverse complement strand
GCGAAGTTCGTCTACGAGGACTACGTGCAGAAGTGGCTGAACCTCATACGCGGCTCGTATCTCGAGACCGCGGTCGAGGAACTGAAGCTCGGCGCGGAGAAGCCGCCGATGCCGTTTTCGGACGCGCGTCTCCTCAACGTGCTGTCGCATACGCTCTGGTTTTTGCCGAATGTCGCGTCGTGCCATGCGATGGCGAATCTGCTGAAGAAGAAGCAGAACGTCTTCTACCATGACTACAAGGTCAACATCTGCGCGGGGACGAGGGCGGGGATTGGATTGGCGGCACTGGGCCCCGTGAGGGCGTCCATGCGTGATCCGCTCGAGTCGAAGACGATCACGCTCTCGTGCGGGAAGCTGACGACGGGAGTCACGATCAGGCCGTGGAGCGGAATCTTCATGCTGCGGAACCTGTCGAGTCCTGAGACCTACTTCCAGGCGGCGTTCAGGGTGCAGAGTCCGTGGGAGGTGAAGCGGGACGACGGCACGACCGAAATCGTAAAGAAGGTCTGCTACGTGTTCGACTTTGCGCTCGACCGGGCGCTGAAGCAGATATCGGACTACAGCTGCCGGTTGAACGTCGCCGAGTCGAATCCCGAGAAGAAGGTCGACGAGTTCATCAAGTTCCTTCCCGTGCTGGCGTACGACGGAAGCTCCATGCGGCAGGTCAACGCAGTGGACATTCTCGATATGGCGATGTCGGGAACCTCGGCAACATTGCTTGCGAAGCGCTGGGAGAGCGCGCTCCTCGTCAACGTCGACAACGATACGCTGAAGCGCCTGATGGCGAACGAGAAGGCGATGGACGCGCTGATGAGGATCGAGGGCTTCAGAAGCCTCAACACGGAGATTGAGACGATCATCAACAAGTCCGAGGCGGTGAAGAAGGCGATGAAGTCCGGGAAGAAGCTCACGCCGAAGGAGAAGAAGGAGCTCAGCCAGGAGGAGAAGGAGTACAAGTCGAAGCGCAAGGAGATTCAGGAGAAGCTCATCAAGTTCGCTACGCGCATCCCGGTGTTCATGTATCTGACGGACTATCGCGAGATGAGCCTTGTCGACGTCATCACAGATCTTGAGCCGGAACTTTTCAAGCGCGTGACGGGGCTCAACGTCAAGGACTTCGAGCTGCTTGTGTCGCTGAACGTGTTCAACGAGGGGCTGATGAACGACGCGGTGTACAAGTTCAAGCGCTACGAGGACGCGAGTCTTACGTATACCGGCATAGACAAGCACACAGGCGAAAACGTCGGACTCTACAACACGGTGCTGTCGCGCGAAGACTACAACGCGATGGCAGGCAAGACGGAGCAGTCTGCCTCTGATGACGCAATCCTCGCCAACGTCGGGTATTCACTCAGGTATCGTAGTTACCTTCCGCTCTATTCGCTTCGCGCGGCGTGCGGCGTGCTGGGAGAGGGAAGAGATGTCGCGCCCGAGGGCTGGGTCAAGGCGGAGGGAATTGGCAAGCTCGACAATACGATGGTTGTTGTTCGCGCTGAGGGCGATTCGATGGAGCCGACAATCCATGACGGCGATCTCTGCGTTGTGAGAAAGGTTGGCGGTGGAAATTACGCCGACCAAATCGTTCTCGCACAGCGCAACGACAAATCTTCCGATCCCGAGTCTGGTGGTGCATATTTGCTAAAGAAGCTTGTCAAGAAGGGCGATAAGACGCTGCTCCGGTCAATCAACCACGAGTATTCTGATATTGCAGTGGAGCGCAATAATGACATAGCCGTTGTCGCCTATCTGCACAAGGTGCTGAACGGTTAACCAACTGTTCGCGGCAGATTTGCCGCGGAGTTATTTGGTAGGAGCGGCGGGGTTGACTGGGGTCTGATAGAATCGGTTAGAGTCTGACGGCGACGTATTTTCGCCTTGCATAAGAGAGTTCGCAGAAGCGTGGTAGTGGTTGCAAGTTGTTAAGCGAGACGACGATAAGGCGGCGAGCACGGTTGCCCTGACCGCAGCCGCACACTGGAAGGCAAACACGCACAGGTTGGCAAATAGTAGTCAACATGTATCGCGAAAGCAAGTGCGCGCTATGGGGTCGATCGCCGCCCCGATTTTTTGGTATAATATCAGCCACATGGAGACAAAACTGACAATAGACACGTCGCGCGTCGACCCCGAGGGCGAGGAGCTTGAGGGCGAAGTCGACTGCGTGGACCTTGACGAGCCGTTCGTGAAGCCGTTCGGCGGCGTCCGCTATGTACTCCAGATCCAGGTCTTTGGCTCGGAACTTCTCGTTAGAGGCCGTCTTGAGCAGGATTTCGACCTCGTGTGCAGCCGCTGCGGCAAGGATTTCGACGACACGATCAAGGTCGAGGACTTCACGGCGTCCTTCGAAATCGGCGAGGATTCGCCAGAGGTCGATTTGACGGAAGAGCTAAGAGAGAGTATAATACTCGCCCTACCGACATACCCGGTCTGCGACGAGACCTGCCCGGGAGTCGAACAGACGGTCGAAATGCCGTCGGACGATCGGTGGAACGTGCTCGACAGTTTGAACAAGCAAGGAGAAAGAGAAAATGGCAAGTCCTAAGAATCGTGTGTCCAAGCGCCGTAAACGCGAGCGCGTCGCTTCCCTCGAGAAGCCCATCCTCGCCCAGATCGGCACCTGCCCCGAGTGCGGTGCTGCCGTCCGTTCGCATCGTGCGTGCCCGAAGTGCGGCACGTACAAGGGCCGCAAGGTCGTCGCCGCGGCCAAGTAACCAGGTTTCGGGAGGTTTCCGCATATGACGCGGATTGCTCTTGATGCGATGGGCGGTGACCACGCCCCCGGCGAGATAGTCGTCGGGGCGGTTGAGGCCGCCGCCGGCATCCCCGGGGTGAAGGTTCTGCTCGTCGGACAGCTCGCGCCTATCCAGGCCGAGCTCGACAAGCTTCCCAAGGACCTCAAGAAGTCCGCCCAGACGGCGATTGAACACGGCCAGCTGGAGATTGTCCACGCGCCTGACGTCGCCGAAATGGACGAGTCTCCGGTTGACGCCGTCCGGAAGAAAAAGGACTGCTCGATCAACGTCGCCATGCGCCTCGTAAAGGAAGGCCGCGCCGATGCGTTCGTGTCGGCGGGCAATTCCGGGGCCGTCGCGACAAGCGCGATTTTGACTCTCGGGCGCATACCGGGCGTGAAGCGCCCGGCCATCGCGACGGTGATGCCCAACCGCACGCCTCGCCGCCCGCTCGTCGTTCTCGACGCTGGCGCGAACATGGACTGCCACCCCGAGTGGCTCGTCCAGTTCGCTATCATGGGCAACGCCTACTCGAAGGCCGTCTTGAAGCGCACGACTCCCGCCATCGGGCTTATCTCGATCGGCACCGAGGACTGCAAGGGCAACGAGATGACGAAGCAGACCTTCCCGCTCCTCAAGGAAGTGAAGGACCTGAACTTCGTCGGCAACATCGAGGGCAAGGACCTCTACAAGGGCCAGATCGACGTCGCGGTCTGCGACGGCTTCGTCGGCAACGTCGTCCTCAAGACGACCGAGTCGATCGCGAAGGCCATCGGCTACTGGCTCAAGCGCGAGTGCTTCCGCGGGCCCTGGCGTGTTCTCGGCGCGCTACTCCTGAAGGGGGCGTTCCGCGCGCTCAAGAAGCAGCTTGATCCCGAGATCTACGGCGGAGCGCCTCTCCTGGGCGTCCCAGGCGCAGTCATCATCGGGCATGGCAGCTCTTCGCACAAGGCAATCTACTACGCCGTAAAAGCCGGCGTCGCTGCGGCGACCAACGACGTGTCGGGGCTCATCCAGAAAGCGATCGCCGCGTCGCCGCGCACGCCGAAGATCAGAAGCAGCAGTAATGAGCGAATACAATTTCTCAGCCATCGAGAAGAAGTGGCAGCGCCACTGGCTCGAAAACAAGACTTTTAAGACCGACTCTTCCGCCGAAGGCGAGAAATTCTACTGCCTCGACATGTTCCCGTATCCGTCGGGCGCAGGGCTGCACGTCGGCCACCCCGAGGGATACACCGCGACCGACATCCTCTGCCGATACAAGAGGATGAAGGGCTTCAACGTGCTGCATCCGATGGGATGGGACGCCTTCGGCCTTCCCGCCGAGCAGTATGCCGTCGAGACGGGGACGCATCCCGCAATCACCACGAAGAAGAACGTCGACCGCTTCCGCGAGCAGATCCGCGCGCTCGGCTTTTCCTACGACTGGGACCGCGAGGTCAACACGACCGACCCCAAGTACTACCGCTGGACGCAGTGGATCTTCGAGCAGCTCTACAAGAAGGGGCTCGCCTATGTCGCAGAGGTGCCGGTCAACTGGTGCCCCGCGCTCGGAACTGTTCTCGCGAACGAGGAGGTCATCGACGGCAGGAGCGAGCGCGGCAACCATCCCGTCATCCGCCGCCCGATGCGCCAGTGGATGCTCAAGATCACCGAGTACGCCGAGCGCCTCCTCAAGGACCTCGACGCGCTCGACTGGCCCGAGGGCATCAAGGAGATGCAGCGCAACTGGATCGGCAAGTCGACCGGCGCGCTGGTCGACTTTGGTGTCCTGACAGGAGGCGCTTGCGCCGACGAAAAGATAACCGTCTACACCACCCGCTGCGACACGCTCTTCGGCGCGACGTACATGGTGCTTTCGCCCGAGCACGCGCTCGTCGCGAAGTGGCTCGAGGACGGCACGCTCAAGAACGCCGACGAGGTGAAGGCCTACCAGAAGAAGGCGGCCTCCAAGAGCGACCTCGAGCGCACGGAGCTCAACAAGGAGAAGACGGGCGTGAGGCTCGACGGCGTCGTGGGCGTAAATCCCGTCAACGGCGACAAGCTCCCGATCTTCATCTCCGACTACGTTCTCGCGAGCTACGGAACGGGCGCGATCATGGCCGTTCCAGCGCACGACGAGCGCGACTTCGATTTCGCGAAGGTGTTCAATCTCCCGATCTACCAGGTCGTGGCGCCGGCCGGAAAAGCTAACTCCGAAAAGTCCGATGGCTCCGCTAACGCTGCGCCTTCTGTAGATGCCGGAGCGAAGGCTTCGGATAATTCGGAGTTGATTTCTCGCGTCCCCTACACCGGCAGCGAGGCGTTTACCGACATCGCGACCGGCGTGATGGTGAACTCGGGCTTCCTCAACGGGCTTTCCGTCGAGGCGGCGCGCCCGACGATGATCAAGTGGCTTGAGGAAAAGGGCGTCGGCAAGGCGAAGACGCAGTACAAGCTCCGCGACTGGCTCTTTTCGCGCCAGCGCTACTGGGGCGAGCCGTTCCCGGTGATCCACTGGGAGGACGGAACGCAGTCGCTCGTCGACGAGAACGACCTGCCGCTCACGCTCCCCGAGCTTGCCGACTACAAGCCGACGGGCACGGGCGAGCCGCCGCTTGCGAAGGCGACGGACTGGGTGAACGTCGTCGACCCGAAGACGGGCAAGAAGGGCGTGCGCGAGACTAACACGATGCCGCAGTGGGCGGGTTCGTGCTGGTACTACCTCCGCTACATCGATCCTGCGAACGACAAGTGCTTCGCCGATCCCGGGCTTCTAAAGAAGTGGCTTCCCGTCGATCTCTACGTCGGCGGCGCGGAGCATGCGGTTCTTCACCTCCTCTACGCGCGCTTCTGGCACAAGGTCCTCTTCGACCTCGGGTATGTTCCCACGCCGGAGCCGTTCCAGCGCCTCGTCAACCAGGGGATGATCCTGGTCCTCTTCGACCTCGGGTATGTTCCCACGCCGGAGCCGTTCCAGCGCCTCGTCAACCAGGGGATGATCCTCGGTATGGCGTACAAGACGAAGCGCGGAGTGCTCGTGCCGATGGACAAGATCGAATGGCGCGAGGGCAAGCCCTGGGGCGCGGAAGAGGGCGGCGAGATGGAGGAGCTCACGGAGTTCCCCGCGAAGATGTCGAAGTCGCTAAAGAACGTGGTCAATCCCGACGACGTGATACGCGACTACGGCGCTGATTCGCTCCGCCTCTACGAGATGTTCATGGGTCCGCTGCAGGCCGTGAAGCCCTGGTCGACGAAGGGCGTCGAGGGGGTGTTCCGTTTCCTCAAGCGCGCAAACCGCGATGACCAAGGCCGAGGCGAAGAGCCTTGCCGCTATGGTCAAGAAGGTTGGCGAAGACCTCGAGACGATGAACTTCAACACCGGCATCTCCGCGATGATGGTGTTTGTGAACGAGGCGGAGGAGTACGCGAGGCAGAGCTCGCGAATCAAGACTAATGGCTCGGGAGACGCGGGTGAGAGTATGGGCGGCCTGCCCAAGGAATATCTTGAGAAGTTCGTGCTCTGCCTCTCCCCGTTCGCGCCGCACCTCGGCGAGGAGCTTTGGCAGTTCCTCGGCCACGACAAGTCGCTCGCGTACGAGCCGTGGCCGAAGTTCGACCCTTCGGCGCTCGTTGAGGACGAGATCGAGATCCCGGTGCAGGTGATGGGCAAGCTCCGCGGGCGCGTAAAGGTTCCCGTCGCGGCGACTCCCGCCGAGATGGAGGCCGCGGCGAAGCAAAACGCCGACGTCGCGAAGTTCCTCGAGGGGAAGACGATCGTCAAGGTCGTCGCCGTTCCCAAGCGCATGGTGAACTTCGTGGTGAGGTAGCGCTTTCTGCTTTGCGTCAGGCCTCTGGATTTGGTATAATTTCGTCTGTAGAAAACTACGAAAGGAGCAGGAGACCGATGAAAAGTCTTTTCTTTGCCGCCGCGATGGCGGTGTCAGCCGTCGCGCTTGGAGCCGATGCCAACCTGTATCTCGAGGGCAAGAACCCTCCCTCCGAAGTCATGCGGAGCTACACACCGCTTTCGATCAACATCGTGACGCCCGTCGGCCTTCCTCCCGGGTTCTGGAACGTAAAGGGCCTTCAGATCGGCGTGTTCAACTGGGTCGAGGACTTCGACGGCTGGCAGATCGGCGTAATAAACACGACCGACGTCTTCCGCGGCTGGCAGCTCGGCGTCATAAACGTGACGCGCAAGATGTACGGCGTCCAGGTCGGTGTCGTGAACGTCATCCAGGACAACGACATTCCGTTCCTGCCGATCATCAACTGGTATTTCTGACGCTTTATTAAAGGACGACGCCATATGAAACACATGATAGCGGCCGCTCTCGCGGCGGGTCTCTTCGCGGCTTTTGCGCAGCAGGCGACAACGACTACGACAGTCGTCAAGAACGTGACCACAACGGTCGTCGAGACGGTCGAATGGCAGCAGCAGCGCTCGGAGCTCAGGAAAATCGCCGTGTTCGTGCAGAACCGCACGCGCGTCCCGGGGATGGACGACGAGGTTGACGGCGTTCGCGACCGTCTCGCGGCGGCGTTTGCCGAGATCGAAGGCTTTGCCGTGATGGACTCGGCGCAGGTAGCCGACACCTTCCGCCGCTACAAGGTGACGACGGACGAGGAGAAGACGGGGCTTGTGCCGGGCATCTTCACGGGCGGGTCTGTCCCGCGCGTTTCGCAGATGCTTGGCTGCGACTACATCGCCGCCGCGACGATTGCGGACGCGCGAGCCATGGCGCGCAACATCGGCGGGCAGCCGGCGAAGAACTACATGCTGCGCATGACGCTCAAGATCATGGACGCGACAGGCGCGAGCGTCGACAGCGTTCCGCTGCCGGCGCTGCAGATGCCCATTCTCGGCGCGGGCGATGACGATCCCATGGGCTATTACCAGATGCTTTTCGACAAGTGGATCGCGCAGGTGACGCCCGTCGTGGCGCAGAAGTCCGCCCGCTGGAGGCGTCCCGCCGAGGCGCAGGGAATGGTTCCCTTCACCGTCTCCACGACGATCGACCGCGTCATCGCGGCGCTCGAGAGCCAGACGAAGGGCGTTTCCGGCGAGCAGCTCCAGGAGCTCCGCAAGGTTGTCGGCGGCGCGACGGTCGAGCTTGACGGCGCCGTTGTCGGCTCTGCCCCCGGCCAGTTCATGGCGACGCCGGGGCTGCACCAGATCAAGGTGTCGCGCGCGTGGATGGAGCCTTTTACCGGAACCATCAACGTCCAGCCTGGAGCCGTGTTCGAGATTGCGCTCGAGATGAGCGAGGAGGGCATCGAGAAGTGGGGCTCTGTCGAGGCGCTCAGGGCGAATGTCGCGCAGGGCTACGCGGAAGCCGCCATGACGCGCGGCATCAAGGTCAACCACGACTCGTCAAGCTGGCGCGACGTAACCTACGGCGGCCGTCCGCCCGTCGTCATCAAGCAGACGAACTGACGGCATGAAGCTGCTGGCGGATCGGTTTTCGATTCTCGCCGTCGCCGCTGCTGTTGCGGCGTTCAGCGGGTGCGTCACCGTCGACGAGGAGGCGATGGCCGCGGTCGCGGCTCTCGCCCGCGGCGACGACGCCGCGGCAATTGCGTGGAGCGCCGAACTCGCCGACGAAAGCCATTATTCCCGGAACCTCGGTCTCGTCGAGGCCGGTCGCGTCAATCTGCTCGCGGGCAGCTACGGAGAGGCGACGAGGCGGTTCCGCGCGGCAGTCGACTCGGCGGTGGAGCGCAGCGAGACGGCGCCGAAGATGAAGCTCTCCGACTGGGGCAACACCGCGCTTTCGGCCACGATCACCGACGACCGCACGCGCGAATACTATCTTCCCCCGTACGAGATCAACCTCGCGCTTGAATACGGCATAATCGCCCAGCTTCTGGCGGGGCTGCGCGAGGATGCGCTGATCGACGCGCGGCTTGCCGTATATGTTCAGGACACGCTCGCCGAGACTTGCGGGGCCGACCTCGCGAAGGATCCGGAGGGCGCGAGCGCATCGTCGCGTTCCATCGTGGCATCGCAGTCGGCGAGCCTCGACGAGATGATCGCGGCGACGCGCAATTCGTGGGAGAACCCCGCCCTTTGGTGGCTTACCGGCATCCTCTTCGAGGCGAACGGAGAGCTGGACATGGCGTGGCAGAGCTACCGCAAGGCGGCGGCGATACGCCCCGAAAACCCGTATTTCGCCGCCGACGCGGCGCGATCCGGCGGAAGCGCCTCGCCGCGTGCGGATTCGGCGCGCCTCGTCGTCTTCTACGACCAGGGTTTCGTGCCGATGCGTGAATCGCTTGAGATCCCGATTCCGCTCTACACCGGCTTTTCGGTGCAGATCCCGAAGTATCCAACCGTGCCGTTTGGCGAGAACAACGTGTCCGTTGCGGGTTCCTCTGGCGCGAAGGCGGCGGCATTGGCGGTGAGCGTGCGCTCGCTTGCGGCGCGCGACCTGAAGGAGCAGATGCCCGGCATAGTCGCCCGCAACGTGACGCGCGCCGTGGCGCAGGCCGGCGCGCAGGCGGCGGTGAACGCCTCGGGGAACGAATATGCGCAGCTCGGCATGTTCCTGTTCAACGTGGTCGTCTCGGCCTGCAGGTCGGCCGACACGCGAAGCTGGCGCACCCTTCCGTCGTCTCAGCAGGTATGGTGCGACGACGGCATGAAGCCAGGCGTCTACGCCGTGTCGGTTTCGGTCGACGGACGGATCATCACGGCGCAGGTTCCGCTTGCGGCGGGCGAGACGCGCGTTTTGTGGATAGCCGACGCGGGGTCTGTTGTGCGCGGCGCATCTGCCGCGGCCGGCCCTGTTGGGGCGCCTGGCATGTATTTAAACGGCAAGGAGATAAACAAATGACAATGAAGACAGTCGTGCTGGCGGCCGTAGCCGCCATTTTCGCAGGGTGCGTCGAGACGGCGGGAACGCGTGTCACGGTCGATACCCAGACGGGGGACGCCTCGATTCTCGAGTGCTCCACCCGCCTCGCAAACCGCGTCAAGGTCGTCCGCGTCACATACGGAGACGTCGACGGCATCAAGAGGGCCACGGTGACGCTCGAGTCGCTGACGCACAAGAGGCAGGAGCTGCAGGCCAGGATGGTGTGGCTTGACTTCGAGGGGACCGAGATCGATCCCGACGGCAAGCCGTTCCGTGCGATAGTCCTCGACGGAAACGACGTCACGACCTTCACGGGGATGGCGCCGAACGAAAAGGGCGTGACGGCCCGCCTGCAGGTGCGCGAAACCGACACCGCCCAGGGAATCTGACATAAGCGTTGCAATACATTCACAAAGGAGACTACATGATGAAGCAGACTATGGTTGTCGGAGGCGTCGCGCTCGCGGCGCTGCTGTGCGGGTGCGCGGGACCGAGGGCGCGCGAGGTTCAGCTGGACCAGCGCGCGATGTCGGCGGCGATCGAGCCGCAGGACGTGCGCCGGACGGTCGAGAAGATGGTTGATTCGATGCTCGCCGACCGCGAGTTCATCGCCGAGTACGTCGCCGGGAAGCCGGTTCTAGACATCGGGCCGCTGCAGAACCGCTCGACGATGCACCTCGACATGCAGTCGATCACCGACTCGATCCGCACCAAGCTCGTGCGCTCGCGCAAGTTTCGTTTCATGGACCGCACGACATCGGCGACCGATCTCCAGTTCATGAACGACCAGGCGCTCAACGGAATGACGGACCCCTCAAAGGCCGTCGCCGCGGGCCAGCAGTCCGCCGCGCAGCTGTACCTGTACGGCGCGCTTACCGAGATGCGCCAGCAGGTCGACGGCGTGACGGACCGCTACTTCAAGTTCACGCTGAACATGAAGGACATCGCGAGCGGGGAGATCGCCTGGACCGACGAGCAGGAGATCCGCAAGCAGCAGACCAAGGCGGCGCTCGGCTTCTGATGAGACTGTCCGCGGCATTTCTGGTTTTTGCCGCATCGGTACCCGCCTTCGCCGGGCGGGTGCCGTTTCTGCCCGAAACCGCCCCCACGAACGACACGCCTGTTGCGGTGCGCGTTCTCGGCAACAACATGCCGATCGTTCGCGGCGAAGTGGACGGCAAGCCCTGCACGCTCCTATTCGACACCGGAGCGACGCACACGACTCTGGACAAGGGTTTTGTCGAGCGCGAACTCAAGGACCGCAAACTTGAGAAGGTCGTCCTTGCGGGCGTAACGAATGTCGAGGGCGCGCCGTCTCTTGTGCATGCCGATTCGTTCAAGGTGGGGCCAGCTGAGTTCTGCGATTTCGACGTGATGGTGCTCGACATCTCGCATTTCCAGAAGGGGATCGGCGAGAAGATCGACGGCGTAATTGGCATGAACGTCGTCGGGCGCGTCACGACGCTCGTTTCCCTGGGTTCCGGCGAAGTCGTCTTTGCGCCGAGGCGCGACCGCCTCGCCGGGTTTACGAACGCCGTCGATCGCGCCGCGTCCGATCCCTTCAGCATCGACCTTAAGGCGCGCTGCGGCGAGAAGGATATCCCGCTTATCGTCGACTCGGCCGCGACGATGACGTTTCTCGGGCGCGAAACCGGATGGCCGGTGACGGACGAGAAGGCGGATATTTCCGCTACCGACGTGAATGGCGTGGGCAACGCCCTGAGGCCCGTCGTCGGCAGAGAAGGGGTGCTCACGCTTGGAATCCCCTTGTCGATCCGTCCAATGGTCGTCGCGGAGCCGATGAACCGCATCGGGGCGGACACGCTTCTAAAGTACGATTTGCTCATTGGCTGGCGCCGCGTCGCGTTCCGCCCGCGCCAGGCAAATGCGGAAATTCTACACGGCTTCAACAATGGAGGGATGAAATGAAAATCAAGTTCCTGAAGGTCAAGGGCACGTGGCGCGAGGTCGCCGACGCGGCCAGAACGACAATCCGCCGCGAGGAGGGCGAGGGAGAGCCGAGCTCAAAGTGGAAAAAGCGCATACTGCTCGCCGAGCACTCGCCGGTCCGCAAGCTCTGCTTCAACTGGAAGTGGGTGGACCTCCCGTACTGGGTGAGTGTCCATTTCGTGCGCCATAAATTCGGCATCGAGCATTTCGTCTCGACCCAGCGCACCGACAGGACCGGCGTCCAGCGCGATGCAAACCGCCAGGACGCGCCTGTCATGCACGAGTGCTTCGCGAACGCCCAGGCCGTCATGTTCATTTCGCGTCGCCGCCTGTGCGGGCAGGCGAGCGCGGAGACGCGCGCGGCGTGGAGGGCCGTAGTCGACGAAATCGCGAAAAAGGAGCCCGAGGTCGCTGCTTGCTGCGTCCCGGAATGCGTCTACCGAGGGTTCTGCCCGGAGTTCAAGCCGTGCGGCTACTGCGGCACCCCTGCGTGGAAAAAAGCGGTTGACGCCTACCGCGAAGTGAAATAATTTGATATAATACGCGCTTCCAACTGGAGAGAAGACAGAGATGAACAACGAACTTTTGAAGAAGGCCCACGAGAAGATACCTTCCGTTCCCGTGCTTGTGAACCTCATTTCCAAGCGCGAGCGCGAGCTCATCAACGGCGCGAAGCCGCTCGTGAAGCCCCAGTCGCTCGACGAGGACAAGTGCGACATCGCGCTCCGAGAGGTCGCCGAAGGCAAACTAATCGCTGAAATCGACTTCGACGCCATTGCCAAGGCCGAGGACGCGAAGACGAAGTGGAACCAGAAGCACGTCAACGTGAATTCGCTCTACTCGGACTAAGTGGCCGACAAGAAGTTCAATCCGGTCTTCGCCGAGAACAGGAAGGCGAGACATGACTATACCGTGCTCGAGACGATCGAGTGCGGTATAGTGCTTACGGGCACCGAGGTCAAGAGCGTGCGCCACGGCGAGGTGTCGCTCTCGGGGAGCTACGGCGCCGTCCTGAAGGGCGAGCTTTGGCTCGTCGGGGCGGACATCGCTGCCTACAAGTTCGGCAACCGCTTCAACCACGAGCCGAAGTCGATGCGAAAGCTCCTCGTCCACGCGAAGGAAGTGCGCGACCTCCAGCTCAAGACCGAGGCGAAGGGGCTGACGCTCATTCCCCTCAGGGTTTTCCTCAAAAACGGGCGCATAAAGGTTGACCTCGGCGTGTGCCGCGGCAAGCAGCTCCACGACAAGCGCGACGCCCTCAAGAAGAAGGCCCTCAGGCGTGACCTTGAAAGGGGCGGCTGATTTTTGATATAATATACAAAAGTTTTCGCAACGTAGAAGGAAAGAGAGATAAAAAATGGCGATGATGAAGGGATTTTCGAACGCATTCCGCATCCCGGAGCTTCGGAAGAAAATCTTGATTACGCTCGGCCTCGTGTTCGTGTGCCGTCTTGTTTCGCAGATACCGACGCCTGGCGTCGACTGGCAGGCGCTTCAGCGCATCATCGCCGACTTCAAGGCGAACAGCGCGGGCGGCGGCATGCTCGACTGGTTCGAGGTGTTCACCGGCGGCGCGCTCGGGCAGTGCGCGATCGGCTTCCTCTCGATCTGGCCCTACATCTCGGCGCAGATCGTCATCCAGCTGCTCGGCTCGGTGATCCCGGCGCTTGAGAAGATGAAGAAGGAAGGCGAGTCGGGTCGCCAGCAGCTTGCCCAGATCACGCGCTACCTCACTATCGTGCTCTGCGTTGTGCAGTCATGGGGCATCGCGACGGTCCTCAGCCACCCCGGCATGCTCGGCCCGGCGTTTGCGGGCACCGAAATCGTCGCGAACCCCGGCATCGGCTTCCATCTGATGACGGTGATCGGCATGACCACGGCCTCGCTCTTCGTCATGTGGCTCGCCGACCAGATCACGACCTTCGGCATCGGCAACGGCGCGTCGCTCATCATCATGATCAACATCACGTCGCGTCTCCCGCAGGCGCTAATCGACGCGTGGGCGCGCTACTTCGGCCTCGGCGGCGTCAGGGCTAACGCCCCGATCGCCGAGCTCCCGATCCTCGTGATCTTCTTCCTGCTCGTCGTGATGGGCACGGTGATGCTCACCCAGGGCGTCAGGAAGGTCGCCATCCACACGACCCGCCGTTCCGTCGGAGGCGGGAGCACCTACGGCATGCAGCAGACGTTCATGCCTCTCAGGGTCAACTACACGGGCGTCATGCCGATCATCTTTGCGCAGCCGCTCATCCAGATCCCGGCCGCGATTCTCGTCAAGCTCACCGATCCGACCGCGGGCGGCATCTCCGGCAAGCTCAACGCCTTCGCGCAGGGGCTCTCCAACCCCTCCAAGCCGTCGATCCTCTATCTCGTCATCTACGCGGCGCTCATCATGTTCTTCGCGTTCTTCTGGGTCGCGACCCAGTTCAACGCCGTCGACATCTCCGACAACCTCAAGAAGGACGGCAGCTACGTTCCCGGCATCCGCCCGGGCCGCGCTACGGCCGAGTACCTCGACGACCTGATGACGAAGATCACGCTCATCGGCGGCACGGGGCTGCTCGTCGTGGCCCTGATCCCTCTCGTCCTCATGGGCTGGATGTCGATTCCGTGGGCGATCGCCTCGTTCTTCGGCGGCACGTCGCTCCTCATCATCGTGGGCGTTGCGCTCGATACGCTCCGCATCATGGAGTCGCATCTCCTCGTCCGCAAGTACGAGGGCTTCCTCTCGCACGGCTCGCTTCGCGGCCGCGGCGGAATGTAAGTCTTCCGCTGCCGCGGCCGTCAGACCTTGACCATGCTGCGGTTGACGGCGAGTGCGGCGGCCTCGGAGCGCGAGGCTACGCCGAGCTTCGCGAATATAGTCTTGAGATGGGCCTTGATGCAGTCGCGCCCGACATGCATCACTTCGGCGATTTCGCGGTTGTTGAGGCCTTTCGCGACATAGGAGAGAATCTCGATCTGGCGTTCCGAAAGGTCGACGGAGTCGGCGTCCGACTCGAGCGTGTTGCTGATTTCGGAGCAGATGACCGACTCCCCGGCGGCCGTGCGGCGGATCGCCGCGATGAGATCGCGCTGTGACGTCGCCTTGATGAGCGCGCTGCGTGCGCCCGCGTCAAGTGCGCGCTTCACGTCGATGGAGCCGCCGAACGTCGTGAGGATTATCACCTTCGCCTCCGGGTTGGCGGCGAGAATCTCCGCCGTCGCCTTCGCGCCGTCGAGCTTTGGCATCATGAGATCCATGACCACCACGTCCGGTTTCTTCTCGGCGGCGAGACGCACGGCGTCTTCGCCGTTCTCCGCCTCCGCGACGACGGTCATGTCCTTCTCCAGCGAGATGATGGCCGAAAGTCCCATCCGTACGACGAGATGGTCGTCTGCGAGGAGTACCTTTGTCTTCTTTTCCGGTTTTTTCATTTCTCCTCCGATGGCGAGGTGTGCAGAACGACCGTGAACTTCGCTCCGCAGCCAGGCTCGCTGTCGCAGCGTATCGTGCCGTTGAAGGCGTTGAGGCGTTCGCGGACGCCCTGAAGCCCGAAGTGGCCCTGGGCCGGTCCCGGCGCTTCGGCGGGATCGAAGCCGCATCCGTCGTCGAGCACCGAGAACGATATGGTGTCGCTGTGGAATTCGCCGGCGATCTTTATGTTCTTCGCGTGCCCGTGCTTGACGGCGTTCGTGCCGAGCTCCCGGACGATTCTCAGGACGGCGTGCGCAGTCGCTTCCGAGATCATTTCGCGCGGCACGTTGAAGCGCACCGCGAGCTTCGCCGAGCCGACATGCGGGGCGAGCGTGCGCTGCACGGCCTCCGTCATGTCCTTCTCCTCGAAGGTGCGGCTGCGGAGATCCCAGAGGCACCCGTTAAGCTCCTCGCGGCAGGACGCGAGCATGTTGCGCGCGGTCGAGAGGAACTTCTTGGCGCCTTTTCCGTCCGCTCCGGACGCGGCGTCGATCTGGAGGGCCACGCCGGTAAGCACCTGGGAGATTGAGTCGTGCAGCTCGACCGCAAGCCGGGTCCGCTCCTCGACCTTCAGCTCCGCGCGCGCTCCGCGAATCTGTTCGCGCGCGAGTTCCCTGCCGCGCCGCGTCGAGACTACCTTCAGCGCCGCTGACCACACGGCGAAGCCGACTGCCACGAGAACGGCGAGCGCGAGCATCAAGGCAAGCCGCGCGATCGTCCAGAAGGGGGCGCGACGGATTATCTGCAGGTCTTCCGGTGTGCGCGGAATGATGGTGAGACCGAGAAATCGAGGGAATATGGCGCTGCCGCTCGTGTCGAAGTCGGCGAGGCAGAGGCCTGTGACAGAAACTACGGCGCCTTGTCTCGGCGCGGAGACGGTCTCGGGCGCGAAGCCGGAGAGGTCGACGAAAACCGATTCGCCGCTGCAGTCGATGCGGAAGCCCGCCGGTCCGCGCGCCTCGCGCGCGGCGTATTCGACGCGCCCGGCGAGGCGGACCGTCTTCCCGCTGATGTCCATGTTGACGTACCGGTGGAAGCTGCCGCCCGAGTGCGAGCGCGGGTCGGTCCTGAAGAGGTCGTCCGCGGTGATGTCCGTAGCCGATTCGGGGCGAGCGGGCTTTGCCGGCTCGGTGCGCCAGAGCGCGCCGGTCATCAGCGGAATGAACTGGTTCTGCTCGATGAAGCCGCTGACAGTAACGAGCCCGCCGAGGTGCGGGACGTCGTCGGGATCGACGGGACGCACGCGGAGGAGCCCCTCGTCATGGCGCAGGAAGAAGCATTCTCCGGTCATGGCGACCACGGTGCCTGTCGTCGTCTGGCGGTGTGGGCACGAGGCGTTCGTCAGGGGCTGCGCGGAAAACGGGTCTTCGGAAGCGGGCGTTATGACCTTGATGCTGTCGCCTTCTGCGACATTGTCGAAAAGCATCTGGCAGCCGAGGAACTTGCGCCAGTGGGTGAAGCGCTGTACGGTGCCGGTCAACTCGACATCCGCGTCGAGAAGGGGGAGGAGCTCCTCCAGCGAGTGGACCCTGTTGTCGGTTGACGCGCAGACGGTCCCCTCGGGCGTTTTTAGCAGAACCCAGTTGAAGCCGTCGTCTATGTCGTCGCGTACCGCCGCGGAGACCACGCCGCGGATGGAGACGCGCTGCCCGATGAAGTCGCCAGAGGCGACCTGCCTTGCGTCAACAAGCGTGGCGGACAGTAGCAAAATGGAGATACATCCCAGCATTCACCGTATATTTTACAGAATTTGGCGAAATTCGGCAATCGGGAAATTGCTTTCCCCATACCCAGTCGGGTATTTGACGGGAAGTTACCGTTCATTTATAATTAGAGACATGAAACCACAAATAGCATTTGCCCTGTTCGCCGCTTCGATGACCGTCGTGACCGCGGCTCCGTACGACTACGAAGTCGAGTATGTGAAATCCTCCCACGGCAGCGTCGTCAAGACCGACTTGCTTCCGGAGAGCGGGCTCACGTTCAGGATCGAACTGATGTTCGAGGGTCCGTTCAACCAGATATTCGGCGGAAAGTTCGACCAAGCGAAGCAGACGACGGCGTTCTTCGGACAGGAGGACGCCGAGGATTCCGAAGGGTTCCGCAATCTCTACAACCTGGCCCTCGGCGGACACGAGGCGCAGGCGTACCAGACGTTCGTGAGCCTCGGGCGCAAGAGCCGGGACAGGTGGATCCACTGCGGACTCCAGGAGGTCAACGACGCAGTAATCGGCTCGCGCATCGCTATCGTCTACGACGGACGGAACGTCTCGTGGGGAAGTTTCCGCATGAAGCTCGAAGGCGAGCGCACGGCGACCGGAAAGGTGCCGGTCTCGTTCTTCGGCATGACGTGCGCGGACGGGACGCCCAAGTCATATGCCTGCTACGACATGTCGCTCTACGGCGCGTCGTTCTACAGGGACGGCAAGCAGGTCGCCGAGTTCGTGCCCGTGGTGAAGGGCGGAGTCGCGGGGCTCTACGAGAAGGTCGCGAAGAAGTTCTACGCGAGCGCCACGGATGTCCCGCTGACGGCCGGCCCGAAGGCCGAGAAGAAGGACAAGGCGAAGGCCAAGGTCAAGGGGAAGGAGGGGATCGACTTCTCGGTGCCGGTTTTCGAGGACGACTTCACGAACCCCAAGGTCTTCGCGGAGCGGTGGGACTTCCGCGGGCACGCGCAGAAGGAGATCGAGGTGAAGGACGGCGCGGTGCGCGTGCCGAGCGGCAACACGGGCGACGGCATCCAGTGGAAGGGCGAGCTTCCCGACGAGTGCGCGGTCGAGGCCGATTTCGTGTGCTATCCGGAGTGGAGCAAGATCAAGGATCCGAAGGACGGCGACTACCACTGGGCGTCTATGGGCTGCGACTACGGCAACTACGGCGTCAGGAGCGACGGATACGGCGTGAGTCTCTACGCGCCGGCGGAAGGCCAGGCAACGCGCAGCTGCTATCCGTGGATCGCAAACTTCAAGGAGGGCGAGCCGGTGACGGTCCGCTTCGAACGCCGCAGGATCGGCGACAAGATGATGGGCTACACGTTCCTCATCAACGGCGTCCAGGCAAACTACTTCACCGCACCGACGCCGAAGAAGAAGGTCGGCTTCGACGGAGTGGCGAGGTCGAATCCGCTCGTCATCGACAACTTCCAGTGTCCTTTCGAGGTTCGCCGCGTCACGATATACGCGCTGCAGGGCGACGACAGTCCGAACCTCATCGCGAACTCCGGCTTCGAATACGACAGCGACGGGGTGCCGCCGCACTACTGCAACCGCAACTTCTGCGCGATGGACAAGGTGTCTGTCGAGGACTACAAGGAGAAGTACCTTAGGTGCTTTATGGTCGACCGCAAGGAGCGGCACTCCGGCAAGCAGTCGCTCCGGCTCAACATCGGGCCGTTCGTCCGCAGCTTCGACTTCTTCACCTGGAACACCCCGACCCAGAAGGGCAGGAGCGCGGTCCTCTCCGTGTGGGCCAAGGCGTCCGAACCCGGCGTCAAGTTCAAGCTGAAGCTGTCGAAGGATGCGAAGATCGTGGACCTTAAGACGGAGTGGACGCGCTACGAGATAACGACGACGAACATGCCATCCCCAGGAATCTTCAGCCCCGTCTGGTTCGACGTGCCGGATCTCCACCAGCGCACGACCGAGGCGTCGATCTGGCTTGACGACCTCCAGCTCGAGATGGTCGACGCGCCGGAGGGAGGGTTCGACAGCGCGAAGACATACGCGACTGAGTACAAGCCGAAATCCGGCGACGCGGCGAACTTCACGCTCGGGAAGCCCACTCCCCACGCGAGGCCCGAGCGGAAGACCCCCTACACCGCGGCGGAGAACGCGCTCTGCGGCTACACGGTCCCGGCGGAGGGGCTCGTCCTCGGGCACTACGACTTCTACATGAACGAGAAGACGGCGGGCTTCCGCGTGTGGGACGCGAACGGAGGCTTCGAGGAGGTGTCGGTCGACATTTCGAAGATGGCGAACGGGACAAACGCCGTCACGGTAAAGGCGCTCGGGAAGGAGTGGAAAAGCGAGGTGCGCAAGCTTCCGTTCAAAAAGGGCGCGACGCAGATTAACCAGTGGTCGCGCACGCTCGTCCACGACGGGGAGAAGGTGTTCATGAGCTCGCCGTGCCTCATCGGACGCGAGAACGCGCCGCAGGAGGACGGCACGTCGAAGCAGGTCGACATCATATGCGACGCGGGGTTCAAGTACCTTAACCTCCAGAACAACCTGAACGTCCGCGACATCGAGATGAACCAGAAGACGCTCGCCTACGCGGCGAAGAAGGGCCTTAAGTTCACGGTCTGGACGGGCGAGGGACAGACCCTCGACGACGTCGGCGAGATCAGGAGGTGGGAGGACAACTCGGCGACGGACTGGTCCCGCGAGAAGATGTACAGGATGCTCGACAGCGAGAACGTCATCAACTGGCTTGTCCTCGACGAGCCGGAATACCGCAAGGCGGACGAGTGCAGGGCGTTCATGGAGCGCACGAAGAAGCTCTTCCCCTACAACCCCGTACAGATGAACAACTGCTGGATGGGCATCTCGGGGCGCTTCGCGGGGCTGCCGACGGACATCCTGATGGTCGACTACTACCTCACCTGCGACGGCACGACGCTCGACATGGTCGTCTCAAAGGTCGACGTCCTCCGCTCCATCGCGCCAGGCAAGCCCTGCTGGTACTTCATGGAGAGCGAGAACTCGCTGCATCCGCGCATCCCGTCCTACAAGGAGCAGATTGCGCAGTGCTGGGGCTCGATCGCGGCCGGCGCGTCGGGACTCAGCTGGTTCGTCAACATGCCGACTTCGCGCTGCTGCTACGACGCGCTTGTGGACGTCAACCGCGAGATTCTCGACAACGTCGACTTCCTCTGCTCGGACGAGCTCTGCGGCGGCGCGATCTCGAGCGAGACGGAGAACTACATCCGCTGCCTCACGCGCAGGCACGGCGACGAGTGGCGCATCTACACCGCCAACGTCAACCCGCATCCCAACAAGCTCGTCGGCTTTCGGCTTCCGCCGGAGATCCAGGCGGACGCGAAGGTCGAGGTCATGTACGAGAACCGCTCGCTTCAGGCGAAGAACGGCATCTTCGGCGATTCCTTCGACGGCTTTTCGCGGCACATCTACCGCATTGTAAAATAACACCCAACTGGGTAGTTGTCTTGTCTTGCCGGAATGGATACAATTGTGGCGTCTTTTTGAAACGATAGGAGGGCTGCCATGAAAATATCCATCATTCCTGCTGTTTCCGCCGCTCTGTTTGCGGCTTCCGCCGTTGCCGCCAGTTCCACCGTCTCGACGGTTGATGATCTCCGTGCAGCCCTTAACGATGCGGATCCCGGAGATGTTATCACGCTTGCGGCAGGCGAGTACAGCCTCATCAGGGGGGAACTTCCGGTTTCGGCGGCGAACGTGACGCTTCGTTCCGCGAACGGCAAGGCCAGCGCAATAATCGATGGAGGTTCGCAGTTCCGCATCCTCTATGTAAGCGGGAGCAACTTCAAGGTTGAGGGGATCACGTTCAGGAACGCGTATTATGCCGGCAACGGCGGGGCGATCAGCTTCAGCTCCTCGAGCGTTTCGCAGACCGCGATGATCAAGGACTGCGATTTCATCGACTGTTCGGCGAAGTACGGCGGGGCGATCTATGCCGGGCAGAACAGCTACACGTCCTTTGAACCGCGGGAGAACTACGGCATCGTCAGCGGCTGCACCTTCCTTCGTTGCGGGATTGCGACAGTTGGAGAGGAAGGCGGCGGCGGCGCTATCTTCGGCGCGCTTTGGGTCGAGGGCTCGGTCTTTGACGCTTGCTACTGCTCGGACGTTTCGAAGAATCAGTATCACGCGGCGATTGACGTCACGAGCTACTCTACGGTGACGAACTGCATTTTCCGCAACCACACACAGACGAAGCGCGGTCTTGTCGGGTCCAAGGAACAGCGGGAGCAGCAGGGGTGCTCGCGTTTGGTGGATTGCCTTATCGCGAACAACGTCGGCCACAATCAGGATGACGTTCTGTTCCACAGAAAAGTCATCCTCGACCGTTGCGTAATATCCAACAACGAGTCGACCGTGACATCGACGCTTGCCAGCATCTATCGCCTGGACGCTTCGGGCGACAAGAGCTTCAGCAGAATCACAAGCTGTCTTTTCATCGACAACAAGTATCCGTTCAGGATGGACGCAATGCCTCCGATTGTGAACTGCACGTTTGTCCGCAATGTCGGCGGCCTTGTCTGCGACAACGTGCAGTCATTGAACTTTGCCATCACCAACTGCGTGTTCTGGGGCAACATCGAAAAGACCGAATGGCCCTATGGCAATAAATTCAAGGGCGTCCCTGGCATCTACTGGCATCCCACCACTCCGCTCCAGGATCTTATCAAGATCGGCACCACTGTCGTAGAAGGCGGCACTGACAACGCAGATGTCGCGGCGGTCCTCGCGGCTGACGCGACGGGCGAATCTTCGCGCCTCACGGCGCTCGCGGCGCAGAAGGGCCCTGGGTTCAAGGATGCTGCAGCCGGCGACTGGACGCTCAAACGCTCGTCTGTCATGATCGATGCCGGAGTCAAGGCCGACTGGATGAATTCGGCCAGCGATCTCGCCGGCCACAAGCGTTGCCTGAAAAGGGGGCTTGTAAGTGATGATGCGCTGCCAGACATCGGCTGCTATGAGTTCCATGCGATTGCTGGTTTCAAGATCAGTCTTCGCTGATTTCGTCAAAGGAGCTTTGCCATGAAAATGCCTTTCTCCATTGCCTTTGCTGCCATCGTGGCTTTCTTCGCCGCATCCGCGCCCGCCGCGACGGACGGCACATGGACAGTCGAAACATTGCCAGCATCTGACGCAACCATGCTCCAGACGGCCGGGACGCCTCTCTACGCCTATCGCGGCGCATCGTCGGCAATGACTCTCGGCGACGTGACGTTTCAGGCCGGTGCCGACCTCTCGGGGGCGAACATAGCCTTCGATCCGGCCTTCACGGAAGCGAACGCGAACGCCGGCGGCAGCTCGCTTCTCGGTACGGCGTGGAATTTCGGCGCTTCGCAAAGCATGGCCGAAATCCGGTTGACGCTCTCGGGGCTTACGAGCGGCCATGAGTATCTCGTCCAGATTCTGGCCCGCAACGCATGGGGCAATCCATACATCACGATCGGCGATCTGCCGCGCGTCAACATCCAAAGCGGAAACGGATCGTCCGGCGCAACGGTCTACGGCACCATCCAGGCGGTCGGATCTTCGCACGATGTCGTGTTCAAGATGGGCGGATCGGGTGCCGCGCGCTATGTCGCCGCCGTCCAGGTCCGCGACCTCGGAGCGGCGGCACCATCGGTTGTCGATCCGTCGATCGAATCGGCATCCGTTTCGGTGACAGAAGCCACGGCGACTGTCTCGCTGGGCGGGATCGTGCTGGGGACGGATGCGCAGGGCGCGGCCGCGACGTCATACGACGTCTCCTATTCGCTGACCAACGCGCCGGCGGTCGTTGCGCTCAACGACCAAACCGGCGCGACGGCCTCGTTCAATATCGCGAACCTCGCCGACGGCGAATACACGTGCGCGGTCACGGTTGAGACAGATGCAGGCAAGACCGCGTCGACAAATCTTGTTTTCCGTGTCGGTGAAGCGCCTGTCGCGCCGTGGACCGTTTCGCCGATGGGACCGGACGAGACTTCGATCCTCACGAACGGGACGCTTGTCTACGCCTACGCGACCCTCGACCAAAACCAACCCGTTCACGACGTTTCGTTCCGCCGCGGCGCCAGTAGCGATGCTTTGGCCGAGAACATCAGTGTGACCCCCTCTTTTTCGGGGCATATCGAAGGAATGGGGCACGTTGATTGGACGAACTACGGCTGGCTGCTTAAACGTGCACTCTACTGGTCTTCCTCCGTTTCGGAAACGACGATGACGCTTCGGCTCAAGAATCTGGTCAGCGGGCATAACTATCTAGTCCAGATCGTTTCCTTCAGCTCGCGGTCTGAAGAGGCCGGCATGATGATTTCCGTAAACGGGACGCCGCCTCAGCATATCGGTCCCAACGGCAGCGATACGACGTATCAGTATGGCGCGTCCATCGTCGGTACCTTCTCTGCCACGGACGCGACGGAGGATGTCGCGGTAACATACTCGGGCAACGCGACCGGGTATCGCCCGATCAACGCCATCCAGGTGCGGGAGCTGCCGGCGGATGGGCCAGTGTCTTCGCGTGGGTTCTATTTTATCTGCAAGTAAGCGGCCGTCGCTGACAAAGATTTCTCCTTGCATCGGCGCAAAATGTCGGCGAGTTGCTTTTACCCAGTAGGGTAGTTGTCGCACAAGGGAAGGAATTTATACAATAGTGCCAAACTCAGGAAGGTGGATTTCTTATGAAAACAAACACATTGAAAAAAGTCGCAGCATCAGTCCTCGCCGCCGCTTCGCTCGTTGCGTTCGGCGATCCGATCGTGATCGGCACCCAGGTGCCGGGATCTGATCACAGTTCTGAGCCGTGTACGCCGAAGGAGCGCACGGACGACTACCACAGGAACCACTTCAGCGCTGACATCAGCGGCAGCCAGGGCAAGGACTTCGACGTGGTCCTGTTCGGCGACTCCATCACCGATTTCTGGAACAACCCGAGTCTGGCCCTCGACGGGAATCCCATCAACTACGCCGCGGCGTTCAACATGGGCATCGGCAGCGATCGCGTCCAGAACCTCCTGTGGCGTCTTCGGAACGGTGCGCTTGACGGCTATACCACGAAGTACTTCACGTTGATGGTCGGCATCAACAACGGCCACCAGAAGTGCATCGACCACAACGAGCATGCCGATCGCGCAGAGGATGTCGCCGAGTCGATCCGTCTCATGCTGTGTGAGATGGCGACGAAACATCCGAACGCGAAGATCCTCCTGATGCCGATTCTCCCCTACAGCTTCGATAGCAAGTACTTCGAGGCGGCCGAAGTGACGGAGATGAGCGAAGCGGTCAACGACTACATCCTCCAGTTCGTCGACAACAAGCGCGTGTTCTGGGTGGACCTCCGCAGCCAGTATCTCCAGCAGAATTCGATGCCCGACAAGACATGCTACCGCGAGGGCGGCCACGGCGGATACGATGCCGTGGGACTCTGCCTCCATCCGGAGTTCTTCACCTATTCCGATTTCTGGCGTCCCGCCATCTCGAACGCGATGCACAAGTATCTCGCGGTTCCCGCCGGACAGCCGCAGACGGCGGATCCTTCCATCGGCTACGCCAAGGCCGCCCCGAACGCGGACGGCGCGGGCTCTGCGACGATCACGGTCTTCGGCATTTCCCTCGGAAGGGACGCGAACGCGAACGCCGTGACGACCTATTCGATCGACTACGAGCTCGACGGCGGGGCGAAGACGCGCGCGCTTTCCGGCCAGACGGGCACCCGGGCTTCGTTTGTGATCCCGAACGTCGCCCTTGGCGACCATACCTGCAAGGTGACCGTCACGACGGCCGACAACAAGGAGCTCGTGACTCTGCTCGACTTCAAGATGACCGAGCCGTGGTACGCGAGCCCGCTTCCAACCGACGACAGCGCCATCCGCACGGACGGCACGCTCAAGTATGCGTATGCCCCCTCGGCCTGCACGGTCAACGGCGTTGCGTTCGCAGCTGCCGGAAACAACAACGCGAACATCTCGGGCGACATTTCCTGGCCGTACAGCCAGACCTCCGGCGCGTCGGCTCCGAGCAGCATCTCTGGCTCTTACTATGACCTCCTGAACCGTTGCTGGTGGGCGAATCAGGGCGACAAGACGGTGACACTCAAGAACCTCACGCCTGGTCACGTCTATCTCGTCCAGATATTCGGCTACCGCAACTACAACAGCGACAGCAAGGCCCATGTCTGGATCAAGGAGTCGTACTGGGATCCGAATTTCATCAAGGTCTACGGCGACGGCTGGTCCTGCGGCGGTGTTCTTACAGGTGCCCTCACGGCGACCGAGGCAACAAAGACGTTCACCATCACGTCCGACGGAAACTACGGCATCAACGCCATCCAGGTGCGCGACCTCGGCGCGAGCGGCGTGCCGATCGTCGTCCAGCCGAAGGTTGGCTCGGTCACCGCCACGACGAACGAAACGGCGGCGACGGTTTTTCTCTCGGGCATCGTGCTGGGGACGGACGATGCCGGTGAGAGCGCAAATTCCTATTCCGTCTCCTACTCGCTCAACAACGCGGCGTCCGTGGCTGCGCTTTCGGGCCAGACCGGTGCGTCCGCGCAGTTCACGATCTCCGGTCTCGCGTACGGCGAATACACCTGCGCGGTGACGATTACGACCGACAAGAACAAGACATCCGCGGCGAAGTCCGTCTCCTTCCGGATCGGCGAGCCGCCGGCGCCGGTCATTGCGCCGTCGATCGGGTCGGTTTCCGTCTCGACGAACGGCACGACGGCGACGATCTCGCTTTCGGGCATAGAGATGGGAACCGACAACGGAGGCGTTGCGGCGACCTCTTATTCGGTTTTCTACTCCCTGACCAATGCGTCTGACGTGGCTGCGCTCGAGGGCCAAAGCGCTTCGACTGCTTCGTTCGACATCGCCGATCTCGCCGACGGGGTCTATTCCTGCGCGGTGACGATAACGACCGACAAGAACAAGACGTCCGCGGCGAAGTCCGTCAACTTCAGGATTGGCGAGCCGCCGCCGATGCCGGTCGGCTGGACGTCCGAACCGATGGACGCCGCCGGCGCGAAGTTCAGCACGGAGGGCACGCTCGTCTACGCCTATGCGACGCAGGGGCAGACCGTCAACGGCGTCGCGTTCACGCGGGCGCTTCCACTCGCATCCACACATAGCATCGCCTTCACGCCGGCGCCTACCGGCTTTGACGGCAGCCTCATGAACGAAGGTGTTTCAGATACAGGTTACGGACTAATCCTCGGGAATGGCTGGACGTGGACCGATTCCTCGACGGACACCAAGACAGTGACGCTGACGCTGAAGAACCTGACGCCGGGTGAGCGGTATCTTGTCCAGATCCTCTCGCACACGGCCTGGAGCAACAGCATGCTTGTCTCTGCCAATGGCTGCGAAGCGCAGCACGTCCACGGCTCTGACGAGGCGGGCGGAAAGTACGGTGCTCTCTTGACCGGTATCTTCACGGCTTCGGACGAGACGCAGGATGTCGAGCTTCTCTTTTCCGGCTCGAACGGCGATCGCCCGGTCAACGCCGTCCAGGTGCGAAACCTCGGCGAAGGCGGCGGAGTGATCGTCATCGCGCCGTCGATTACGTCGGCGGATTCCAGCGTCAGCGGCTCGAACGCGACGGTCTCGGTTTCCGGCGTCAAACTGGGCACGGACGACGAAGGCGTTGCCGCGACATCCTATGCGGTATCCTACACTTTGAACGGCGGGGCCGCGGTGGCGGCGCTCTCGAACCAGACCGGTACTTCGGCTTCGTTCCAGATCGCCGATCTCGCCGACGGTTCCTACACCTGCGAAGTCACGATCACGACCGACAAGGGCAAGACGGCCACGAAGACCGCCTCGTTCGTCGTCAGCACGTCGGGCGGCGGCGGCGAAATCGTCGCGGAGGGCTGGACCGTCGAAACGCTGAGCGCGTCGGACGAAACGATGCTCCAGACGGCCGGAACGCTTCTCTATGCCTATCGCGGGGCCTCGACGGACCGGACCCTGGGCGGCGTGACGTTCCAGGCGGGCGCCGACCTGTCTTCCGCGAGCATCTCTTTCGATCCGGCCTTCGTCAATGCGGACGCGAATGCCGGTAGCAGTTCGCTCCTTGGCACGGCGTGGAACTTCGGCGTGGACACAGGCATGGGCGAGATCCATCTGACTCTTTCGGGATTGACGGCCGGCCATGCGTATCTTTTGCAGATCCTGGCCCGCAACTCGTATGGAAACGCCTACATCACGATCGGCGACCTGCCCGCCGTCAACACCCAGAACGGGAACGGCTCGTCCGGCGCGACGGTGTACGGTTCGTTCACGGCGGAAGCGTCGTCGCAAGTAGTCACGTTCAAGATGGGCGGATCCGGCGCCGCGCGCTACGTCGCCGCCCTCCAGGTCCGCGACCTCGGCGAGGGCGGCGGCGGTGGTGGCGAAGATCCGATCGATCCTGTCGACCCGACGACGCCTGTGTGCATGCTGACGATTCCAGAGAAGACGGGGCTTCAGCTCCAGTCGGTGACGACAAACGGCGTCGCGGTGACGGCGGTCGGCGGAAACTACTCTATCGTCTCGAACACGCAGGTGACGGTGACGTTTGCCCCGGCCTCGGGTTACGAAATCACGGGCGGCAATCCGGTCGTATTCACCCTCTCGGGCAACAAGACGTTCGTCGACGCCGACTATCCGACCGTGCAGACGACGAGTGGCGGTGGTGGCGGCGGTTCCGTCGATGCGGGCTGGACCGGCGCGGCTGCGACGGCCAACGGGAGCTTTTTCAGCACGGACGGCAAGCTTCTCTACGCCTACGCCGTCCAGTCGGTGACGGTCAACGGAATTGCCTTCGCCGCGGATGCCGACCTCAACACGGCCGATACGACCGTGCAGCCGGATCTGGCGCAGACGGACGGCAACTCGGGCAGCGAGGGTGTCGCAGGCGATTTCGGCACGATGCTGAATAACTCGTGGGAGTGGGCCAACTCGACGAGCACGCTGACGGTAACGCTTAAGGGCTTGACGATCGGGAAGCGCTATCTCGCGCAGTTCTTCGCGCACAACCAGTGGAGCGATGCGCTGATAAGCGCCGGCGATCTCGAAGCGATGGCCATGCGCAATGACAACAAGTATGGCGCCTCGCTTGTCTATGTTTTCGAGGCGATTGCCAACTCCGAGAGTGTTGTCATAAAATATTCGGGCGCGGCCGCTTGGCGCGCGCTCAACGCCGTGCAGGTGCGCGAGCTTGAAGGGGAGTCGCCCTATGTCGATCCCGAGGGCAATATGGCGGAGGGGTGCGTCCTCAGGATCAGCGAGATACTGCCCAAGCCCACGGACGCGCGGACGCTGAACGGCATGGAAGGGATGGACGTCAACGGACTCGAGTCTGGCTGGGTCGAAGTCGAGAACACGTCCGACAAGTGGGCCGATCTCGCCGACTACCGCTTCATCCGCGTGAACCGCGGCAAGAAGACCGATCCCGCGGGCTACGGCAACTTCCCGTCGCGCCTTGTCCCGCCTCACGGTCGCGCGATCTTCTACACGTCCGAGCGCTATTCCAACAGCAAGGACAAGACGGTGAGCGCGTTTGCGGAAGGAACGTTCGACGGCAAGCCGATGATTTTCGAGAACTACGGCGACATCCTCGTGTGGGGCGACAAGGTGAACCCGAAGAAGTCGCCTTACGTGCGCCTCTACTACGCGCCGGTCAGCAATGCCAGCAACATCGTAAGCGTCGTCGACACGGTCGTCATCCCGAGCGACTTGCCGGAAGGGTGGTCGATCATCGTCGGAGACGCCGCGGATGGCGAGGGCACTCGCCGCTGGATGTGCCCGACGCCTACGCGCGGCACGGCGAACACCTCGACTGCTGGACTCGTCCGCATCGGCCCGAACGTCGGTCCGCTCTACGAGAAGCCGGGACAGGCAAAGACGACATATGCAAGCGAATTTGCGGCCCCCGTGCCGCCCGCCGTTCCAGGCGAGGACTATTCGGTGACGCTCCCGATAAACGGCGTGATGAACCCCGATGGAACGTTCACGCCGCGTGCGGCGGACCAGATCCAGTCCATCAAGTTCGTCTACCGCAAGGACCTCGACGACGCGACTCTCGTCACGAACGAAGTGAACCTTGCCACGAAGACGACGGACGCCAACTGGGGCGACCAGTACACGGCGACGATTCCTTCTAGCTACTTCCCCGCGGCAGGACACCTGATGCAGTGGAAGGTCCTGATCACCGACGGCGAGGGCGTGGAGTGGACTTCCCCGAGCTTCAACAACAAGGACGACGGCTACGAGTGGTACGGCACGATCGTCGAACCGGGCGAACTCAACAGCGCGACGCTCCCGACGTGGCACATGTTTGCGAGCGGCAACCACCTGATGCAGATGGACGTCGACGCCGACAAGCAGAATCTTTCGCTCGTTCCCCACAACGCGCGCGTCGCCATCTACGATTCGTCGACCTCCAACTACTACGACTACGTGCGGATCGACCTTCGCGGCAACACGTCCGCTGGCTTCACGAAGAAGGGCCACGGCCTCAGGTTCGCCAAGTCGCATCCCATGACGATGACCGACGCCGTGACGGGCGAGGCGGTCGAGGAGATCCGCAAGACCTCGCTCATCAGCGAGTTCGCCGACCCGAGCTACATGCGCCAGATGATCGCTTTCTGGCTGTGGCGCAAGATGGGGAACCTCGTTCCCTTCGACTTCCCCGTCCGCTGCAACCTGAACGGCGAGTTCTACCAGCTCGCGTTCAACTCCGAGCGCTTCACCGACGAGCTTATCGAGGATGTCTACGGTCTCGACAAGTTCGGCTACGGATACAAGAACGTCGGCACGCTGAGGAGCGGATCGGGAACGACGGCGGGTGGCATCGAGAAGAAGACTCCTGACGACGAGGACGAGTCGAACATCACAGTCCTACAGAACGAGCTACGCTCCAAGATAACTGCGGCGCAGCAGGTGTCCAGTTCGCCGGACGGAGGGTCCACGGGGCTCGATAACGCCGCGCTCACTAAGTTCGTCGTCGAGAAGTTCGACCTCCCGGCGTGGCTCAACTACCTCGCCTCCGCGCGCATCACCCAGGAGATGGACGACGTGTGGGCCAACGTCTGCGCGTACTACGACAACCCCGACATGCTCCAGGGTGCGCGCGGCACCGGTACGTGGATGCCGCTCGGCTATGACTTCAACCTGAGCTTCGGCCAATATTACCGCGACAACGGCGTCGGCGGAAACGGCCTTTTCGCGACGAACGACTGGTTCAAATCGCACCCGTTCTACGGCGGCAGCCGCGTCAGGTGCTATTCGTCGTCAGCGATGTCCACTACGATCAACTACGGCAACGACGGGTTCGAGGCTGTGTGGCAGTCCGCGAAGTTCCGCCGCCTCTACCTGCGCCGCCTCAGGACGCTGATGGACCAGGAGCTCAAGGAGCCGGGTACGCCAGAGAGCGAGGTTCCCTTCATGGCGAAAATGCGCGAGATGGCTGGCCTGATGCGCGCTGACGCCGCAAGCGACGCGGCCAAGTGGCCCAACAACGGCACCGACAGCAACATCGACGTGTGGTCGTCGTCCAGCCGTCCCGCCAGCATGGATGCCGGTATCCAGGACATCTGGGACAACTACGTCGTTCCGCGCCGCGAGCACCTCTATGTGACGCACTCCGTGACGAACACGGCGAAGACGGTCGGCTACGGCTCGCGTCTCAACGCCGGCATCCCCGAGGCGCAGAGCCCGATTGAGACGCTGGCTCCGAACATTACGGCCGACCTCTCGGGTCTCGCCGACGGCGTGGTCGTGATCTCCAATGGGAACAACGAGGTCGTCGACATGAGCGGATGGGTGCTCAAGACGGCCGTCGAGTGGACGCTTCCCGCTGGCACCGTCTGCGACGCGCAGGACGCGATCTACGTCGTCGCGGATCGCCGCGCCTATGTCGCCACGCACGCGGATGCGCTTACGGACCAGGTGATCGTCGGCAACGCGACCTTCTCCGACACGGCCATATTGCAGGTCTTCGCCGCCGACGGCACGACCCAGGTACTGATGACCGCGCCTGACAGCGGCGATCCCGACCAGGCCAACCTCCGTTTCCACACCATTTACGGTTCGACGCTCAATGGTAAAGGCGACTCGGGCGAGTTCATCG
The DNA here is from genome assembly GCA_900321255.1 of uncultured Lentisphaerota bacterium. Lineage (GTDB taxonomy): Bacteria > Verrucomicrobiota > Kiritimatiellia > RFP12 > UBA1067 > UBA1067. Next base: position 33,292 of record ONVK01000005.1, on the reverse strand, counting down.
TCATCACGAACGTCTCGTCCGGCGTCGTGAATCTTGAAGGCGTCGAGGTGTCCTGCGGGAAGGCGGGCGGCACGCCCAAGTGCAAGGTCGTCCTTGGAGACGTCGATCTTCCGGGCTTCGCGTCCATCCGACTCGACCAGGCCGACTACGCGGCTGCCGGATGGGAAAAGATCACGAACGGAAGCATCGCCATGAAGATCGCCGACAAGACGGGCGCAACCGTCCAGATTGGCGAATTGCACTTCGGGCTTTGCGATAAGCGGACAGACGAAGGCGGCTACGCCCTCCAGGCGACGCGCTTCGACAACGAGACGCCGCTTGCGGATTCGACGGACGACTGGACGGCGGTCTTTGTCGAAGCCGCCGCGCCAGACGCGCCAGTGATCGGCGGTGAAGGGGTTGCAAGTCCGATCGTAGTCGGATCCGACAAGGTGTCGATCACGATCAGCAACGCCGCGTCAGGGCACACCTACGGCTACAGGAAGTCGACGACGCTCGCCGGCCTCAAGGATGCGACGGTCGTGTACTTCGCGAATCCCGCTGCGGCAGACGGTATCCTGACGCTCGAGATTCCGAAGGCCGCGAACGAGCCGAGCTGCTTCTACCAGATCGTAGTGGAATAATGTCCGATTAAGACAAGTGGGGCGAAGAGGTGAGCCGAGCGAGTGCTGAGTTGATGGGGAATTGAGGTTCTGGCCTGAAAACTATATAATATGCTCAAACAATCAAAGAGCTGTTATATGTCAGTCAGAACATCAGGTCTGCTTGCCTTGCTCGCCATCTCTTGCGCGCTATCATGCGCGGCTGCGGATAGTGAAGTCTATTCTTACTCGTGGAATCATCCGCGTCTTGTCGAAGTCCAGCTGATGGACGACACGGACAGGCACGACGAGCTCTATTTCGAGAAGGAATATCTGCTTTCCCGCTGCGAAAAGCCGTTTGACGTCTCTGCGCCCGCGCTTTTCATCGAGGACTCGCTTACTGGAGAAGGGATCGCCTTTTTCCGCAAGGCGCCGCTTCCTCATGCCCGCACGTCCAATTCACCTGATTGGCATGTGGATCCACTGGGAAGGAAAGTGACCGTTCTTTCAAACGACTATCAGGGCGTTAGCATCCGCTATCGGGGCGGGAAGGCGGGGCGCATTCGCGCGGCCACGGATTTCCAGAGGAGATTCAGACCGTATGTCGCCGGTCGTGACGGACTCTTCCTTTCCAACACCTGGGGGGACGGCAACAGAGATGCCTGCATCAACGAACGCTTTTTGCTTGCGGAGGTCGCCTCTGGGGCTGAGCTTGGCGTGGACGTGATACAAATCGACGACGGCTGGCAGAAGGGGCGTTCGGCAAATTCCGCCAGTCTCGCCGCCGGCGAAAAAGGGCGCTGGGGTTCGTGGTGGGAGGTCGAAGGATTCTGGGATGTCGATCCGGTCAGGTTCCCGAACGGACTTGGGAAAGTGATTGGCGAAGCGCGTTCGAGAGGCATGAAGTTCGGGCTTTGGTTCGGGCCTGATTCTTCAAACGACGCGGCGAACTGGAACAAGGACGCTGACTTCCTTCTGTCTCTTCACCGTGATCTCGGCGTAGACTACTTCAAGTTCGATTCCATGCATACGCCAACGCCACTTGCGCTTTCCAGGCAGGCGATGCTGATGGACAGGCTGATGGACGAGTCTGATGGTCGCATCACCATAGATCTCGACGTAACGGCTGGGAGGCGTCCCGGATATTTTGCATTCCCCCGAATCGGCCCCGTTTTCGTGGAAAACAGGTACATCAGGGAGAATGACGTCCGCCTTTGGTGGCCTCATCGCACGTTGAGGAATCTTTGGGGCCTCGCTCACGTTGTCGATCCCGTGCGCCTGCGGATGGAGGTCTTGAACCCCGAGCGCAAGAGCGGGCTTTATCCCAATGGCGATCCGCTTACCCCAATTTGCTGGCCGCGCGATGCGATTTTCGCGATATCGATGTATTCCTCTCCTCTCGGTTGGTTTGAAATACAGAATCTTTCGCAGGAGACAGTCGCAGCGTGGAAGCCGCTTATCGCCCAATGGAAACGCGAGCGCGATGCAATCCATGACGGCTACATATATCCCGTGGGCAGCGCTCCAGATGGCCTCGCTTGGACGGGTTTCGTATCGGCGGCCAAAGATGGATCGGCAGGGACGGCGCTTCTTTTCCGCGAACTTGACGCAAGCGAAGAGTTTTCTTTGCCGCTGTCAGACTACTTGAATGTTGAAGGTCTGGAGCCGATTGTCATCGGCGGGCGCGGTGAAGCGAGAATCGAAGACGGGATTTTGAAAGTCGCGGTCCATGAGAAACTCGGTTTCGTCTGGATGAAGATCAAGAAAATGGAAGATGCATCCGCAGGCCGCTCTTCTGCGGAAAGTCTTTTCGCCACGTGGTGCGATGCGCTTCTTGCTCGTCAGATTTCGGGTACGGGCGACAAGATGATTGACGGCGGAATCGCGTGCCCTGCATGCGGCGTCATGCATGGCCGAGTATGCGACCTCGTCTATCCGCTTGTCTATCGTTGGTCCACTACCGGAGACAAGAAGTACCTTGCGGCGGCGGAGAAGGCAGTCGAATGGTCTGAGGCGACGATGCTTAGAGAAGATGGTGGAGTTTACAACGACTACCAGACCCTGTGGTGGGGCACTACCGTGTTTGCGCAAATCGCCATTGGCAAGACGCTCCTTTACTACGGCGAACACTTGCCGCAAGACTTGCACAGCCGATGGAGCGAGATTTTCAAGCGCGAGACAGATTTTGTGGTCGAAAGGTTCGACGACAAGTTCGTGAATACAACCAACGTGAACTACCCTGCGGCTTTTTGCGAGGCAATGGCTCTTGCCGGGGTGGTGCTGAAAGACGACGACAAGACTGCGCGCGCAAAGGCCATGTCCGAGAAGTTGATGGCGCAGTTCCTGCCTGACGGCCTTGTCACGGGAGAAGGTGCGCCTATGAGCAAGCGTTCTCCGCACGGGCATGCGTATGTCGATCTTGGCTACAATCTTGAAGAGACGCTGCCGTCGCTTCTCGCATATGCAGAGATGTGCGGCGACGCGAAGATGAAGGATGCAGTCCTTGCCTCGGCTATCGCGCATGCCGAGTTCATTCTTCCAGACGGCGGCATAGACGACTCGTTCGGAAGCAGGAGTCCGAAATGGACGTACTACGGCAGCCGCACTTCAGACGGCATGCTGCCGGTTCTTGCCGCACTTGCGAAGGCAGGCGTTCCATGGGCGGGCAGGGCGATGGAACGTTATCTTGAACTGTTCAGGCGATGCACTAATTCTGCTGGCCTCTTGGCGGGCGGTGTGCAGTACGAGGCGGCCGACGAGCCGGCGTGCGTACACCATTCGTTCGCGCATATAAAGTCAATTGTCGACGTTCTTCGTGGCGGCTCTATTCCCAGGAAGGGCGCTGATGCGCGTCTGCCGCGCGAAAATTGCTATGGCCTAAAGTCTTTCCCCTCAATAGGCGTAGAGCTTGCCGCGGTCGGCCCATGGCGCGCCACATTTGCCGGCGGCGACTCCTTCGTGCAGGGCATGGTCGGACATCGAGTTTCCGGCGGCGGGCCTTCCCTGCTCTGGCACGAAGCTGTCGGTCCGCTGATCGTCGGCACGATGGCGGACTACAGCATCATCGAAGCAAGGAATCTTCAGGATCTTCGCCATGAACGCACCGTTCTTTCTATGATGCCGCGCATAGAGGCGGGCGATATGTCCAGTTCTGCGCGTGATGTAGACGTCGCAATGAAGGCAGCATGCGTTTCCAATGCAGTTGTGTGCAGCGCGCGCGGACAGCTTACGGGAAAGCGAGGTAGCCGCGGAGCTGCATACGAACTTGTTTCGCGCGTTGACGAAAAAGTGTTTTCGCTTTGTGGTAAATGCGACGTAGACGCGCGCTTCATCCTCCCCGTAGTCGCCCTCAATACCGACCGTGTCGAAATTGGAAATGGGTGCGTTCGAATCGAAAAGGGCAGCTCGGTCGTCATGATTGAATCCGAATTGCCGTTTGAACTTGCAAAAACAGATCGCGGTGACCGTGCTTTTTCGCCAATCGGAGGCGTCCTCTGCGCCTATTTGACGGCGCCAATTCGCGCCGGCGATGCGTTTGGCGTGCGGATTTCCGTCGAGTCCAAGTAAGTTGGCTACCCAGGTGGGTAGTTGAGCCAGATTTGGCATGTTGTTATAATGCCATCGGAAAATCCCAGAAAGAAGAGGTGAACCCATGATGGCAGGATATTCTAGGCGAATTGTAATGTTGGCGGCGCTTGGCGCGGTGGTCATGGCGGGAGCGCCGGTTTCTACGTTTGCCGGCAGCGCTGGTCCGGACGGGGCGGATTACGTTGTCTCGGCCGAGTCGGATGAATCATACAAAGTCGAAGCGGCGATTGACGGCTATTCGCGAGTCGTTAAGAGGGGCGCCGGCAAGGTGGAGCTGTGGACGACGACTCTTGAGTATGCCGGCGACGTGGTGATCGAGGAAGGCGCGCTCTATTTCGTAACCGTAGGGCAGAACGTACACTACCTCAACGGAACCCTGGCCGGCAGCGGGACCGGTTCGTCGCAAATCTTCCGGAAACAGGGGTCGGGCACGCTCTACGTGAACGGTGCCGTCGAACTTCCGCGCCCAGTGCAGATTGACCAGGGGCTTCTGGCCATGACCAGTACGGCTTCGCGCGTGTTCGGCAATTCGTTCGTCCTGAAAGGCGGAAGTAGGTCGATGGTCGGCGACGGGCATGCGCTATTCAATGCGATTTACGTAGGCCCTGACAGCAACTATGGTGTCTTCCACCAGGCCGGCGGCGTTCTTGGCGTGGGCGGCAAGACCGAAATCGGACCTACTGCGTCGAGCACCGCGCATTGGGTCATGTCGGGCGGTGAAGCGTATGCGAGCAATGACGTCTATGTCGCGAAGGTTGCCGGCAGTTTCGGCAGCTTTATCCAGACGGGCGGGTTCTTCAAGCTGGACAACGGAAAACTAAGTGTCGGCCGCGGCGGTTCGGCCGTGTTCCACGTGAGCGGCGGCACGAACGACACACGTGTCGCGCAGGGCGGACAGAGCGAGCGTTTTTATCTCAGTGACTACGGCGGTTCTTCCGACGTCACGGTGTCGGGCGATGGAACTTTGCTCGCGACCGAGACGCTGCGCTTCGGAGGTGGCGGCGGAACCGTTTCCACGAATATTTTCAACGTGAAGGATGGCGCAATGGTAAAGGCGGCGCGCTTCTTCAAGCACAGGGCCGCCGGCGCGGCTTCGCGCATTGTCGTCAACGCCGACGGCGGAACGCTAATGCCGACGATGGGTTACGACTGGACCAACGGTTCGCAGAACGATGCGAACTACTACACGGCTAATCCCAGTCATTTTGTGATCTGGAAGAAGGGTCTTGTCATTGACACGTCGGAATCCACTGGAAACGACCCCGCGAGCCACATGCCGTTCTCGTTTGCGGCACCGACAGGAAAGGGCGTGGAGTCCATCACGCTGCCGACCGAGGGAGACTACACGACGGCCAACTACATCGGCCCCGCGCGCATCGTGTTCGAGGACGAGGCCGGCTGGGGCGCGAGCGCGTACGCTGAATACGACTTCGCCACGAAGAAGCACACGCGCGTCGTCCTCACTTCGCGCGGCTGCGACTACAGCGACAACGCGAAGGCGTACGTGGAGAGTCCCGACCGCACCACGCGCTGGGAATGCGCGCTTACGCTCTCGGACAACGCGTGTCTTGGCGGTGAACTCGTGAAGCGTGGTGAGCACGATCTCCATCTATACGCCACCAACACGTTCTACGGCATCGCGGTCGAATCGGGCACGCTCTACGCCGAAACGGACGGCGTCGTGCCGAGCAACACGTCCGTCCGCGTCGCGTATGGCGCGACGTTGCGGTTCGCGAACCCAGCGCCGCTCTTCCTCTCCTCCTTCAGTGGCGCCGGCAGCGTGCCGGGGTGCGACATCACGGTGACGAACTCGCTACGCGCCTCGTGCGCAGACCTGTTCGCGGGCAAACATGCAGATGTTGACGGCAACCTTACATTCGAGCCCGGTGCGACGTTCACGATTACGGATCCTGAGAACTTGGCGGCGTACAAGCACTGCAAGGCGGTCACGGCGTTTGCGGCTCTGCGTGTGAATGGCGAACCCACGCTGGCTTTTGAGGGTAAGCTTGCCGGCTCTACCAAATGGAAAGCTTCGCAGAAAGAGCGATTGCGAATATCTGTTCGGTGCGGATGTCGGAACGGTTGTCGTGATCAGGTAGAATGTCCACGGCAATCCGTTCGAGCATGAAATTTCTGCTTTCGCTCTTCGTCGCAGCGACTGTGCTAACGGCGGCTGCATACCTGCCGCCGGTGGATGAGCGTTGCGGCGTGAAGGTCGAGATAGGGTCTTTCCCGCAGAAGATAGACCGTTCCGGCAAGAACAAGTTCCTCTGGCCTTTGGGCGTCACCGAGGTTCATGCCGGCGCTCCTCGTTTGTTTCCCGTGACGCTTGAAAACAAAACAGGCAAGCCGGTCTCCGGAGAGCTAGAAGTGTGGATGAACGACGACTGGGATGTGACGGGGCCAAAGGGGACCATCTCGCTTGCGCCAGGAGAGAAGAAAGGGCTGTCGTTTACTGGCGCTGCGCGTCCGCGTGCGCTCGACGCCCTCTATCCTGTTCATGCGCGGTTTACGCCTGCCGGCGCAAAGAAAGACGATGCGCCGCACCCGGTCGCGGTGTTCATGTTCAAGAATCCAGATGCTCCGCGCCGCGTGCCGAAGATCGCTCCGTCCAGACTTAGCCCCGGCGTGTTCCGCCTCGACTACGGTTTCGCGCGTACGACTGCACTTGAGGTCGGAGGGGAGGTCGTCGAGGTGCCGGAGTCGGGATCGACTGACGAATGGGGCGCCTTGATGTCGAAGGACCGTATGTCGGCAGACGGCATCGCGAAGAACGGTTTCAAAAGCCATCCGCCATACAAGAAGGGGGCAGGGTTCATCTGGAGTGACTTTTCCCTCGATCTGCCTGGCGTGACGCCACTAGCGTTTTCCTGCTCGAATTTTCTGGACCCCTACCGCGGCAAGTCGTCGTCAGACGGCGTGGAGTACAAGGTTCTCGTTCTGGAAGAAGGTGCAGAACCGAAGGTCGTCTGCTCGCAGGTTGTGAATGACGTGGATTTATGGCGCGACATGTCGGGCGATCTCGCCCCGTGGGCCGGGAAGAAAGTCACGCTTCGCCTTTGGACGGGGCCAGGCCCCAAGATGGACACAAGCTACGACAGCGGTGGCTGGGGCGACGTGAAGCTGCTAATCGGTCCGCAGCCAAGGACTCCCGGTGAAGCCGACTGGGCTGCGCGCTGCGCGCTGGCGCTTGCGGCGGCAAAGACGGCGCGCACGTCTGGGACTGATCCTGCGGCCGGACGCTGGCGCCTCGATGCCGGCGGCATTGTGTACGGAGCTGGAATCGCTTATGGCGAGCGCGGGCTTGTGGATGGCGCGCTTGCGTTCACGGACGGCGATAAGTCTGTCGTGTTCCGCGGGTTTGCCGCGCGCGTCGAGACGGACGACGGCTCCCCTGCGCCCGAGCCAATTGCGTCGATCCGCGAGGAGAAGGGCACTCTGCGCGTTTCCTGGTCCATTCCCGGCGCGAAGCGTGGCGCAGGCGGCTTTCCCCGCATCGTCGATCTTGCCGTGGGGCCTGCGAGCGTCACTCCGCACCGCGTCTACTTTGGCTTCGGCAACGTAATCGAGGGACCGAAGAGGTTTTCGGCCCGCGCCAGCGGATTCCTGCTCTCCACGCGCCATGTAGGTACAGACTACTTAAACGGGCTTTCCGTGGTGCATGCCGTGGACGTTGTGCCTGATTCGGTGGACTGCGACGGCTCTCGGAACATTTTCTCGCTCCACGCACACCACGACGCGACGTTCACGTTCGTCCCCTCGTCGAAGGGTTCGTTCGAGGCGGCGCGCCGGTTCCGCGCCGTGTCAGGATACAAGGCAAGCCCGGGTCATGCCGCGCTCGGTTCGAGGATGTGCCTCGACCAGTGGGGTGGTGACTACGAAAAAGCGGCGGCGGACATTGCGCTTGCGGCGAAGTACGGCCTCAACGACGCGATTTTCGTAAAGCACGACTGGCAGCGCTGGGGATACGACTACCGTTTCCCAGACATCTATCCGCCACGTGGAGACGCCGCGGCGTTTGGCGCGATGCGCAAAGCTTGCCGCGATGCCGGAATTCTCTTCTGCCCGCATGACAACTACGCAGACATCTATCCAGACTGTGATGGATTTTCCTATGACCTCGTGGCGTTCAAGCTCGATGGCACCCCTGAGCAGACTTGGTTCAATCCCGGCCGCCACGCGCGCGCCTACCGATTTGCGCCGCACGCGTTCTTTCCATGGTGCTTTAGGAACGCCAGGCTGCTGAAGCAGGGCTACGACCCAGAGGCGGTTTTCATCGATGTCTTTACGGCGCATGGCCCGTTCGACTACTTGGACCGCGAGGGCCGGTTCCATACGAAGAACGAGGTCTCGGCGAACTGGGGTCGTGGTTTCCAGACTTATCGCATGGGCTTCGGACGCCCAGATACTGTATGCGTCAGCGAGGCCGGGCAGGATCATCTCGTGGGCGTCGCGGACGCCGGGCAGAGCGACCACTTCGGCGCTGCGAAGGTGATTGGGAGCGGGAACTTCGCCGACAGCGAGCGCACGCCGTGGCACGACATAGTGACGCACGGCTACTACGTCCTGTTCGCGGGTGGGCTCGGGAATCGCTATCAGGAGGAGGACGGCTGGCACACTGGCGGCGACGCCGAACTCCACGGCTATGCTTCAGACGACTATCTTTCCAACGCCATTCTCGGCGGACGCAATCCGATGTGCGACGGGCCGTTTTCGCGGAATGCGGTAAAGACGTATTGGCTCCAGCACGATGCCTGCGCCGAACTCGGACGCGCCGAGTTCCTCGACTTGAAGTACGAAGGCAGCATCCACCGCCAGCATGCGTTTTTCTCGAACGGTGGCGAAGTTTGGGTGAACCGCCAGACGAACGAGACGTGGCGGCTTCCGAACGGCAAGGTGCTGCCGCCCTACGGCTACTACGCGCATACGCGTGGCACGGAGAGCGGTATCGTGGAGAAGGACGGCCTTCGCTTCGCCTTCGCAAAGTCGGCAAACGGGCTCTTCGTTGACGCTCGCAAGCCGCCTGCGGGGCGCGCCGTGTCTTTTGGCGGAGTTGCGACCGACGGAGCGCTGCGCTTCGCAGACTGGACGATTGTTCCGCTGCCGTATTCCAGAGCTTTCTCGGTCGAGATCGACCTTGCCGTTTTTGGCGCTGCAGGGCGCGCTGTTGCTGGCGTCGATGCGGTGGATTCGCAGGACGGGGCCAAGACGCCCGTGTGGAGCCAGTCCGGAAACACGCTCAAGGTCGAATGCGACGCAAAGTCATTCGCCTACCGCATCCGCTTCGGCGAATGACAAGCTCGCAACGTCGCTCGATCCTTATACCCAGCTGGGTAATTGAGCTTGGACGATAGAATAGGTACAATACAGGCAGAAAATCAAACTGAGATTTCTGCCATGACAAAAACACTTAAATTCCTCGTTGCTTCTTGCCTCGCATTTGTCGCGTCGAATGTCTTTGCGGCTTTCCGCGCGAACACGCCTGTCTCTCGCGTCGACGACTGGTGGGCGGCACGCCATGCCGAGAAGGTCGCGGCGCTCGCGGACAGTTCCGTAAAGAAGGACATCGTCTTCATCGGTGACGAACTTACGCAGGACTGGGAGACGACAGGCGCGGCCGCGCTTGCGTCGCACTTCACCGGCGACAAGGCGATGTTCAACCTCGGCTTCGACGGCGACTGCACCGAGAACGTCCTCTGGCGCATTCAGAACGGCGAGATCGGAAGCCCCAAGGCGATCTTCCTCATGGTCGGCGGCAACAATTCCGCGATCTACACAAAGGCCGAGGAGGGGCCAGGCAAGACCATCCGCGCGGTCCGCGACATAATCGACTACCTCGCGGCCAACTACAGCTCCGCCAAGATCGTCGTCCAGGCGATTCTGCCGCGCGGGCTCGACGAGTCCGACCCCGTGCGTCCGCGCAACGACCTCGTCAACAACGAAATCCGCCGCTACGCCCAGGCGAACGGCTGCACGTGGGTCGACATGTCTGACCTTTTCCTCGAGTCGGACCACCACACGCTTAAGACCTCGCTCTTCAACGCCGATCACGCCACCCTTAACGCGTCCGGTTACGAAGTCTGGGCGCAGGCGGTCGCGCCCTACGTCGACGCCGCTTCGAGCGGCGCCGCGATGCCCGCCGACTTCGTGGCGACGGCGCGTCCCGCGAATATGGTGACGGCAACCTATCCGTCGTCCAAGGCGGTGATGGAGAACTTCTTCTGGGAGAAGTACCTGTTCGACTTGTCCGCAATCGGCGGCAAGAGCTACGATATCGTCCTTCTCGGCGACTCCATCACGCAGAAGTGGTCCTCGAGCGATCCTGATTCCATGAACGGACTGGGCTCGAAGGTGTTCAACCTCGGGCGCACGGGCGATTTCACCGAGAACCTCCTGTGGCGTCTCGAGGGCGGATGCCTCGACGGCTACACGACGAAGTTCTTCAACCTCCTGATCGGCACGAACAACACCATCCAGCGCGAGCCGGCGAAGGACGATCCCGCGGACATCGCCGCGGGCGTGAAGGCTGTTCTGGATCTCGTTCTCGCGAAGCATCCCGAGTCGAAGGTCCTCCTGATGCCGATCCTCCCCTACGGCTACACGAACGCGCAGCATAACGCGACCGGCATGGCGCAGTATGCCAACAACGAGACGGCGAACGAAATCATCAAGACATACGCGGACGGACAGCGTGTGATCCTCGTCGACGTCCGCAGCCAGTTCCTCAACGCCGACGGAACCTTCAAGGGCGAGATGTACCTCGAGAAGGACGGCGACTATCCCGACATGTTCCTGCACCTTTCGGCCAAGGGCTACCGCGAGATCATGGCGCCTGCGATCTCCGCCGCCATGGCTGCGGCCGGCGCCTCTTCGGTGACGCTTCCCGCACTTGGCGACGTTGCCGCGCAGGTTAGCGGCACGTCGGCGACGATCTCGATTTCCGGCGTGACGAAAGGCACGGACGCGAACGGTGTCGCCGCGTCGTCCTACTCCGTTCTCGCCAAGCTCGACACGGCCGCCGAGGCGACGGTGCTTACGGCGCAGACGGGCGCGACGGCGTCGTTCTCGCTTGCGGATCTCGCCGACGGCTGGCACTCTTGCGCGGTGATGGTGAAGACCGGCGATGGCATGGTCTCCGCGCCGAAGCGCGTAAAGTTCCTGGTGGATTCCCAGGCGGACGCGGTCGGCTGGAAGGTCGCGCCGATGACAGCTGACGGCTCCGCGATACGCGGCGACGGCACGCAGGTCTTCGCGATCGCGAAGGGCGGCGACACGGCCGGCGGGGTGACGTTCGCGTCGAGCTCCGATCCTTCGAATGCGTCGCTCGAGACAACTCCTGCGAAGGCCGGCGGCGATGGCTGGGGCCTCGGCGTCAACAACAACATCATCAACGCCTTCTGGTGGTGGAACATGTCCGGAACGTCTACGGACGTCACATTCAAGCTCAAGGGGCTTACGTCCGGACGCAAGTATCTCGTCCAGATCGTGGCGAGCCACTACCACAACAGCAGCGGCATAACTGTTTCTGCGGGCGACATCGCCCCAGTCACCGCAAACGACAGCAACGACTACAAGTACGGCGCCGTTATCACCCGTGTGTTCGAGGCATCCGGCACCACGGAGAATGTCGTCGTCAACTTCTCCGGATCGAGCAGCAAGTTCGAGGTCAAGGCCATCCAGCTACGCGAACTCGGAGAGGGCGGAGGAGAAGGCGGTGGCGGAGAGACTGGCGGCGGTGAAAGTGGCGGCGGCGAAAGTGGTGGTGGCGAGACCGGTGGCGGAGAAAGTGGCGGCGGCGAAGAACTGACGGGCGAATTCGTCAAGAAGACATTCATCGCGTCCAACAAGCTTCACCTCCCCTACCGCGTCGCGGCGAAGGCCGATCCGAACGGCGGCAAGGTTCCCGTCGTCGTGTTCCTTCACGGATACGGTCAGTGCGGCGTCGACAATTCGTTCACGATCAACGAGATGACGAACATCAAGAGCTATCTCGACGGTGCGGGCGTTTCCAGCGGCTACAGGCTTCTCGTTCCGCAGTGTCCTAACGACGTCAAGTGGGCGGAGTTCTCCATGAATTCGACAACGTGCACGTTCCAGGACAAGCCGTCTTCGGCGCTCCAGGCGGTGTTCGACCTTCTCGACTCCTACGCCGCGATGGCGGATGTCGACGCCAACCGCATCTACGTCACCGGGCTCTCCATGGGCGGGCATGGCACATGGGACGCGATCTGCCGCCGTCCCGACTTCTTCGCCGCGGCGATGCCGTGTTGCGGCGGCGGCGATCCCGCCTGTGCGGCCGACATCGCGCACGTCCCTGTCTTGGCCGTCCACAACCGAGGCGACCCGACCATTCCCGTCGAGCAGACCGAGGGCATCGTCACGGCACTCAGGGCGCTCGGGTCGGACGTCATCTTCGAGAAGCTTGAGAACAACAGCCACGACGCCTGGACGACATGCTATTCAAGGACGGACGACGTCACGGCGGGCGCGCCGAACCACCGGTTCGTTTGGCTGTTCGCGCAGAACCGCGCGATGAACAACCGTCCGAAGTATCCGCGCATCACGGAGCTCACCGCGGCGCCGAGCGGATCGAATGCGACGATTTCGCTCGCTGGCGTGGTCTTGGGCACGGACGCCAATTCTGTTCCAGCGACAAAGTATTCCGTCACCTACAAGCTCGACGGAGCATCCTCCGCCGCGACGGCGCTAACCGACCAGACGACGGACAGCTCGTTCACGCTTGAAGGCCTTGCGGACGGCAACCACACTTGCGAGGTGACGATGACGACGGACAAGGGCCGGACGAAGACGAAGTCGGTCGTCTTCTACGTCAACACGTCCGCCGTCTCCGACGTCTGGACTTCGACACTGATGGACGCGTCCGGAAACTCCTTCAGCACTGAGGGCACCTTCGTATACGGCTACGTGTGCAACGGCGGGACCATCAATGGCATCCCGTTCGAGCGGTCGATAAACCTCCAGTCCTCGGATAATCCTCCGAAGATTTCCTTCACGCCCAACATTGACGGCTTCACCGGCGACTTCTTGAACGAAGGCGTCGGCGGCAACTTCGGTCTCACCCTCGGCAACGGCTGGTACTGGGACAGCGACGGTGCGGGCACGCACACGGTCACGCTGACGCTCTCGAATCTCGCAGGCGGGAAGAAGTACCTCGTCCAGTTCCTGGCGCACAACTTTTTTAACAATACGACGATCGTCTCCGCTAACGGGTGTGACCCCGTGCACATCCACGGCGACAATGCTGAGAGCGGAAAGTACGGCGCGCTCGTCACGGGCGTCTTCACGGCCGTCGGCGCGACGAAGGACGTGACGATCACCTATCAGGGCGGGAGCGGCAAGATGCCGTTCAATGCCGTTCAGGTCCGCGAGATTTCTGACGGAGAATCGGGTGGCGGCGGAGAAGGCGGGGCGACGGTCGTCGAGCCGTCGATCGGGTCGGTCTCCGCGACTCCGAACGGGAGCAGCGTGTCGCTTTTTCTCTCCGGCATCGTGATGGGGACGGACGATGCCGGGACTAACGCCACTTCCTATTCCGTCTCCTATGCGCTAAATGGCGGGACCCCCGTCGCAGCGCTCTCGAACCAGACCGGCGCGACGGCGACCTTCTCCATTGAGAATCTCGCCGACGGCGAATACACATGCGGCGTCACGATCACTACCGACAAGAACAAGACCTCGGCGGCGAAGTCGGTCTCTTTCACGATCGCTACGTCGAGTGGTGGCGGCGGTGGCGGCAGTGGCGGGGATCCCGTCGAGACCGGCTGGACTGGCGCGGCCGCGACGGCCAACGGGAGCTTTTTCAGCACGGACGGGACACTCCTCTACGCCTATGCCGTCTCGTCGGTGACGGTCAACGGAATCGAGTTCGCGGCGGACGCCGATCTCGAGACCGCAGGCACATCGATCTCGCCGGCGTTCAACGCAACGGACGGCAATTCGGGCTCTGAGGGCGCTTCGGGCGACTTCGGGAAGATGCTCGCGAACACATGGGTGTGGAGCCAGAACCAGAACAGCGCAACGCTGACGCTCAAGGGGCTGACGGCCGGGAACCGCTACTTGGTCCAGATACTGGCGCACCACAATTGGTCGCCCGGAGTGAATATCTCCATCGGCGGAAAGGGGCCGGTCGGACTGCAGGGCGACGACGCCAAGTACGGTGCGATATTCACGGGCGTGTTCGAGGCCGCTGGCGCGACTGCGAACGTCGAGATTGCTTTTTCCGGCTCTGGTGGGCGCCGCGTGCTCAACGCCATACAGGTGCGAAACCTTGGCGAGGGCGGCGGCGGTGGCGACGATCCTGTCGATCCCGATCCTGTGACGCTGGTCTGCGAGCTGACGATTCCCGCAATGACGGGGCTTGACCTTGATTCCGTTACGACGAACGGCGTCGCTGTGGCGGCGGTTGCGGGCAGTTACACGATTGTCTCGAATACGCAGGTAACTGTTAATTTTGCCGCAGCCGAGGGCTACGAGATCGTGAGCGGCAACCCGGTCGTATTCACGCTCGCAGGCAACAAGACGTTCGTCGCCGCCGACTATCCGATCGTGCAGCAGACAAGCGGAGGTGGGTCGGGCGGAGGAGATGATCCCGTGCCTATGGTCGACTGGACCGTTGCGACATTGCCTGCGTCTGACGAAACGATGCTCCGCACCGAAGGCATGCTTCTCTATGCCTATCGCGGCGCTTCGACCGACCGCACCTTGGGTGATGTTACGTTTCAGGCCGGGGCCGATCTTTCGTCAGCGAACATCTCATTCAGTCCCGCCTTCGTCAATGCGGGCGCGGACGCGGGAAGTAGCTCGCTCCTTGGCACGGCCTGGAACTTCGGCGTGGACACCGGCATGGGAGAAATCCATTTGACGCTTTCGGGATTGACAGCGGGCCACGCGTATCTCCTGCAGATACTGGCGCGCAACTCGTATGGCAACGCCTACATCACGATCGGTGATTTGCCGTCCGTCAGCATCCAGAACGGGAACGGATCCTCCGGCGCGACGGTCTACGGTTCGTTTACGGCAGAGGCCGCGTCGCACGTCGTCACGTTCAAGATGGGCGGATCCGGCGCCGGACGATTCGTCGCCGCCGTGCAGGTGCGCGACCTTGGCGAGAGTTCGGGTGGCGGAGGATCGGGCGGCGGCGAGACGGTCGAGCCGATCGTCCCAGGACCGGACACCACCAACACTCTGCATCTCGCGAAGATTGCGGAATATCCATTTGGCGCGAACGGATGCGGCGGCATCACGTATTCCGGAGAGGGCGGATTGTTCTATGTATTGCAGGACCATGACGACAACGACGGATATGCGAAGATATATCCGCTGACGATCGGCATCAATTCTGCGACAGGCGCCATCGAGAGCCAGACGCTCGGCGCGGCGGTTACGCCGGCGGGATGCCGTAACTCCGAGGGGCTTGCGCGCGATCCGCTCTCCGGCGCTCTGTGGATCAGCGACGAATGGGAGCCGCCGTCGATTGCAGAGTTTGCGCTTGACGGAACGGCTACGGGACGAACCGCGCCCGTCCCTGCAGTCCAGCGCGAGCATCTGCGCTCCAACCTGTCGCTAGAGTCCCTGACGATCTCGCCTGATGGACTCACGATGTGGACCGCGAACGAACAGGCGCTCACGTGCGACGGCGAATCGTCAAGCGGAAATACGACGGTTAGCACGGTCGTGCGCCTGACACGCTTTACGCGCACGACGGCGCAGGACGGATGGACGGCGGCGGGAGAGTGGGCGTATGCATGCGATCCGTGCGCAGATACGATCTCCGCGCAGAGCGGGCTCTCGGGTCTCTGCGCGCTGCCCGACGGATCGCTCCTCGCGCTCGAGCGCGAAGTCAGCACGGCGACTTGGGGGCGCTGCCGCATCTACCGCATCACGACAGGTGCGCTTGCCGCGGCAACGGAAGTCTCCGGCGTATCGGCGCTTACTAACGCGCAGTTCACCGCGGTCGAGAAGGGGTCGCCGCTGATCGACTTCCATGGCACGGACAAAGACAACATGATCGTGTACGAGGGAATCGCGCTCGGTCCGCAGCTGAGCGACGGCTCGTACGGCGTCTATCTCGTCTCGGACGGCGGCGCGACTACGACCAAGACTGTTCTTGGCTTCACGGTGACTGCAACGACCGTTAGCCGCATCTGCGCGCTGAAGCTGACGGGGCTCGGCGGAAGCGGCTCGGCAACCGAGCCCGACGCGCCGGTGATCGGAGGCGAAGGGGTTGAGGTTCCGTTCGCCGTGTCGTCCGACAAGGTGTCCATCACTATCGGCAACGCCGCGGCGGGTCATCGGTACGGCTACAGGAAGTCCGTAACCCTCGCAGGGCTCAAGGACGCGCCCGTCGTGTATTTCGAAAATCCCGCGTCGGCGGACGGTGTGCTGACGCTCGAGATTCCGAAAGCGGAGAACGAGCCGAGTGGCTTCTACCAGATAGTCGTGGAGTGACGGACATGAAAAGGTTGTTGGCATGGGCGCTTGTCGCCGCGGGAACGGCGTTTGCCGGGCAGCAGATCCCCTGCGAGCAGTTCGACGTCTCGAGGGTCGTGCGCGGGAAAGGCGCGGTCGAAGTCGCCTGCACGGCGCTTGAGAAGCGGTTCTCCACGTCCGCGCACAAGCACTTCTTCGGGATGCGGATGCCGGCGGCGTTCGCAGTGGAGATTCCGCTTGGCGGCGAGGCGCTTTCGTTCGAGGCCTCGTGCGGCGTCGACAAGTCCGGCGCAAAGGGGGCCGTCGTGCTGCGCGTCCTTGGCGACGGCCGTGAGCTCTGGGTTTCGCCGCAGACGGCCTTCGGCGACAAGGAGGAGGTGAAGGCGCATGTCGACGTGACGGGCGTGCAGGCGATGACGCTGGCGGTCGATCCGGTCGAAGGGTCCGGCGAAGGCGTTCTCGCGGTCTGGGGCGAGGCGCGCGTCCTGTGCCGCGACGGCGCGCGGCTCCCGAACGACGTCCGGAAGACCTCGCGCCAGCTCGGCATTCTCACGCCGCCCGCGGCGGATGCGCCGCGCGTGAACGGTCCGTGCGTCTACGGCGTGCGTCCTGGCAAGCCGATCCTCTATCGCGTGCCCGTCACCGGCCGGCGGCCGATGAAATTGAAAGTTAAAAGTCCAAAGTTGAAAGTCGAGGCGGTAGACCGAGACGACTTCGCTGCGGCGCAGACGGGGCTGTTCTTCAACCCCGATACGCGCGTCATCACCGGCTCGATAAAAGAGCCCGGCGACTATCCCGTGACGATCGCCGCGGAAAACGCCTGTGGCAAGGCCGAGAAGACGCTGACGATCAAAGTCGGGGAGAAGATAGGCCTTACGCCCGCGCTCGGCTGGAGCAGCTGGAACGCCTTCGGCGGCAGCGTGTCGGACGCGAAGGTGCGCGCGGCGGCGGATGCGCTCGTTGCGACGGGGCTTGCCGACCACGGATACGCCTACGTCAACATCGACGACTTCTGGCAGAACATCCCCGAGCGCGCGAAGGAGGATCCCGACCTCGATGGGCCGCTGCGCGATGACGAGGGGCGAATCGCCGCGAACCGGCGCTTCCCCGACATGAAGGGGCTGGTGGACCACATCCACGCGAAGGGCCTCAAGGCCGGCATCTACTCGAGCCCGGGTCCCTTTACCTGCGGGCGCGCCGCGGGAAGCTGGCAGCACGAGGAGTTCGACGCGAAGACGTTCGCGGGCTGGGGTTTCGACTACCTGAAGCACGACTGGTGCTTCTACGACGACGTCGCTTTCGGCAAGGGGCTCGACCGCGCGATGTATCCGTATCTCGTCATGGGGCGTGCGCTCGCGCACCAGGAGCGCGACATCTACTTCTCGCTCTGCCAGTACGGCATGGAGAACGTGAGCGCGTGGGGGCGGCTCGTCGGTGCGCAGAGCTGGCGCACGACGGGCGACGTGTTCGACACGTGGAGCTCGGTCTCCGCGGCAATCGAGAAGCAGAAGAAGCTCTTCTACTACACCGAGCCCGGCGCGTGGAACGACCCCGACATGCTCTGCGTCGGAAACGTATGCTGGAACGACGGTGGGCCGTCGCGCCTCGCGCCGAACGAGCAGTACACGCACGTGTCGCTCTGGTCGCTCCTCGCCGCGCCGCTGCTCATCGGCTGCGATCTCACGAAGATCGACGACTTCACGCTCTCGCTCCTTTCGAACGACGAAGTGGTCGAGATCGACCAGGATCCGCTCGGGAAGGGCGCAGGATGCATTGCCGAGGGGGATGGGTGGGAGATCTGGGCGCGTCCGCTCGCCGACGGCTCGATAGCCGCGGGCCTCTACAACACGTCGAACCGCGAGCAGGTCGTGCCGTTCGACCTCGCGACGGCCGGGCTGATGTGCAAATGGCGCGTCCGCGACGTGTGGCGGCAGGAGGACGTCGGCGTGTTCCTCGACAAGTACGAGGCCTCCGTGCCGGGGCATGCGACGCATCTCGTCAGACTGTTCCCTCTTCCCTGCGGCCACCTGCGCAAGGGGATGGACGACATTCGCGAGAACGCATGGCGCCTTTTGCGCGAGAAGGATCTCGCCGGGGAGCGCCGGCCGACATTGAATCTGAAATGAAAGGAACAATGACATGAAAGTCAACGCAATCGCAGCCATGACCGCAATCCTCTCCGTCTCCGCAATCGCGGCCGACGGCGGCGCGAAGGCGCGCGTGGACGCCTTTCTCACGGGCGAATTCGAGGGTGGTGCGCTCAAGTGCATGAGCTGCGCCTACGAGCAGCACGGGAAGACGCGCTACAGCTTCGTCGCCGAGAAGGGCTGGAAGGGATTTGACGAGAACACGCCTGTTCACGTCGCCTCCATCACGAAGGTCTTCACCGCGACTCTGCTGATGCAGCTGTCCGAAGAGGGGAAGGTGTCGCTTCTCGACTATGTGCAGAAGTACATTCCCGAGTTCAAGGGCGCGGACGTGCCTATCATCAGCCTGATGACCCACACCTCCGGCTGGCGCAACAAGACGGGCCATGTGGCGAAATCGGTGGACGCAGGGCGTCACGACGAGTTTTACGAGACCATGTTCAAGGAAGCGGAGGTTAACGAGAGATTCCGCTACATGTCGCAGGGTTACGACATCCTCGCCGAGATTTGCGAGAAGGTGACGGGGGCGGCGGATGTCGCTGATCTTGCTCGCGACCGCATCTTCCGTCCGCTCGGCATGGAGCATTCGGCTTTCGCGGCGCACCAGGGCCAGGCTGGGCTTCAGATTACCGCGCCCGACCTTGTCAGGTTCGGCCGCCATCTCCTCGACATCCGCCGCACGCGAAGGAACGGCATTCTCACGCCGCAGGGCGTCGACGCGCTTCTCCGCCGCTGCCTCAAGCCGGAATTCAACCGCACGCCGGCTTTCTTCGCGAAGTCCGGGTTCGTTGGGTTCGGGCAGTACTTCGCCGACGTCAACACGATGGAAGCCGTCGGGCACGCGGGCGCCACGGGATGCTATTTCCTGATCGATCCGGGCCTTGACGCGGTGGAGGTCGTACTCACCAACCGCATAAGCGAGAAGGATACGCACTTCAGCTCCTGCGACGCGAACTTCTCGCGCATCTTCTCCATCATGGCGACGCATTTCGGCGACGAGCCGATCGGTGACCGCGGCAGCGTGGAAGGCGCGGCCTTCGGTCTTCAGATCGACCGCGCCGCGGCCGCTGTAGAGTCGGAGCGCGTCGCCGCCAGGCAAGCCGCGGAGCTTGGCCTCTGATCCTTGTTTGAACGAATTACCCATGTGAGTAGTTGCTTGACGGGCGGGTATTTGCGAAAATATCCGCGTCATGAACACGAAAACTCTCATAGCAACAGCCGCGCTTGTCGCGAGCATTTCATTCACCGCCGGTGCCGCGCAAACCACGGTAAGTGACTTTGCCGGACTCTCCAAGGCAATCTCCACCGCTTCCAGCGGCGACGAGATTATCCTCAATGAGGGTTTGTATGAGGTTACGAATGAGATCACAATTACCAAGTCTGTGACGATAACAGGTGCAGGCAAGGGTCTTACGATTCTTGACGGTGGCTCGACGGCAGAACCGGCCAGGGCTAACGCTGTATTCTACGTGCACGCGCCTAACGTCAAGATTTCCGGCTTGACGATCCAGAACGCCTCAGACCTCAATGACAATGCCACGGTGTATGTCTCCTCGGGCGACAATGCCATGTCAGGATTCGAAATCCGCGACTGCGAGTTCGTCAACTGCCACGGCAAGCGCGCGGGCGGCATGGCTACATCCGACGGTGCGGACGTTGGCAGCAGCGGAATCGAAGCTCGCGCAAACTATCCGGTCATTACCGGTTGCGACTTCAAGGCCTGCGGTTCGCATGGCGACAACTCTGTCTCGCAGGGCGGCGCGGTTTGCGGAAGTTTCTGGGTGGAGAACTCGACGTTTGACGCCTGTACGCGCCAGGCCTGGAGCGTCGTGATGCTGCACAGCTCGTCGGTCGTTTCAAACTGCGTGTTTTCGAACATGGGAGTGGCGGTGCTGCCGACTTCCACAGGCATCATCTGCATGTCGCAGTCCGGCGGCAGGGCGCACCTTCTTGTCGAGGACTGCGTGTTCGCCGGCATCGACGAAGGTCCGCTCGTCGGAGAGGCATACTCCGTCATCGACCGCTGCATCGTCTCCAACTGCTATGCGGCGGCGAAGGCGAAGTATGACACACTCATGGAGACTGACGCCATCAGTGCCGTGAACGGAATCTCGACGCGTCCCTGGGTCAATGATCAGTCAACCCCAGAGTGCCGTAACACACTCTTTGTTGACAACAAACTTCCCATACAGCTGTTCGGCTCGGACTCCTACGTGAACTGCACGTTCGTGGACAACGCCGGCGGGGTGTTCTGCAAGGCCGACGCGATGACCCCCTTGCTGGAGAACTGCGTATTCTGGGGCAACACAGAGTGGAAGTGCGAGGGTGCCAAGATAACCAAGGGCGGCTGCGGCATCACTTTCCACTACAGCGGACTACCTGCTGGAGTGCAGGTCGCGAACTGCGTGTTCAAAGGTGCATCGGAGAATCCGGACCTTATGACAGTTGTCAATGTCGACACTACGGGCGTCAGCTCCAATCTCTCTTGCCGCGCTGACAACGAGGGCATCAAGTTCGCGAATTATTCGAGCGGTGACTTCCGTCCCGCGGACGGCTCGGTGCTGAATGCGCACGGCGCAGTCCTTGAATGGATGTCCGCCGCCACCGACCTGGCTGGGCATTCGCGTCTCTACAAGGGCAAGGTCGACATCGGCTGCTACCAGGGCGAGTTCGATGCTTCCGACGACCCAGTCGATCCGACCAAACCGCTCCCCGACGACTACAAGCCCTCGATCTCCGGGTTCGACAACGGGAGCGACGGAATCAAGATAACAATCGACAATGCCATTGTCGGTCATGTCTACGGCTACAAGAAGTCGACGACGCTCGAAGGGCTGAAGGACGCGCAGGTCGTGCCCATGGAAAATCCTGTCGCGACTGCGGGCGAGCTCCTCTTCACGATTGCGCGCGACCCCAACGAGCCGACGTGCTTCTACCAGATCGTCGTCGAATAACCTTGCCGCGGGGCGCCTGCGGCCAACCGTTGAACGTCCATACGACAAAAGGAGCGATACATGTCGACCGCATCAATGCTTGTCCTTGCCGCGATAAGCGTCTTCACCGACGACTTTGCGACCAACCAGACGCTCGCGGAGCACTGGCGGGCGGATGGCGAGATAAGAAGCGAAGGCGGCCATCTTGTCGTAATGCCCGGCGCGAAGGCGGTCTGGCGCGGCTCGGTGCCCGAGAAGTATGTCCTCGAGTGGGCCGAGGGCGAGGAACGCAGGCCGAACCGCGTTGAATGCGACCGAGGGAAGAACCCGGCCGTGGTGTTCGCGGCGCGCAACCGCGCGCGCATCATCGACGACGTCGTGGTGTCGCTCCCCGAAGACGCCAACGCCTCCCCGAACCTCATCGTCAACTCCGGCTTCGAGCACGACGAAGACGGCGTGCCGCCATACTACTGCAACCGCGGCAGCTTCAACTGGCGCGACCACTCCGGCGAGGAGTACGAGAAGTGGACGGAGAGCTTTGCGGTAGATGCCGCCGAACGGCATTCGGGCCGCCAGTCGCTCAGGCTCGCCGTAAACGGGCTTTGGGGGCAACTCAGCTTCTATCCGTGGCGCACCGCGACGCGCAAGGGCGCGCACGGCGTCTTCACCGGCTGGATGAAGGCCGACAGGCCCGGGATGAAGATCACCGTGGGCCTTGGCCAGGAGAGGCGCACTTTCGACCTCTCCACGGAATGGAGACGCTACGAGGTCTCCACGACGAACATGCCGGCTCCCGGGCTTTTCAGCCCCGTCACGTTCTGCGTCCAGGAACCCGGCATGTACGACGGGCGCATCTGGCTCGACGACCTCCAGCTCGAATTCGGCGACGGCGCGACCGAATGGCGGCCGAGCGACCTTGACGCGTCGCGCTTCGGGGCGCAGGACAAGGTCGAGCGCCCGCCGACCATACAGGTGAAAAAGCTCCCCGTCGGAGTGAAGCCGAGCGTGGACATCTCGACATGGGAGAAGTTCGCGACGAATGCGGGGAAGTTCTACATCAGGCGCCAGGAGCCGATCAACCGCACGCAGGCTTTCCTCGCGTGCGACGACGACAGGCTCTACATCGGCTTCCGCAACTACGGGGAGGATGTCTCGCAGCTCAGGCACGCGTCGTACTTCAAGGACGATACGGGAATCTGCATGAGCGACTCGGTCGAGGTGCTCCTGCGTCCGACCGAGGAGAAGAAGAACTACCACCTTTTCTGCGCGCCGAACGGAAGCCGCGCCGATGCGTACGGCGAGGACAAGACGTGGGACGGCGGCTGGACGGTGAAGGCGCGCGATGCTGGCGGAGCCGTCGAGTATCTCGTCGCGGTCCCATTCGCAGACATAGCCGAGAACGGCATGGACCGGCACTGGCTCTTCAATCTCGGCCGCAACGACCGCCACAGCGTCAACCCGCAGTGCCCCGGCACATCCTATTCGAAGAACGGCGACTTCCGAGACGATGCATACTGGGCTTCGCTTGACCTGCCCGCAGACGTGTACGCGAAATGGGCGCGCGTCGCCGCGGCGAAGAAGTCGTCCGCGGAGCCGGTCGTGCTCGGAAGACTCGATTTCTACATGAACGAGCCGGAGGCGCGCTGGCGCATCTGGGACGAGAAGGGCGCCGTCGAGGAGGTCTCGCTCGACATCACGAAGATGCCATGCGGCACGAACGCCGTCTCCGTAAGGGCGCATGGCCGCAGCTGGCCCGTGGAAGTCGTGAAGCTCCCCTACTGGAAGGGCGCCACGCAGGTGAACCGATTCTCGCGTTCCGTGGTCCACGGCGGCGAAAAGGTCCTGATGGCTGCCAACTGCCTCCTGAACCGCGAAAACCCGAAGAACAGGAACGGGCGCTACGAGCAGCTCGAGATCATGAAGAGGCGCGGCTTCCGCTATGTGCACATCTGCACCTTCTCGGACAGGAAGCTGACGGACATGGCGATCGAGATGCTAGACGCAGGCCGCGACCTCGGCATGGACTTTATTCTCTGGACGGGAGACCAGGACGGCAAGACCGAGACGCGCGCAGAGACGCGTGCGCGGCTGATGCACTACGACAACATCATCAGCCGCGTGGCGACCGACGAGCCGGAGCTTGCCCGGCCCAGCGACGAGGTGCGCGACTTCATGATCGAGGAGAAGAAGCACTATCCCTACACCCCGGTGCAGATGAACAACACGACGTTCGGCTTTCCGAGCCGGTTCGCCGACCTGAGGACAGACATCTTCATGCTCGACGCCTATCTCACCGCAGCGGAGTTCAACACGGTCGACCAGGTGCTCCGCAACGTCGACGAGATGATGAAGGCGCGGCCCGGCGTTCCCTGCTGGTTCTTCCTCACGGGCGCAAACTCGATACACTACAAGCAGCCGTCGTACGGCGAGCAGTTCGCGCAGAGCTGGGGCGCGATATGCGCCGGCTGCTCGGGAGTCACCTGGTTCATCAACATGGTCGGCTCCAGGGCCAACTGGCAGGCGATGGTGGATTTCAACCGCGAGGCCCAGGAACTCAAGGACTTCATCCTCTCGGAGGAGCTGTGCGAGCCGGCGCGCGCGTCGGTCGGAACGGACCTCCTCCGCCATCGCACGTCGAAGTGCGGCGACGACTGGTATGTCTTCTCCTGCAACATCGACGCAGGGCCTCTCGAAGAGGTCGTTTTCACGCTGCCGCCCGAGGCGCCGCGCAGGGGCGTTGCCGAGGTGCTCTACGAAAACCGCAGGATCGCCTTTGAGAACGGAGAGTTCTCCGACGCCTATCCCGCGTACTCCCGCCACGTCTACAGGATAACGGCGACCCCTTGACGGAATCGGCGCCGTTTGGTAAACTACGCGCCATCTTGTCCATGGTGGGCGGGATGAAGCGAATGAGCCGGGGTAGTCCATCCTCGGCCAAAGCGGATTAATCTGAACAAAGGATTCAAGGAGAAAACAAAATGGAAATGCCTACGTCCGCCCTCACGGGCATCACGCTCAAGGACATGTTTGATGCCGGTCTTCACTTCGGCCATCAGACGAAGCGCTGGAACCCGAAGATGAAGGGATACATCTTCGACAAGCGCAACGGAATCCACATCATCGACCTCACCCAGTCCGTCGCCCTCCTCGACGAGGCCGCGCAGTTCCTCAAGGACACGGTCCTCGGCGGCAAGAAGATCCTCTTCGTCGCGACGAAGAAGCAGGTCTCCGAGCTCGTCAAGTCGGCGGCCGAGTCCGTCGAGCAGTTCTACGTGACCGAGCGCTGGCTCGGCGGCACGCTCACGAACGCGAAGACCATCCGCTCGTCCGTCCGCCGCATGCGCCAGCTCCAGGCGACCGCCAAGGCCAACGGCGGCGAGCTCTCCGAGCACAAGCAGGAGGCCTCGATGCTCCGCCGCGAGCTCAACAAGCTCGAGAAGAACCTCACCGGCGTCGCCGACATGGCGGAGCTCCCGGGCGCGCTCGTCGTCGTCGATGTCGTTCGCGAGGCCAACGCCGTCAAGGAGGCGGTGCGTCTCCACATCCCCGTCGTCGCGATCGTCGACACCAACGCCGACCCCGAGCCGATCGACTACGTGATCCCCGGCAATGACGATTCCGTCCGCGGCGTCGAACTGATCCTCAACGGCCTCGTCAAGGTCGTCAAGGGCGCTAACGACGAGTACGGCGCGAAGGCCGCCGAGGAGAACCGCAAGCGCGAGCAGGAGCGCAAGAACCGCGATGACGCCGAGAAGGCGGCCCGCGCCGAGCGTCGTGCGAAGGCCACGACCCGCAAGGCCGCCGCTGGCGGAGCCGCCTCGAAGAAGTCTGGCGTCGCCGCGAACGTCAAGGCCGCCGCGCGCGCCGCCAAGGAGGCCGCCGAGACCAAGGCGAAGGCAGATCTCGCCGCGAAGCGCAAGGCCAAGGTCGCCGAGGCGGAGGCAGCCGTCGTCGCAGCCGCCGAGGCCGCTCCTGCGGCGGAGGCCCCGAAGGCCGAGTGAGGCAGAGTTAAGGAAAAGAAAGGTTTAAAACAATGGCAATCACTATTCAGCAGATCAAGGAGCTCCGCGAGGCGACCGCCGCCGGAATGGGAGCGTGCAAGGAAGCCCTCACGGCCACCAACGGCAACATGGAGGAGGCCGTCAAGTTCCTCCGCGAGAAGGGCCTCGCCGTCGCCGCGAAGCGCGTCGACAAGGAGTCCAAGCAGGGCATCGTAGCCCTCGCCGTCGCGGACGACAAGAAGTCGATGGCCCTCGCCGAGGTCAACTGCGAGACCGACTTCGTCGCCAAGACGGAGGCGTTCATCAAGTTCGTCGACGACGCGGCAAAGGTCGCTCTCGAAGGCAAGGACATCGAGCAGACGCTCAACGACGACTACAAGATGCTCCTCACCAAGACGGGCGAGAACGTGAAGATCCGCCGCAGCGAGCGCTATGTGCTCGAGGGCGCCGGCTGCCTCAGCGGCTACATCCACATGGGCGGCAAGATCGGCGTTCTCGTCGAGCTCGTCTGCGACAAGCCCTGCGAGAAGCTCGACGAGGCGGCGCACATGGTGTGCCTCCAGGTCGCGGCGAACGCGCCGAAGTACGTCAAGCCCGAGGATGTTCCCCAGGCCGAGATCGACGCCGAGCTCGAGATCAAGCTCAACGCGCTCAAGGAGCAGAAGGGCAAGCTTCCCCCCGAACAGGCCCTCGTCGGCATCAAGAAGGGCATGGCCTCCAAGTTCTGCACGCAGATCTGCCTCGTCAAGCAGGACTACGTCGCAGACGGCGAGCAGACCGTCGAGCAGTACCTCGCGTCCGTCGCGAAGGAGATCGGCGCGCCGATCACCGTGAAGCGCTTCGCGCGCCTCCAGCTCGGCGCCTAAGTCCGCACATGGCGGTGCTTGTCGCATTGCCGGCACTGTTTCTGCTCTCGGCGTTCTTTTCCGGGGCGGAGACAGTGCTCTTCTCTTTGACGGGGGCCCAGCGCGAGCGCATCCGCGCGAAGAGCGCCGCAGCGGACGCCCTCATCACGAAGTGCCTCGCCGACAAGGCCGTTCTCTTCTCGACCCTTCTCGTCGGCAACACGCTCGTAAACTTCGCGATCTCGACGCTCGGCTTCCTCGCGTTCCGCGCGTATGTCCCCGGCGGGAGCTGGCTTGCCGTTCCGTCGATGACGCTTCTTCTGCTCGTCTTCGGCGAGATAACCCCGAAGCGCCTCGCGCTCCGCTATGCCGAGCGCCTTGCGCCGCCGTGCGCGCGGCTGCTCAAGTTCTGGCGCATCGTCCTTCGTCCGTTCAACAACGTCCTGCGGCTTTCCTCCAAGGCGTTCGCGCCCGCCCTCGAGCGCGAGAGGCGGGCTCTTTCCGACGAGGAGCTGATGACCGTCCTCGAGTCTGCGGCCGAGAGGGACGAGTCGCTTTCCGAGGACGTCGAGATGATAGAGGGCGTCCTGCGGCTCTCCGAGATACACGCGAACGACGAGATGACGCCGCGCGTCGACATCGAAGGAGTCGACCTGGACCTTCCCGAAGAGGCGCGCGCCGCCGCAGTCGCGAACGCGAAGCACCGTTTCCTCCCGCAGTTCCGCCGCACGCCCGACGCCATCGAGGGCGTTCTCGACGTCCGCACCGGCAGGAGCGAGGAGCCGGTCTTCGTTCCCGAGAACATGACGCTCGACGACCTGTTCGTCATGTTCGCCAAGAGCGGCAGGCGTCTCGCCGTCGTGCTCGACGAATACGGCGGGACGGCGGGGATCATCGCGCTCAACGACGTCCTCGAGCTAATCATGGGCCCCGCCGTGTTCGGCGGCAACGCGGGCGAGGAGCCGGCGATCGTGAAGAAGGGCGACAATGTCTGGGAGATCGACGCGCGCGCGAGCCTCGAGGAGGTGAACCGCGAGCTTGATCTCGAGCTCGAGGCCGAGGATGCCGACCGCCTCTCCGGCTGGGTCACTTTCCACGCCGAGAGGATTCCGCACGTCGGGCAGGAGATCGAGGCCGACGGATGCCGCGCGACCGTCCTCAAGCGTCGCGGCCGCCGCGTCACGCTTGTCAGGTTCGAGGTGCTTTCGCGTCCGACGACGACATCCGACGAGGAACTGATAGAGGAAACCGACGCAGCGGTCGAACGGACCGAGGAGGACGACGCATGACGGTGTTCCTCCTCTTCCTCGCGGCGATCGCCGCGCTGCTTCTCGCCGCGTTCTGCGCCGGCGCGGAGACGGGCTTCCTCTCCGTGAGCCGCGAGCGCATACTCCACCTCTCCCGCGCGGGCGGGCGCAAGGCGAAGATCGTCCAGTCGGCGCTTTCGGACATGTCCCGCACGCTCACGACGCTGCTCATAGGCAACAACCTCGCCGGCGTCGCGTTCTCCTCCGCCTCCGCCGCGCTCTCGATCGAGCTGCTCGGCGGCTCGCGCGCCGGATGCGCCGTCTGGAGCGTCGCCTCCGCGCTTGTGGTCCTGTATGTCTCCGAGTTCATGCCGAAGATGCTCTGCGCCGCGCGTCCGCTTTTCTTCTGCCTGAGGATGGCGCGCGTCTACCGCCTGCTCGCGGCTGTACTGCATCCCGTCGTCGAGGCGCTTCTCGCCGTGACGAACCTCTTCGTCCCCCGCAGGGAGCAGAAGTACGCTGTCACGGCGAAGGACCTGATGCGGATACTCCGCGACCGCAAGGACGGCGTCTGCATCTCCGACTTCGAGAGCGCGCTCATCGGCCGCATCCTCGTCTGCCGCGCGAAGGGGCGTTTCATCACGTCCGACGAGCTGATCGACGCCGTCCGCGATTCTGAGTGAAATCGCCCTTGACGGCGGGCGCGCTGTTTTGGTAAACTACGCGCCTGTTGTCACTTGAGGCGACATTGGCGAGGTAGCTCAGTCGGTAGAGCAAAGGACTCATAAGCCTTGGGTCGAGGGTTCGAACCCCTCCTTCGCCACCAGTTCCGGACGCAGTTCGTCCGATGAAAAATACCCCCTTGCGCCTATCGGCGCGTTTTTGATATACTATCTAGGTTTTCGCTCTAGACGGAGGCCACTTTAGCTCAGTAGGTAGAGCACATCCTTGGTAAGGATGAGGTCGGCGGTTCGATTCCGCTAGGTGGCTCCAACATGGGGCGGAGGCAAACGAAGAACAACTACTCACAGGAGTTAAAAAAATGGCTAAGGAAACATTCGATCGCGGCGGAAAGCCGCACGTGAACGTCGGCACCATCGGCCACGTCGACCACGGCAAGACCACGCTTACGGCCGCTATCACGCACGTCCAGGCTCTCAAGGGCCTCTGCGAGGAGATCAAGTACGACCAGGTCGCCAAGGCGTCCGAGTCCGCTGGCCGCCGCGACGCGACCAAGATTCTCACGATCGCCTCCTCCCACGTCGAGTACGCGACGGAGAACCGTCACTATGCGCACGTCGACTGCCCCGGACACGCTGACTACGTCAAGAACATGATTACCGGCGCGGCCCAGATGGACGGCGCCATCCTCGTCGTCTCCGCCGTCGACGGCCCGATGCCCCAGACGCGCGAGCACGTCCTTCTCGCCCGCCAGGTCGGCGTGCCGAAGATCCCCGTGATCCGCGGCGCGGCCTATCCGGCCACCCAGGCGGCCTCGAAGGACGACCCGGCGTGCAAGTGCATCGACGAGCTCATGAACGCCCTCGACACCTACATCCCCGAGCCCCAGCGCGAGCTTGACAAGCCGTTCCTCATGCCTATCGAGGACATCTTCTCGATCGAAGGCCGCGGCACGGTCGTCACCGGCCGCGTTGAGCGCGGTGTCGTCAAGGTCGGCGACGAAGTGTTGCCCGCGGCCAGGTTCTCGCGAAGCCGGGTTCCATCACCCCGCACACCGAGTTCAAGGGCCAGGTCTACGTCCTCACCAAGGAAGAGGGTGGCCGCCACACCGCGTTCATGAAGGGCTATCGTCCCCAGTTCTACATCCGCACGACGGACGTGACGGGCGACATTCAGCTCCCCGACGGCGTCGAGATGGTCATGCCCGGCGACAACGTCGAGATCACCGTCAAGCTCATCGCGCCTGTCGCGCTTGAGGACAAGATGCGCTTCGCCATCCGCGAGGGCGGCCGCACGGTCGGCGCCGGAACGGTTTCGAGCGTCATCAAGTAACAGCAAGAGAAGTCCTGTGAGATGCCCGGCCGGAAGTGGCCGGCCGGGCTCTGTCTCCTCCAGGACGGAAGGATCAGAAAATGCGAGAACTCGCTATTTTGGCCTGTGGTGAGTGCAAGAACCGCAACTACACGACGACCCGCAACAAGAAGACAATGACGGAGCGTCTGGAGAAGGTGAAGTTCTGCCCGCACTGCCGCAAGCGCACGACCCACAAGGAAACCAAGTGATTTCGAGCGACCCCAGCGTGAATTAGCCGAAAGGCGAAAGTGCGCGAGGGGAGGGAGCTCAATTAGGGTAGTAGCACAATGGCAGTGCAGCGGTCTCCAAAACCGCCTATGGGGGTTCGATTCCCTCCTACCCTGCCAACGGAACGAGGAAAAGGAAGATGAGCTTTTTCAAGAAGACGCAGGAGTACCTGGCCGGCGTGTCCGCCGAGGCCAAGCGCGTGACGTGGCCCGGGAAGGGCGAGCTTTGGGAGTCGACGCTCGTCGTGATTTCGTTCATCTTCATACTCGCGGCCACGACGCTCGTATGCGACAAGCTGATCGAGGCGTTCATCAAGGTCGTCCACGCGGGGGCGTGAGGGGCCGCAGGTAGCAGAAGGACCGAAGAGGTAAGACTATGGTCAAGCAGTGGTTTGTGCTTCACACGCTCACCGGCCAGGAAAACAAGGCCCAGAAGTCGATCGAGGCTCGCGTAAAGCTCGAGCGCATGGAAGAGTACATCGGCCGGTGCGTGATCCCGACCGAGCGCGTCACCGAGAAGAAGGACGGCAGGAAGCGCACGATCACGAAGAAGTTCTTCCCCGGCTACGTTCTCGCGGAGCTCGCGCTCTACGACGAGGCGAAGGGGCTCGACGAAAACGGGAAGAAGGCGATTTTCGAAAGGACGTGGCAGTTCCTCCGCGAGACACCCGGCGTGATCGGGTTCGTGGGCGGAGACAGGCCGCAGCCGCTGAAGCAGAGCGAGGTGGATTCGATTCTCCTCGACCGTCCTTCGGCGGGCGCGATGGCCGAGCGTCCGAAGGTTGATTTCAGCGTCGACGAGACGGTGAAGATAAACGATGGCGCGTTCATGGGCTTGACGGGCCAGGTTTCAATGGTGGATCCCGACAAGGGCAAGCTCAAGGTCGAAGTCGCAGTCTTCGGCCGCAAGGTCCCTGTCGACGTCGAATACTGGCAGGTCGAGAAAGTCCCCGTCGAGGAGACTCTCGAGCCGATCAAGTAGGAGGCGTGTAATTACGGTCCGAAAGGCCGGAAGCGCCGCGAGGCGCGCCGGAAGCACCGGGAAGGATCCCCGGAAGGAGCCGACAGAGAAAAGAAGGGTTGAGCGAGGAAGCGAGCGGAGTGCAGGATTGCCCGTGCGAAGCAAGCGACTGAGCGAACACTAATATGGCAAAGAAAGTCACTGGAGTCGTAAAGCTCCAGATTCCCGCCGGCGCCGCGAATCCCGCGCCGCCCGTGGGCCCCGCCCTCGGTTCTGCTGGTGTCAACATCATGCAGTTCTGCAAGGAGTTCAACGCCAAGACGGCGAAGGACTCGGGGCTAGTCATCCCCGTGATCATCACGGTCTACCAGGACCGCAGCTTCTCGCTGCAGTTCAAGTCGCCGCCTGCGTCGGTGCTCCTCAAGAAGGAGGCCGGTCTCGCCAAGGGCAGCGGCGTTCCCAACAAGAACAAGGTCGGCAAGGTCACCAAGGCCCAGCTTCTCAAGATCGTTGAGATGAAGAAGGCCGACCTCAACACCGACGATCCCGAGCAGGCGGTCAAGATGATCGCAGGCACGGCTCGCAACATGGGAATCGAGGTGGTCGAATGAGCAAGCACGGAAAGAGGTATTTCAACGCGCTGAAGAAGGCCCCCAAGAAGGAGGTCTCCCTCGAGGAGGCGGTCAAGTTCGTAAAGGACAACGCCGGCGCGAAGTTCGACGAGACGGTCGACGTCTACTTCCGTCTCGGCAAGGAGCTCACCAAGGGCGACACGGCGGTGCGCGGCACCGTCAAGCTCCCCAACGGCTCGGGCAAGACCGTCAAGGTGGCGGTGTTCGCCGGCGGCGACCACGCCGAGGAGGCGCGTCAGGCAGGTGCCGACTACGTCGGTCTCGCCGACCTCATCGAGAAGGTCACGAAAGAGGGCTGGTGCGACTTCGACGTCGCGATCGCCACTGTCGAGGCCATGAAGGAAGTCCGCAAGTGCGCCCGCATCCTCGGTCCGCGCGGCCTCATGCCCAACCCCAAGACCGGCACGGTCACCGACGATACGGCGACCGCCGTCAAGGAGGCGAAGGGCGGCAAGGTCGACTTCCGCATGGACAAGACGGGCAACATGGCCGTCATCGCGGGCAAGCGCTCGTTTGACGCCGCCAAGCTCGTCGAGAACATCAAGGCCATCGTTTCCGCCGTCCAGGCCGCGAAGCCGGCCACGGTCAAGGGTGTGTTCATCAAGGGCATGAGCATCTCCTCGACCATGGGCGTCGGCGTTCCGGTCCAGGTCGTCAGTGATGCCGAATAAGGAGGGTGACTAAAATGAGAATCGAAAAGATTGCAATCCTCGACGAGGTCGTCGCCCGAGTAAAGGACTCTGACTACTGCTTCATCATCGACCACGGCGGCGTTACCGTCGCGCAGTTCGCGAAGCTCCGCAAGGCCCTCCGCGCGCTCGACAGCCGTCTCCTCGTCGTGAAGAACACCTTCCTCGGCAAGGTCGCCAAGGAGAAGGGGTGGAGCGAAGAGGTCAACGCGATGTTCAAGGGCAATTCCGCGATCGTCACCGGTCACGGCGAGCCTACGGCCGTCGCGAAGGCCATCATGGAGTTCGTCAAGGACTCGAACGGCAAGGCGTCCGTCAAGGGCGCGGACTACGACAACAAGATCGTTGACGCCGCGATGGTCGAGGCCCTCTCCAAGGTTCCCGGCAAGGATCAGCTCCGTGCGACGCTTCTCATGCTCCTCAAGGAGCCTGCGACCCGTCTCGCCCGCGTCCTCTCCGAGAAGGCCAAGAAGGGCGGCGATGCCGCTCCTGCAGCCGAGGCGCCCGCCGCCGAAGCCGCTCAACAGTAAACCAGATTTCCCTTGGATGAAAAACGCCAAGGGTTGACAAGTAAAACAAAGGAAACAAAAAATGACAAACGAAGAGATCATCAAGGAGCTGTCGGGCAAGACGGTTCTCGAAATCAACGAGCTCGTCAAGGCTCTCGAAGAGGCGTGGGGCGTTTCCGCCGCCGCCGCAGTCGCAGTCGCGGGTCCCGCCGCTGGCGCCGCTCCTGCCGAGGAGAAGACGGAGTTCGACGTCATCCTCAAGGCCGCTGGCGCGAACAAGATCGCCGTCATCAAGGAGATCCGCGCGATCACCGGTCTTGGCCTCAAGGACGCCAAGGACATGGTCGACGGCGCTCCCAAGAAGGTCAAGGAAGCCATCGCCAAGGACGAGGCCGAGAAGATCGCCGAGCAGCTCAAGAAGGCCGGCGCCGAAGTCGAGGTCAAGTAA